>BTQS01000012.1:0-22029 GCA_036985995.1 Acidimicrobiia bacterium
CGGCTCTGCGTCGATGCGTGCCCCGCTTCAGCGCTCGAGTGGGACTCCGGAAGCGTTGTCTACACAGTTGACGCGTGCGTTGCGTGCGGAATCTGCATCACGACCTGCCCGACGGAAGCCACGGTCAATCCGACGGTGACCGAGGGCCAGATAGCGGCGCTGGTGGAAGCGACGGTCGCTGCCTCGCAACAACCCGTGGGAATCGAGTTCCGCTGTCGTGATGCCCGTCCCCAGCCACTCACCGATGGATGGTATCCCGTCGAAGTACCGTGTACGGGCATGCTCACAATCGGCTGGCTCCTCGCCCCGCTCGTGCTCGGTGCGGGAGCCGTTGCAGCGCCAACATGCAGCGAGTCGGGCTGCACAATCGGCAACGATGATGTACTGATCGCCCACAGAGCCGACGCGAGGCTGATGCTCGAGGAACTCGGGTTGGCCGACGCTCGAGTCCGGGACCAGGGTGATAATCTGATATCGGAGGCGATCGAGGGGAACGCGTCGCACACCCTTCGAAGCTTCGGCGATGCTGACGTGTATATCGCTCTCGCCGACCTTGCGCATGTGACCGATACTGTGTTCTCCACAGTATCTGGCTTCATCGGCGTCGTGACCATCGACGGATCAGCATGCACGATCTGTGAACAGTGCACGACAGTGTGCCCGTCGGGTGCACTCATGTCTGATCAATCCGATGGGGCCGTTGAGATCTCCTTCGATCCGTTCAGCTGCGTCGGATGCGAGATGTGTGTGGCGACGTGTCCAGAGATCGAGCGCCGCGCCATCACGCTGGAGCGCAGGTTCGATGTTGCTGAGTTGAACCTCGGCCGTCACGTACTTCATTCAGGATCGATGTCGACCTGCGAGGTCTGCGGCGGTCCGATCGCTCCCTCAGCCATGCTCGATCGCATCCAATCGATGCTCGGCCCCGAGCATGCCGGCACCTTGGATCTCATCTCACGGCATTGTCTGAACTGTCGCTGAATTGCAGTCCTTGGTGAGCAGACTCGCCTCACACGCGTGAGGCACACGAGGGCTTCGATGGATCCGACAGCGACCTCCCGGAGTCCGTTGGCGGGGATCATTGGGTCCGCGGTCCATCCGGTTCATGAAGGCTCCAGTCCAGGGTGTACCAGCTGTGGAGAGCACAGCGCAACGCAGGAGAAAACCGGGAGAGCCACTCCCGTCCTTCCGGGACCGGCCGATCCCCGTGAGACGGCAACGCCTCGCCAAGAATCGCTGTAACGGTTCCGACCTCCGAGGAAGCCTTGACCTTTCTTTGAACTCCTCTTGACGTCGCTACGCGAGGGTTGTCGAGGTTTGGTGTCCGCAAAGAGGAAGGGAAGACCATGGGACTGTTCATGGATGTACACAATATCGAGGGCGGTGTTTCCGCCAGCGATGTCGCAGGAGCCCACAAGGCGGATCTCGAGACGCAGGGCAACTACGGCGTCAACTATCTCAAGTACTGGGTGGACGAGGACGCAGGGAAGGTCTTCTGCCTCGTCGAGGCCGATAGCACCGAGGATGCGAACACCGTCCACCGTGAGGCCCACGGCCTTGTTGCCGACGAGATCTACCCGGTTTCCGAGCACAGCTAGTTCACAAGGGGGGAGCGGTCGGCTGAGGCCGGCCTCTCCGTCGACGGTTCCAACCACCGAGACAAGGAGATCCACAGGATATGGAGATGAAGGAACAAGCCGGGGCACTGCTCACACAGGCCGCCGGCCTCGTCGGAGCACACACGATCGCCATGGGTTTGCACCACGGCGTCATCGAAGCGACAGCAAAACACGGCCCGATCACGGCCAAGGACCTGGCAGAAGAGACTGCTCTCGACCCCTTCTACGTGGAGGTTTGGTGTCGTTCGGCGTTCGGCGCTGGCGTACTAGAGAACGGCGCTACCTCCGACACCTACCAGCTGGCACCCCATATGGCCACTCTCTTGCTCGACAAGGAATCACAAGGATACGTAGGTGGAGTCTTCAACGTTCTGACCCAGCCTGAGGTGTTCGAGCAATTCTCCGCCAACCTGGCGTCCGGCGACCACATCTGGTGGGACCAGGTCGGAAACGGATTCATCCAAGGCGTGGCCGACACAGGTGGGGCGTTCAACAACCGTTTCATCCCAAACGGCATGTCGCTCGTCCCCGGCGTAGAAGAGCGCCTTGCTGCCGGAGGAACAGTGCTCGAACTCAGCTGCGGCACAGGCTACGGACTCGTCCGTCTGGCCACGCACTTCCCCGACACACGTCTCGTGGGACTCGACGGCGACGCCTATTCCCTCGAGCTGGCAAAGGCCAGGATCGCCGAGGCCGGATTCAGCGATCGGATCGAGCTCGTCCACTCGACGATGGAGGATTTCGACGCGGAAGATGAGTACGACGCCGTCACGATCAACGTCTCGATGCACGAGTGTCGCGACATCGAGGCCGTGACGGCATCGATCCATCGAGCGCTCAAACCCGGCGGCTTCTTCCTCAACTCGGACTTCCCCTTCCCCGACGACTCGAAAGGTCTGCGCACAGTTCCCGGCAGGGTCATGAGCGGAATCCAGTACTTCGAGGCCTTGATCAACGACCAGTTGCTGCCGATCAAGTACTACCTCGAACTCCTCACCCGTCACGGCTTCCGTGACGTTGGTGTGGTCGAGATGACACCG
This sequence comes from Acidimicrobiia bacterium, assembly GCA_036985995.1. Taxonomy (GTDB): domain Bacteria; phylum Actinomycetota; class Acidimicrobiia; order Spongiisociales; family UBA5794; genus JAMBLL01. Next base: position 2,660 of record BTQS01000012.1, read on the forward strand.
GTCCACGCCATCACCTACGGTACGAAGTAAGGGAGTCATCGGTACCCGCTTCTGATTTTCGCCCCGCGACCGGGTCGCCGAGTAGATCGAGACCGATCGCTTCATCGATGGCGCAGGCCCGCTCCTGACACGAGAAGAGCCAGCGAACCGCGACATCCTGCTTCCAGCCAGTACCGAAGTTGGGGTAGTACATCGCGATCCGCTCGTCGTATCCGAACAACCCTCGACGGTGTGCGACGTCCAGAGCAGCGGAGCACATGCCGAAAGGACGCGGTCGGCAGAGGGTGCGAAAGCATGGCGCGGTATCAGACGCTCCCCCCTTCCTGCCACGATGTGGGATCCTGCATTCGAACCTGCGTGAACGCATGGGTGGCCATCTGGCGTACCGACGGTGTACCCTCCGGCTCCCACTCGCCAGGCCATTGCATGGTTCGTAGAGGAGCAAGTTGAACAACGCGTTTGACCCCGAGATCTCCGCGATCGACTCCTCGCGCCACCGCCTGACGCGCTGGCGCGAGGACCCTCTGGGCACATACCAGACCTGGTTTCTCTGGGAAGAGCGGCTGAAGAACTTCCGTTCCATTCGGCAGGGAATCTCAGTGGTCGTAGCCGAGATTGAGGCGAATACTTTCGGCAACGTCTACAAAGGCTCCTCGCTCGAGACGGTCGTCAAGTCCATTGCAGAACAGAGGCAGATCTTCCGAGGCGCCGACCACGCCTTTCTCTGGAAACCGAAACTGCGGATCCCCGACATCTACGAGAGTCCCGAAAATCAGCTCGCTTTCGGCCGTTTCCTCCAGACCTGCGTCGGCTGTTCTGGCGAGGAGTCTGAGGTCATAGAAGCCATTCGCACATTGGACCGCGCGGCGATCAAGGGTCTTGGACCTGCCGCCGCCAATATCCTTTACTTTCTTCACCCAACTGTGATCTCGCCCTCCAACACCAAGATCGTGAAAGGCTTCAACGCCATAACCGGGTCTAACGTGAAGTTGGGTCGGTGGGACGGGTACCTGGCGATGCGTCGCGGGATTCTGGAGTTGAACTCGAAGTACAGGGATCTTCTTTCGAATGACCTCGGAGCGATTGCGGGCTTCTTGTTCGACGTCGGCTCTGGGAGATACCCGGCGCCACCACGTGACTTGGATGAGGCGGCACTTACGCAATGGGAAAAGGAACTTAGCCGATGTCCGGGCAGAGTCCGACCGCGCCAATATTGCGATCCAAAAGGCAAATGATCAGGACCACACCCACACCGAGATCCAGGGTTGGCTACGAGATCTGGGGAAGGCTGTGGGATTCGAGGTGTGGATCGCGAGCAACGACGTGAACCGACCCTACGACGGCGGGCGCCTGGCCGAAGGCTGCCTTGATAGGCTGTCGGAGACACTGAGAAAGACCGCTTCATTCGATGCAATCCGATTGATCGACGTACTCTGGGTCGACTCGGCCACCGGTCGCGTGGTGGCAGCCTTCGAGGTCGAACACACGACCTCGATCTACTCCGGAATCCTACGGATGTCGGACCTTGCGCTAGGTCTGGAGCACGATGAGTTGTCGCTGTTCTTAGTCGCCCCCGATGCCCGCGAGACTGACATTTGGGAACAGTTGAAGCGTCCTGCCTTCAGTCGAGTGGCCGATCTTCTGGACGTTCGCTTTATCGCCTACAGTGAGCTGAAGAAGAACCGCGAGGCCATTGCCCGATTTGGACAGGGCATAAAACCGATCGAGGCTATCGCCCGGAGGCCTTGGTGATGCGCGAGTATCTTCGGAACAGGGTCGACACTTGTGGCGCTTCCGGATTCCATGTGGATCGCAACGTCAACGGATTGATTCGACGCTGTACCGATTCGATGCGCACGGCAGTTTCCACGCATGACGACCGATACAGCCGAGCTTCAACCTCAATCCGCGATCTGGACATTGCCCGTCGTGTGGCATGCCTGTGGTTGGAAGGGTTGTCGAGCATCTGGTGCCGCATGTTTTCTATGCAGAACTACCCGGGCAGTCGGTCCCCCTTTCAAGGGGGACGACATAACGACTCTGTCGTTATGCAGGGGGATGAGGGACCGGGTCGTGCCACGACTATCCGCCTTGCGACACCCTCCAGGCTCGAAGACTCGCCTGTCCTCCCTCGAGGGAGAACTGAAGAAGAAGTGCTGTTTCGACACCCACCTCGTGCATTGAAGTTCAGGGGGGCATGCCGCTGACGACGGTCGCAGACGTGGTCGAGATGACACCGGTCCACGCCATCACCTACGGTACGAAGTAAGGGAGTCATCGGTCCCACGAACCCTTCGCACCGGCACCGGCCGGTGAGGTAGCGTGGAGCCATGAGAGTCCTCTCTGTCCCATACTACGTCGGTCGGTTCATGGACGACTTCGAGGTACCGTCACCCTCCGAGGTTCTCACGCCCGAGCTACCGGACGATGACGACTACGAGACGTCGCGAGCTTCCGGGCCTGGAAGCGTGGCGCAGCGGCGGATGGCCGTCCTCTACGATCGACTGGCCTCTCGCATCGCCGATGACGGGCCGACGCTCGTGTACGCCGGCGATTGCCTTTCGGTGATCGGCGTCCTCGCCGGGCTCCAGCGGAAGGGCGTCGACCCGACGCTGTACTGGTTCGATGCACACGGAGACTTCAACACATGGGAGACCACGCGCTCGGGCTTCCTCGGAGGCATGCCACTCGCGATGATCACGGGTAGGGGCGAGCAGACGATCGTTGAGGCAACGGGGCTGCGCCCACTCGCTGATGAGCGGATCGTTCTCGTGGATGCCCGCGACCTGGATCGATACGAAGATACGGCCGTCGCTGACTCCAACATGACGGTGATGTCTGTACACGACGTTGTAACGGCCGCTCCCCCGCCGGGGCCGATCTACGTCCACATCGACGTCGACGTGGTGGACCCCTCGGACCTGCCTGCCATCAACTACCCGGCACCGGGTGGCCCATCGGCCGACACTGTTCGTGCCGCGGTGGCGACCCTGGCAGCGTCGGGACGGGTGGTCGCAGCGTCCGTGTCAACGTGGAATCCTCGCCTGCCAAAAGCAAACCGTGCAGCCGATGTTGCGCGATCGATCATCGACGTGTTCCTCGACCGCTGAACAACACGGGAGACAGTGGCCAACCGCCGCGACCATCAGTAGTTTTTCACACAGCGGTCAACGAGGATCACTGCTCATCGTCAGATGGCTCCGCGAGCAGCGCGGCTGCCGTCGAGGACCGGGCAGGTAAGCTGATGAATGGCCCCTGACCCGGTCGGGCGTTGAAGATGATCCTCCCGAGCGCATATACCACGACTGGCATGAAGAACGCAGCCAGACCCCAGAGGTATCCGACGGGGCCAACCACCGCCATCAGGCCAGACACGGCCAAAGGGCCCAGAATGGATCCGATTCCGTAGACGAAAATGATCCCCGCCGCAGTCGCCACGAGTTGAATCTCAGGAATCGCGTCGTTGATCAGTGACACGGCAAGCGAGTACATCGGGATGGCAAGGCTCCCATACACTCCCATGAGCACGAACAACCAGGGACTGCCGGAATCAACGGTGACCGCCACAATGGCGGACACAACTGCACCCGCGGCAACAATCAGGATGACTCGCCTACGAGGGAACCGATCCGAGATATACCCGATGGGATACTGGGTCAGAACCGCGCCGACGAGCGAAGAGGCCATGAATACTCCGACTCGGCCCGGCTCCATGCCGACGTTCGTGGCGTAGACGGCACCAAGCGCTAGCACCGAGCTACCTGCGGCTCCAGTGAGCACGACGACAACAACGCCCAATGGTGCTGCATGTGCGAGTGCTCGCACTGAGAACTCGACCGGGATCGTTCGAGTGGGTGCGGGAATTCGGATGAGAGCGATTGGAACAACCGCCAGCGAGATCAGGATGCCAACCAGGATGAACAGCGTGGACTCCGATGGGTCGGCAAGTCCGAGCAGGATCTGGCCGAACGACAGTCCAAGGGTGACGACCACCATGTACACAGACAGCAGACGCCCGCGCGTTTCGTTGGAGGCCCGATCGTTCAGCCAACTCTCCACGGTCACGTACAACCCCGACATGGACAACCCGGCCACGAAGCGCAGCACACCCCACGTCAAGGGAGAAGTCGAGAGTGCATAGGACAGCGCGGTCGCGCCTGCAAGCGCGGCGAGACCCGCGAACACGCGGATATGTCCAACCGCTACGAGCCAGCGCGGAATCGTCAGCGATCCAAGAAGGAAGCCGCCGTAATACATGGCCATCACGACGCCGATCACAACGATCGGAAAACCTTCAATGTCGGCGCGAATACCAAGCAGCGACCCGAGTAGGCCGTCTCCGATCATCAACAGCGCCAGACCTGCGAACAGCGGTAGCACCGACGCTACGACTCCGCGCTCACTCACAGTTCGGTATTCCATCGCGCCCACCGATCTCGGATACGAGTACGCATGCTAACGACGGTCTCACCGGGGGTGACCACGGCTCCTACCCCGACGTCTGACAGAACATTGTCGCTCAGGCGACAAAGTCGTACCCACTCCGTGTGGCCCGTCGTTGTGTCATCGTCCCGGTTGATGATCGGGGCGGCCAACCAACCTGTAGGAGGGTTCCGTGAAAGGTCGAAGAACACTATTCATCGCGCTGACGGTGTCGCTCATGATCGTATCAACGGCGGTCGTAGCCGTTGCGCACTCGTCGTCGAAACAGACCGTGATCGGCGCTCCAAACTCGGTCGGGATGGACGCACACCCTGACGGAGACGTCCGCTGGATCCTCCCCGGTCCGCGGGGACTCGATCCAGCCGTCTTCGGAACACCCGGCGAAGAGCGAGGTTTGGACCTGCTCCCGCTCACCAAGCGCGCGGCCACGGACGATGGCTACTTCGTCAGTGGGGACGGGGAGACCCCGATGATGACCCCATTCTCGAACAAGTGGGCACCCATCACGGGTGAGGCAAAGGTCAAGGTGACGGATGTGACCGCGGTGTCGCAATCATCGACCCAAGACCAGATCAACGCAGAGTTCAAGTTCACGAGTCCTGACGGCAAGAACTCGTATCGGCTGGTCGTGAAGAAGGCGCTGCCTGAGGTCGATCATGAGAACTTCGGCGGCGTCGGTGTCAACGTGCTCCAGCACGGAGCCACTGGCATCGGCACCCCGCTCATGCCGCAACTGATGGCCTTCATAGCCTTCTGGGGTGCCGGAGACCTGTACGTGAACGGCCAACTCCAGAAGCAAAAGCGATTCGTGCACTTCATGCTCTCCGAGCGGGTTCGTAGCAGCGACGATGCCGGCTATGAGCTCGCGTTCAACGCGGACGTCGACCCGGAGGGCTCACTGCAGGCACACCTGATCCTGCCGCCGGTCGCTCTGAACGAGGACGGACCAGTACCGGATAGCCCGGTGCCCACAGCTTTCACCCTGCCGAACGGCAACGACCAACCGTTCCTCCACATCATGTACGACACGGTGAGGGTCCAGAACTGACCCCACCGGGCATACGACAATCAGACGAGGGGTTCCTGGACAACGTTCGGGGACCCCTCATCGTTGTCGGCACCGACGCCTGCCATCAGGAGTCCGACTTCCTCGCGAGTTGTCGTCTTCGGGTCCACGATGTCCATGATCTTTCCCTCGTACATGACGGCGATCCGGTCCGAGAGTCCGAACACCTCGTCGAGATCCTCCGAGATCATGAGGATCGCCGTGCATCCCGTACGGTGCTCGATCGACTCCTGTTGGGTGAATTCGGCGTCCGTAAGAGCGTTCCGCTTGTCGATCAAGCGGCGATGGATGTACTCGGCGGCACCGATGTCGACCCCACGCGTCGGCTGAGACGCGACGAGGACCGTCGGAGACGCGGACAGCTCGCGTGCCATGATCAGCTTCTGGATGTTTCCTCCAGAGAGGCTCCGACACGACGTCTCGAGCGAAGGGGTGCGCACGTCGAATGCCTCGACAAGCTCGTTGGAATGCTCCTTGATCGCTCCAAAATCGAACATACCGTATTTCAGATAGCCCGAGCTCGCGTAGTCGATCATCAGGACGTTCTCCCAAACCGTGAAGCCGCCGATCGCACCTTCCCGCATGCGTTCCTCTGGAACGTACGCAAGGCCGGCCCGACGGACCTTCTTCGGGGTCGCGCCGGTCACGTCGGTACCTGCGACCTTGACGGTCCCACTCTCGGGCGAACGCAGGCCCGCAATGGTCTCGGCCAATTCCCGCTGGCCGTTCCCAGACACGCCTGCGATGCAGAGGATTTCGCCTTTGCGAACGTCGATATTGAGATTGTCGATGGCGATGACGCCACGGTCACCCATGACCGTCAGATCGCGGATTTCGAGAGCGACTTCTCCCGGCTCTGCGGGAAGCTTGTCCGGGCTCAGCTTCACTTGCCGCCCGACCATCATGTTCGCAAGGCTCTCCCGAGTGGCGCTCTCGACAGGAACCTCGCCGGTCACCGCGCCGTTGCGCAGCACCGTGATGCGCGTGCTGAGGGCAAGTACCTCGTGGAGTTTGTGAGAGATGAAGATCAGGCCACGTCCATCGGCGGTGAGTTGGCGCAGCGTGGTGAACAACTGATCAACCTCTTGCGGTGTGAGAACGGCCGTGGGTTCGTCGAGGATGAGCAGCCGGGCTTCACGATAGAGCGCCTTGATGATCTCCACCCGCTGACGCTCACCGACGGAGAGCTGCCATACGAGAGCCGACGGGTCGAGTTCGAGACCGTACCGATCGGAAAGCTCGAGAACCCTCCTCGACACGACCTTCAGATCGGTCAGGAAGCCACGGCTCGACGGCAGGCCGAGAGCGACGTTCTCTGCCACCGTCAAAGTGGGAACCAGCATGAAGTGCTGATGGATCATCCCGATCCCAAGCTCGATCGCCGCCGTCGGGCTGTCAATCGCCACTGGCTCACCGTCGAGCCGGATCTCCCCCTCATCGGCCTGGTAAAGGCCGTAGAGGATCTTCATGAGCGTGCTCTTACCCGCCCCGTTCTCGCCCAGCAGGGTATGCACCTCGCCGGCGCTGACATCGAAATCGACGCGGTCGTTCGCGAGCACACCGGGGAATCGTTTCGTGATTCCACGCATCTCGAGCATCTAGCCCACCTTCACCTACTTCTCCTGAATTGGGTAGGGGGATCGGCCGATCCCCCTACCCAATTCAGTTCTATCCCTGTGCCTTGAACTTCGCGACGGCGTCGTCGCCAAGCTTCCTCACATCGGCCGGAAGGTCATACGCGTCGTTGTACTCGATCACCAATCCGTCATTGGCGAAATTGATCTGGTAGATCTCACCGCCGAGCTTGCCTTTCTTCACGTTGTCGACGATGTCCTTGAGGATCACCTCCCAGTGGTACACCTGTGATGCGACCACAATGTCGGGGGCAAGGCTCGTCTGGTTGGACTGCGTACCGAACCAGAGCACACCCTTCGTCTTGGCAACACCGACCGCGCCGACCACCATCTGGGCCGTCCCGGTCAGGACGTCTGCGCCGTTGCTGATCAGCGACTGTGCTGCTTCGGAGGCAAGCGCGACGTCACTGAACGAGTCGATGTAATTGATATTGACCGTCGCCCCGGGATTCTGCTGAAGCACACCGGCCTCGAATCCATCGACGTACAGCTTTGCGTCGCCAACCTCGATCGGACCGACGACCCCGATGTTGTTGTTCTTCGACAAGGCAGCCGCCATGATTCCCATGACCGTTCCGCCCTGATCCGACGCGGCCTCATAGGAGTAGACGTTGTCCAAACCGAACGTGTCCGCCGAAGTGCCCCACGCGAACGAGACGTCGGGGAAATCCGGTGCGATCTCCTGTAGCGAGCCGCCGTACTGTGATCCGTGGGCAATCACCAGGTCATAGCCCTCGGCCGCATAGCCACGAATGGCGGCAGCGGCATCTTCAACGATGAACGTGCCGTCGGTAACGGCTATTTCTCCCACTCCGTCGAGCGTATTCACCGCGTCAACGATCGACTGGGTGAATGCGAGATCGTTCGAGGCCGACGGTGCAACAATCGCGATCCTGAAATCGGCACCGCCCGAGTCGCTGCTGCTGCATGCCGCGCCGATCAGTCCAAGGACCGCGATCAGCGCGATAGCTGTGATACTTCTCTTCCTCAAGGTTCCTCCTCCAATACGGGACCGCACGGTCCTCTATGTTCCTCTTGCAAACGGCTTGGTCAACGCCGACGGCGCCCGGAAGCGCCTGGCGACGAAGACAAGCGCCAGGATCGTGATCACCGCGGGGGCCATGGCCGCAAGGTTAGACAGGTCCCGCGGGATCACATCCAGGGTCTTCAACTCCAACACGAGAGCATTGACGAAGCCGAACAACAGCGAACCCGCCATGACGCCGATCGGTCGCCACGCACCGAAGTAGACGAGGGCGATCGCGATGAATCCCGCGCCGTTTGTCAGGTTCTGCTGGAAAATACCAAGCGTGATTGCGAGGACGCCACCGGCGATCCCGGCAAGCGTGCCCCCGATCATCTGCGTCGCATAGCGGACACCCGCAACGCTGACACCAAGCGTGTCCGCGGCTTCGGGATACTCACCCACGGCTCGGATCTTCATCCCGAACGTCGTACGTGTGATGACGAACCTGCTGACGGGGACCGCCAGAAATGCGAGGTAGATCACAGCACTGTGTTGGAAAAACATCTCTCCGATGAAGGGGATGTCGGCAAGCAGCGGAATACGCACGGGCGGGAAGGTTTCGATCGGAATCGGCGTACCGACGAGTTTCTGAAACAGCAGATCGCTCATCCCGAGGCCGAAGAGATAGATGCCGATACCGCTGATACCCTGCTCGGCCCTCAGCGTGACGGCGATCACCGCCGAGGCGACACCGAGCGCGAGACCGATGATCGCCCCTGCGAGGAGCCCGAGCCAGACGTTGCCGGTCTTCAGCACCACGTAGTAGCCGGTGAACGCCCCCAGCAGCATGATCCCGTCCACTCCAAGATTGAGAACACCACTTCGCTGGCCGAACGTCTCCCCCAGGGCGGCGAGAAGCAACGGCACAGTGAGCCGGATCGTTGAGGCCACGACGGCAACGAGCACGGCAGTGGTGAACACTTCGCTCACGGTGGCCCGCCCTCATCGAATGGGCCGGTCCCGCCAGGCGCGCGGTCATGAATAGAGCCCATCGCGGAGACTTTGTCGCCGCCGGTCATGGCGTCCTCGTCGAGGATCTGGAGGTCTCGGACATCGGTCTCGAGCAGCTTCACGCGATACCGATCGGCAGCCACGACGAACACGACGACAAGACCGTTGAGGGCCACGATCAGCGCCGACGGCACCTGGACGGCTCGCTGAAGAGATTGGCCGCCCACGAGAAGGCCGCCGAACAGGAAGGAAGCAGGGATCGTCCAGATCGGATGGAGGGCACCGAACAACGCCGCCACGATCCCGTTGAACCCGGCACCACCCGTGAAACCCGTCGTGGAGCCGTCCGTCACCATGCGGTGACTCTCACTTCCGAAAACGAGGACCGCTCCGGCGAGACCGGCGAGAGCGCCAGAGAGAGTGAGCGCGAGAGCGATCGTTCGACGTACGGGGATCCCTGCGTACCGGGCTGCGTGTTCGCTGAGGCCGACGGCACGGAGGCGATATCCGAGCGGCGTTCGCCACAAGAGATAGTACGCGGCGATCGCTGTGATGACGGCAAGGACAGGACCGATGTGCAGTCGGTCGCTACCGAAGAGAAAGGGAAGGTCCGCGGACTCGGCGAGCCGCTCCGTCTGCGGGATGCGCGTGCCGCGCTCGATCTCTGCAGGGTCTATGAGTGGACCACGCAGTAGGTAGTTCATCAACTGCACAGCGACGATGTTCAGCATGATCGTGCTGAGGATCTCATTCACCTGGTAGTACGCCTTCAACGCACCTGGGATCCAACCCCACAACGCGCCTCCGGCGACCCCGGCGAGGAGCACCACCGGGATCATGATGATCGACGGCATCTCCGGCAGGTAGAGCGCTGCGATCGTGGCAAAGAGACCACCGAGCACCATCTGACCCTCGGCCCCGATATTGATGACGTTCGCCCGGAAGGCGATAACGATGCCGACACCGACGAACAGCAGGGGTGTGGCCTTCAAGGTCGTCGAGACCAGGGCGTCGACGGACCCGAACGCGCCGATGAACATCTTGGCAAATCCCTCGATCGGATTGGCACCGAGGAGGACGAGCATCACGGCACCGATCGCGAGAGCGGCGAGGACTGACAGGACGGGGATGCTATAAGCGAGGGCGCGACGCTGCTTGTGACTGAGGTTGACGGTCATCTCATATTTTCCCCACCACACACCTTGATCATCTAGCCGCAAAGCTGCGCCGAGGTTCACTGGATCTTGACAAAATGTCAAATTGAATACCCACTAGGCGGGTGCCCCTACGACGCACATGTTCCGTCGGGATGCCTAAGGGCATTCTGAAAGAGGTGCCACAGTCATCCCGTGTTGCGAAGTCCGGCTGCGATTCCGTTGACCGTCAACAGCAGCGCACGCCTCAGGACCGGGTCGTCGTGGTTCGTGTCGTGCGAACGCTCGAGCAGGTTCACCTGGAGGTGGTGGAGCGGTTGTAGGTACGTGTCTCGGACTCGCAGGGTTCGTTGGAGGACGGGGTTGGCTTCGAGCAGTGCGCCTTCGTTCGTGATGGCGAGGATCTCGGCGACGCTTCGATGGTATTCCGCTTCGATGGTGTCGAACAGGTGACGACGCTCGGAGGACACGAGTGCCTGCACGTATCGTTTGGCGATTCCGAGATCCGTCTTGGCTAGGGTCATCTCGACGTTCGATATGAAGGTCTTGAAGAATGACCAATGTTGATACATCTGGTGGATCGCTGCACCGTGTCCTGCATCGCGAGCGGCGGCGAGTCCAGATCCCACACCGAACCATCCGGGGATGATCTGGCGGGACTGGGTCCATCCGAACACCCACGGGATCGCCCTGAGATCATCTAGTGACCCTGAGCCGTCGGGACGCCGCGATGGGCGTGAACCGATGTTGAGGGCACCCAACTCGTCGACAGGGGTAGAGCTGAGAAAGTACTCCACGAGATCAGGATCCTCGATGAGACCACGATATGCCTTGTAGGCCGCGTCGCTCACCGCGTCCATCGTGTCACGCCACACAACGAGCTGCTCTCGGGGCTGGCGCGGCGATTGATGGAGCAGCGATGCTTCGATGACCGCCGACAGGGTCAGTTCGAGGTTGCGGGCGGCGAGTTCGGGTAGGCCGTATTTGTCTGCGATCACCTCACCTTGCTCTGTGATCTTGATCGGCCCATCGACGGTCCCGAACGGCTGGGCGAGGATCGCTTCGTGTGTCGGTCCACCACCTCGACCGATCGTGCCGCCGCGCCCGTGGAAGAGCCGCAAGACAACACCATGCGCTTTGGCAATGTCACGCAATCGCTGCTGCGCCTTGTAGATCTCCCACTGAGATGTGGTGATGCCACCGGCCTTGTTCGAATCCGAATAGCCGAGCATCACCTCTTGGACGTCACCGCGGAGGCGGACGATCTCACGATACGGTTCGACGCCCAGGAGACGATCGAGCAGGTCGTCAGCCATCCGCAGCTCCTCGGTCGTCTCGAGGAGTGGCACGAAACCAAGCTCGGCGATGCGGCCCGGCACGTCGATGAGCCCGGCCTCGCGAGCGAGCACCGCAGCGGCAAGGACGTCGTCGACGTCACGGGTCATCGAGACGATATAGCTCTCGATGAGGTCCGTGCCGTACCGCTCCTTGACACGTCGAATCATGCGGAATACCTCGAGTGTCGCCGCCGTCTCCTCGCTCACCTCCGCCGCGGTGGTGGTCATCGGTCGCCGACCCCGCAACTCCTCGGCTAGTTTCTCGGCGCGACCTGTCGCATCGAGCTCGTTGTAGGGAATGGCGAGCCGGTTGAACAGTTCGTCGATAGCCTCGTGGTGTCTCGCTGCGAGCTGGCGGATGTCCATCGTCGCAAGATGGAAACCGAAGGTGGCGGCTGTGCGCGTCGCCCGAGCGACCATACCGGTAGCCACCAGTCCTCCCCTGTTGTCGAGAAGGGATCGGTGGATCAAAGCAAGCTCGGCGAGAAGCTCACCGATCGTGGCATATCCTCTGCCGGGTACGGGGCGAGAGCCCGAAGCCATGCGTTCTCTAGTGTTGATGAGTCGCTGGTGTATGTAGCCCAACTTGAGCCGATACGGCTCCTCAGCGTTGAGGACACCGAACCGCTCATAGACATTCGGCATATGCCGTCGGTCGACCTCGAGGCTCGCATCTAACTCGTCACTGACGCGGCGAACCCTCGACGACGTTGACAAGTCCCCAGCGAGCGCCTCGACCGCTCCAATCAGGTTACGCATGGCATGATCGTGTTGGGCAGCCAAGACATCATCGGTGACGGCCGCAGTCACAAACGGATTCCCGTCACGGTCGCCGCCCACCCACGTACCGAACCGGATCGGGGTGTCGTCGATGGCGACATCGATTCCGAGACGCATCATCTCGGTGGCGTAGTCGTCGAGAACCTCCGGCACAGACCCTTTGAACAACTCATCGAGGTAGTAGATCACCGACGCAGCCTCGTCCCTGGGATCCGGGCGATCATGGCGAAGCTCGTCCGTCTGCCAGATGAGGTCGATCAGCTCAGCGAGACGACGATCGATACGACGCTTGTCGGCCTCCGTGGCTCGCGTGTCGAGACGCTCATCGAGCAGGTCTGAGACAGCGTTGAGCTTGGTGAGGATCGAACGTCGAGACGCCTCTGTGGGATGAGCCGTGAACACGGGACGCAGCTCGAGCCGCTCCAAGAGACGCTCAATCTCTGCTCTCTCCAACCCGGCAGCCTCGATCTGGTCAACCGTGCTCTCCAACCAGCCCCGCTGACGCCGAGTACGAGCGGCGAGCTCGTCGAGTCGGTGCGTCTGCTCGGCAACGTTCGCGAGATAGAAATAGGCGGTGAACGCCCTCACCAGTGTGCTCAGCGTTGCCAGATCGAGGCCGCCGAGCAGCGCATCGAGCGCATCGTCTGCCTCGACCGGCCCCGAACCCGTCAGCCTCCGGGCGATCGCCCGAACCTCTTCGACGAGGTCGAGCAACTCCGGACCCTCCTGACGCACGAGCGAGTCACCGAGCTGGTTGCCCAGCCGCCGAATATCCGCGCGCAGCGCCGCATCTCTCTCTTCCAACTTCACCACCGTGAGCGTACCAATGGTCCGCGACCCCGCCCAATCCGCCCCGTTCTTGTGTAACTGAGTCCCGCATGGAGGGACTCAGTTACGCAAGAACGGGGTTGGGATTCCCCGTGTCGGGTCCGCTAGTTTGGTCTCATGAGCACTCTCCTGGTCAAACATGCGCGTGTGCTGGCGACGATGGATGGCGAACAGCGTGAGATCGTCGACGGGGGTCTCTATGCAGTTGATGGCTTCATCCGGCAGGTCGGTGAAACCGCAGATCTCCCGGCTACCGCAGATGAGATCCTCGACCTGACAGGCCATGTCGTCCTTCCAGGCTTCGTCAACACGCATCATCACTTCTCCCAGACCCTGACACGGGCGGTGCCTGGAGCCCAGGATGCCGGTCTGTTCGATTGGCTGGGGACCCTCTATCCGATCTGGGCTCGGATGACCGCCGAACACATCGAGGTTTCGACGAAGGTGGCACTCGCCGAGCTCGCGCTGAGCGGATGTACCACAGCGTTCGATCATCTCTATCTCTTCCCGAACGACTCACGGCTCGATGATGAGATCGAGGCCGCAAGGGACGTTGGGCTCCGCCTTCACGCCTCCCGCGGATCGATGAGCCTGGGACAGGGCAAGGGCGGACTACCGCCCGACTCGGTGGTCGAAGACGAGGACGTCATACTGGCCGACACGCAGCGACTCATCGAGACGTACCACGATCCGGAGCCGGGCTCGATGACACAGATCGTGGTGGCTCCGTGCTCGCCCTTCTCGGTTACGTCCGAGCTCATGAGAGAGTCCGCGGCCCTGGCACGCGCCACGGGAACCCGCCTCCATACGCACCTTGCCGAGACGATGGACGAGGAGTCGTTCTGTCTCGAGACGTATGGGAAACGTCCGGTTGAGCTCGCAGAGGATCTCGACTGGGCCGGCAACGATGTGTGGTTCGCTCACGGTGTGTTCATCGACGACGACGAGATCGGACGAATGGCGTCGGCGGGTACCGGGGTCGCCCACTGCCCATCGTCGAACATGCGGCTGGCGTCCGGGATAGCCCCTGTGCGCGCGTTTCTTGCCGCGGGCGTTCCCGTCGGGCTGGGAGTCGACGGCTCGGCGAGCAACGATGGCAGCCATCTTCTCGGTGAGGCGCGTCAGGCGATGTTGTTGAGCCGTCTCGATGCCGCACCGAACCAGTCTGGAGGTGAGTTGATGTCGGCGCGTACCGCCCTCGAAATCGTAACAAGAGGCGGCGCATCGGTGCTCGGACGTGACGACATCGGAGCGTTGGAACCGGGCAAGGTATCCGATTTCATCGCGGTCGATCTGGACAAACTCGAATATGCGGGCGCACGACATGACCCGGTGGCCGCTGTGTTACTCGCTGCTCCCGCCGGCGTGGACTACAACTACGTTCACGGCCGCCCGATCGTGGTCGAGGGTTCTCTCGCAGGCGTTGACCTCGAGACCTTGATCGAACGCCACAACATGCTCGCAACGTCGCTGCTCAACGGTTAGGGATCTCAGGGGATCTGAGGACCGGGAAATACCTATCGGGTCAAACAGCAGGCATCAGTTCTGGGTCCACATGCCCAACTCGAGTCACACTCGTGCGCTGCAGGCCTGGGGAAGGTCGGTCAATCTCGCTCACCGAACGTGGGGGCGTCCAGTCTCATCCCGCCGCTACCAGCTACGGGGATCTCAGGCATCGAGGCGTCGAGACCCTTCCAGAGAGCGAACATCGTAGCCGCCGCCTCGAGGGAAGCCTCGTCGCCTTCCGAGGCGGAGTCTCCCGCCGACGCCATCAGCAGTCCGAATGACTGGTCGAACGACGCGGAGATGGAAGCGGAGGAGTACTCCACGGAGCCGTTGATCGATAGCCGGTGGGTCTCGCCGTCGAATCGCCCCATCACGATCACGTGGTCACCGTCTCTTCGCAACATGAAGGCGTTAGACGATTCGGCGTCGAACTCGGCCTGGTTGAGATACAGCCGGGGCTTGTCCTCGTACGGCTTGCCGGAGGTCGGGCATGCCGTAACACAGTTGCCGCACTCGTTGCAGAAGTCGGTGAGTACGGCGATCTGGTATGGCTGGTCGACCCGGAAGGTGGCGCAGCCTTGTTCCACCAGGACACCATCTTCGATGGAGAATGATGGGATCTCCGCAGCGAACGCTTCAGTCTTGTATGTCATCAACGCCATATTCGGACACACACCGACACAGAGACTGCAGATCGTGTCGCAGTCGACGCAGCGGTCGGCCTCCGTCTGTGCCTCTTTCGACGTGTAGGTGAGCATCGTCTCGTTGAAGTTGTTCCGAACCGTCAATGGTGTGAAGGTGGCGGGGACCCGGTACTCACGTCGCGCCCTGCGTATGACAAGACCGGCCAGATCGTCGGTCGTGGGCATCGCTACGGAAGCGTCACGTGCCTTTCCAGTGGTCGCCGCGACGATGGCTGCCGCGGCAGCCTTACCGTCGGCAGCCGCCTTGACGATCGACGAGGGTCCGTCGGCAGCGACGTCTCCACCCGCATAGATGCCCGGGATCGATGACTCGAACGTGAACGGGTCTACCTCGATGTATCCCCGTGACGTGAGCGCAGGTGGTTCCTCGCCGAAGAAGTCGAGGAGTGAGTACTGGCTTATCGCAAGGATCAGTGTGTCGAGCAGGATCTCGAACTCAGAATCGGGCAGGTCGTGCGGGATCTTTCTCCCGGAGGAGTCCCTGTCACCCCGGTACTCGGTTCGTGTTGCGATGAGGCCCGCTAGCTTCCCATCTTCGACATGGAGTGCGGAAGGGCTCGCGAGTTCCACGACCGTGATGCCCTCTTCCTGAGCGGCGTGGACCTCTTCGATGTCTGCAGGCATCTGATCGATCGTGCGCCGGTAGATGATCGAAACGTCGGTAGCTCCGACGCGCCAGGCCGATCGTGCGCAATCCATGGCCGTGTCACCGGCACCGATGACGCCGACCCTCGACCCCACCGGGATCGGGTCGTTCTCGCGAACGCTGCGAAGAAAGCTCAGTGCGTCGATCACGCCGTCTGCGTCTTCGCCCGCAATGCCGAGGTACTTTGGGAGCTGCGCCCCCACAGCCACGAACACACGGTCGAAACCTTCGTTGCGGAGATCTTCGAGGAAGAAGTCCTTCCCCGCCTTCTGCCCGTAGCGGATCTCAACGTCGAGCTCATCGAGGATCGCCATGTCCTTGTCGATCTCGCTCTGTGGGAGGCGGTACGCGGGGATCGCACCGCCGACCATGCCTCCCGCATAGGGGTGGGCTTCGAAGATCGTGACGGAGATACCTTCGATCCCAAGTGCCTGCGCCGCCGCGATACCCGCCGGGCCGGCGCCGATGATCGCCACTTTCGTACCGGTCGGCGCGGAACGCTCGGGGACCCTGGGCCACGTCTCATGCGACATGATGAACCGCTTCATGTCACGGATCGCGAGTGGCTGGTCGAGGTGCGTGCGGATACAGGTGGTTTCGCACAGGTGGTCGCAGACCCGACCCAGGATGGACGGCACCGGGTTGTCGGCACGGGTGATGTCGACGGCATCGTCGAACCGGCCCTCACGGACCGCACGCATGTACGCGGGAACGTCCTGGGACACAGGGCACTCATCGACGCACGGTGCCTCGATACAGTCGAACAGGCCGAGCTTGCGGCTGGTCTTGGATCTATCGGTGTGGAAGGAGCCCTTTCGGTAGCGCCAGTCCTCCCGGACCGCTTGGGCATACCCGCGGAGATTGACCCTTGCGAGGGTTCGCATCGTGATCGTCGTCAGGGTCGTCGCCTGATCTACGTTGTAGCCCCGATCGCAAGCCCAGTCGTGAACGACGGTGGCGATCGGACTCCCCCATCCACCACCAAGGTGAATGGAGAGATCGTGGGCATCGTCGTGACCGAACACCAACCCGGTATCGGCAAGGGCCGTGGCACTCAGCATCTCGGCGAATGCGGCGAAGTGGTGCTCGGTGAGAGCCGTGCGCCCGACGAGGTCGACGAGATCGGATGCCGCCGCCGCCTCGAGGCTCCCGTTGAGCTCCTCGAGGTACTGTGGCATGCGCAGGTAGCCACCGGTCTTGAGCAGGTCGGAGGACACGGTGATAGTCGTCATCCCGCAGCGGATGAGGTCGGAGAAGTTGAAGGCATCGGCGCCTCCGGCAAACGACAGCAGCATGTCGCCGCGAAACTCCTCCGATAGGAGGAGCGCCAGGTTCGACGTCACGGCGTGGAGAGCCCGGCCGGACAAGTACATCATGTCGTCGTCGGGGAACGTCGCTCGGTGGTTCTCGACTTCGAGCGTATTCGAGAGCTTCAAACCAAACGTGAGCCCTTTGCGCTTCGCTATTCGCTTGAGGTTGTGGAACATCGGAACGGCATCCACGTACTTCAGGTCGTGGCCGAACGCCTCGTCGGGGATGACGACGTCGGCGAAGCCGAGCTCCTCGTTGATGATCCGGCGGACCCGGTCGGCGCCGAGCAGGGTGGGATTGGCCTTCACCGACGTGTGCAGCCCGCGGTCTTCGAGGAGATAGGTGGAGATCTGCTCGATCTCCTCCGGTGGGCAGCCGTGCATGGTGGACAGCGTCATGGTGTTCGAGAGCTGGACGGGGATGTCGATCTCTGTGACCTCCCGATAGCGCTCTGCAACGATGTCGATGTAGGGCCGGATGTACTCGGATGCATCGTTCATTACGTCGAGGTACCACTGCACGTTGGGTTGCAGGATCCCCTCGAGGTCGTAGCCCACGCTCATGTTGAAGATCATCCCCGGCGCGTCGCCAGGGAAGCCGAGCTTGTGATGCAAGGCGTGGATGAGCACCCATGCGCGCAGGTATTCGTCGAAGGACTGGTGGACCTTCAGCTCCTGGGACCATTCGACGTTGTAGCCCTCGTCCTCGAGGTCGATACACGGCTTGTTCACGTCGAGTTCGTCGAGTGTTTGGACCGTCTTCAGTTCGATGAAGCGTGCGCCGACGAGCCATGCGACGACGATGTTCTGCGCCATCTGTGTGTGCGGCCCCGCGGCGACGCCGATTGGGGTCTCTAGGGTCTGCGCGTAGTTGCTGAGCCGGAATCGATCGCTCTCGCTCGGTGTAAAGAACGCACGACGCGGGATACCGAAGATCGAGTTCTTCTCTTCGAGTTCGGTGAAGATCCAGTCGGTGAGCTGCTCCATCGTGACGGGCTGAAAACGGTCCGACATTCGAGGTCTCCTCTCGCCTACAGCCGGGCGTGCAAGCGTGCCGCCTGCTCTGTTGCTCTGGCTCTGATCTCCTCGCCGTCGACCCGGGTCGGTGCCCCATCGGCGTAGACGACTTCGCCACCCACCTTCACCTCGACGGGGTGGATACCCGCTGTGAACGCGATGTGCCA
Source organism: Acidimicrobiia bacterium (assembly GCA_036985995.1). GTDB lineage: Bacteria > Actinomycetota > Acidimicrobiia > Spongiisociales > UBA5794 > JAMBLL01. Next base: position 21,230 of record BTQS01000012.1, read on the forward strand.
TGGGTCCATCGGGTCGTACGACCACGTGACCTGGTCGTCGCGTGCCTCTGGAACGAGGTTCCATCCGTTCTCGAGCCATGACCACGCTGGATCGGGCCCGACGGTCACGTCGACAGAGCGCTGCATGACGTATGCGAGGCGGAACGACTCGATCATGTTGGCCCCGATCCCGTCGGTCCCCAACGCCACGGGGTTGGAGAACCGGGCCGGGTCGGCGTAACCGACGCCGTTGTTCAAGTTCGAGCGAGGGTTGTGAAGGATCGTCCCCTTGAGATCGTGGTCCGTGGGGAGGTACACGCAGTGGCTGAGCAGCCAGAGATCGTTCGTCAGCCCTTCAAGGCGCTCCGGCGCGTCGGCGTCTCCTGGACCCTCAGCGACGTGGATGTGAACGCCCACGCCGTACTCGTCGGCGAGCGCTGCTGCACTTCTGAGAGACTCGTCGCTACATGTGAAGGCGGCGTGCACTCCGACGAGACAACGGCCACCTTCTTCGAGGAATCGCCGGTTCTCTTCGAGGCCTCTCCGCGCACCGTCGGCTCCGTGGCGGTCGGTGATCCCGTACCCCGTTACGACCCGGACACCGACCTCTTGGCAGGCGTGCGCGATGACCGACAACGATCCCTCGATCGCGTTCGGCGTCTCGTTGTGATCGATGATCGCGGTCGTGCCTGCTTCGAGCGCTTCGAGCGCCCCGAGCTTGGCCGACCACTCGAGCATCTCGAGATCGAGGGCGGTGTCGAGGCGCCACCACACCTGCTCGAGGATCTCCTGGAAGTTCGTGGCGACCTTCGGGGGGGCCG
>BTQS01000013.1:0-21744 GCA_036985995.1 Acidimicrobiia bacterium
AGCGATGGAAGCTGAGTTCGATGGATCTCATATCACGGGAGAAGTGGGTCGAGTTCTCGAGAGCCAAGGATGTCATGTTCGACCACACGGACATCAAGCAAGCTCCGTGGTTCGTGGTCAAGGCCGAAGACAAGAAGCGAGCAAGGCTCAACTGCATCAGCCATCTGTTATCTCAGATCCCGTACGAGGACCGCACCCTCGGCCAGGTCGAACTGCCTCCCCGCCAGGTGGACACCAGCTACATCCGGCCGCCGATCACGGAACAGACGTTCGTCCCAGAGGTGTACTGAGTCTGGTTCTCATCGCTTCACTTTCTGACAACAGACAACGGATCGATCGCTCGGTCGGGACCTCGTTTGCCGAATCGAAATCCAGTGAACCGACAATGCCGAACGACCAACATCCCGCGCCCGCGAGTGCAACCGACAACCGAATTCGAAGAAGAGCTGTGGTCACGTATCTCTCGCCGGTCCCTGGGCTATGTCTCGCGCCGCTCCAGGCGGGCGATCGACACGGGAACCAGAATCACGATCGATGCCGCCGTCACAACGATCGAGCGCCAGTACTCGAACTCACTGCCCCTGATGAGAGCGTCGAGAGCACCGAGAAGATCGCTCGGCAGCCAGGGTGCAAGGGGCGGGATCAGCGACGCCACCCCGACGATGATGAGAACCCCTAGAGAGATCAACGCCGTCCCGGCAACACTGCGCACTACCGAAGACACGACTCCTATCACGACAACGGCGAAGATCAGATACAGGCTTTGAAGGACCGAGCCAACGACCACCGCCGGTAGGTCCAGCCACTCCAGAAGCAACCCCGTGCCGACGTAGGCGAGAGTCACGCCAAAAACAAAACCGGCAATGGCTGCAACTGTGTTCACGCCGAGTCGGGGAATGAAGATGTCTCGAACGGATGCCCTCGTACGAAGGAAGATCGCCATTTCACAGTGCGCATCGAAGGCGAGAGCTGCCGCCCCGACGAACGCCACCGCCAGTAGTCCAAACTGTTGAGCGCTCGACACATACTGCGTTATCCCGTCTGCCGGCATCATCGGGGGAAGCTCACCGACAACCTCGGTACCACCAAATCGATCGATGATCTCAGGTAGATACCGGACAGTCAAAGGCCCGAGCAACCCGAACACGCCGTACACGGATCCGAGAATGAGCCACCGCTGTGTCCGCCAGATGCGTAGCCACTCGAGCTTCCACAGCGTCATCGCGTCACCTCGAGGAAGACCTCCTCCAGCGAGGTCGCTTCCGGGCTGATCGACACAACGCGGCGACCGCTGGCGGCGAGGACTGATACGAGACAGCGTTCGGTCTCATCAACGTCGGAAACGTCGACGGTCAACCGGCCGTCCGCTTCAACATCAACCGACGTCACCCAGCTCTCGGAGAGAAGCGACGCCGCGATCTCATTCTCACCGGATCGAACCCGCACCACATACCGGTTGCGAACGTACCGCGAGAGCAGGCCGGGGAGGGAGCCCTGGTACACCATCTCTCCGCGCCGGAGAATGCCGACAGCGTCACAGACCTCCTGAACGTCATCGAGGATGTGGCTCGAGAACACAACGGTTGAATGGCCGGCGAGCGCCGCGATCAGATCCAGCACCTCACGCCGGCCGACCGGGTCCAGAGCTGCCGCCGGTTCGTCGAGCAACAACAGTTCAGGCTCGGTGACCACTGCTGAGGCCAATCCAAGTCGCTGCAACATCCCGCGTGAGTATCCTTTCACGCTGCGATGCGCATCATCGGCCAGGCCGGCAACCTTGAGCACCTCGTCGACTGCTGAGGCGGGGATGGAACGATCGGTGAGCGAGCGAGCGAGATCTACGACCTCTCGGCCGGTCAACCAGCGATCGAACCGTGGGGTATCGGGTAGAACGCCGACAGATCGCGCCCCCACATGCACCTCTCCGTCGGTTGGTTCCCGAAGGCCTGCAAGGATGCGAAGCAGTGTGGTCTTCCCGGCACCGTTCGGGCCCACGAGGCCGTACACGATTCCAGGTGGGACATCGAGATCGACTCGGTCGAGCGCGACGATGTCGCCGAAGCGCTTCGTGAGTGCGCTAGTGCTGACCTGAGATTCGCCCATGATCTAGAGATTCCCTCGCTCGGCTGAGCCGAAGCAGCTTATCGTGAACATTTCCTTCGACGCGAACTCCCCGGCTCGGAGTATGAGGTCGGCATCTATCTCTCACTCCTTTCTCCGGTGGCGATCCCTCCACCATCACACCGCCACGTCGCACACAGCGCTCGAAGGAAGCGAGCACGGCCACGGCCTGTCGTCCATGGGTGAGCTGCGTACCATGGTCCCACTACCGCAAGGAGACCGATGCCGCACTGCCGCTCTCGAGGCTGCCAACGATCCACAGAGCCCCGCGGACCTCGACTCCGATGAGGCTCGTCCTCGACGCACGGACGGCATCGTTCGCCGCGCTCATCGACTACGCAGGACTACTCGCACCGGCGTCACTCGCCATGGACGAAGCGGTCTCTGAGTATCGCGCCGCCAGGGCTTCACGTGACGGCTGGGTCGCGGGACGGTTCCTCTGCCAGGCGTCCAGGCTCGAGGAGCTCGCAGGTGTACTGACAAGGTCGCTTGCCGATGGAGAGGAACCGTGGGAGATCGGCGCGATCTTCGACACAGAGCCCGGGTCGGCCGCGGCCATCGCGCAGAGCTTCCACGCTGAAATGCAGCCCGCCGCGATCATCGCCCAAGGGGATGTGCGCATCGGAAACCCGACCGGCGACGCGATCGGTGCCCTCGTGGACTCCATGGTGTCGGTGCAGCCCGAGATCGTCCCGTTCCTCGAGGTCGACCAGGATCTATCCGTGGCAGAGCAGGTAACGACCACCGCAGAGGTGCTTCGAAAGCGCGGTCGCGTCGGCGGTGTGGAACTTCGTTGTGGCGGTGGGACCGCAAACACCTTCCCTGCATCATCAGATGTCGCTGCGTTCGTCATCGAGGCGACGGACAACGGAATGCCGTTCAAGATGACCGCAGGACTGGACGAACCGATGCGACACTTCGACCGCGAACTCAACGCGTGGCGCCACGGATTCGTCAACATTCTCGTTGCCGCCGCCGCCGCCGCGAATGGACGATCGCCGAAAACCGTCAATTGCATCATCGAGGAGACAGACCCATCCGCATTCTCGATCCGGGCGGCATTCGTATCATGGCGAAACCTTTCCATACCGGGGCCCATCATGCGCCGCATCAGGACACAGGGCTTCGTCGCCTATTCTTCCTGCGGTTTCTTCGAACCGGTCGAGGCACTCATGAATCTCTCGTTTCTCGGAGAGGGCACCTGACGCCAGGTGCATCACCGACCTCAATCGGTTCCAACATCCGACTACCCGCCACTCTCTCGCCGGTGCATCGCACTACGCTGCGGCCATGGCCACGCTGCGTCTCTTCGCCAACCTGAGGGAATCCGCCGGTACCGATACCGCCACCTTCGACGCTGCCACCGTCGATGAACTACTCGGCCAGGCAGCCGACCGATTCGGCGCTCAGTTCGCTTCGGGTCTCGATGCTGCCAGGGTGTGGGTGAATGGTGAGCAAGCCGAGTCCTCCACACCCATCGCCTCGAGCGATGAGGTCGCGCTGATCCCTCCGGTCTCCGGTGGCGCGCTGTCGACGGCCTCCGTGGATATGGCACCAAACCTGCTCTCGGTGGCGCTGGTGGTGTCTCTGCTCGCCGTCGCGTGGGCATCACCATCGTGGTACGTGTTCGTGGCGGTCGGCTCCATCCTCGCATGGGTCTGGGACGTTTCAGACTCCGCAGCACGCGCTCGAGATGCGTTCGTGGTGTACCCACCGCTCATCGGAGCGGTGGGCGCAGCGACAGGTGCCTATGCATGGGGCTTTACGGGCTTCGCAGCCGGGATCGCCTTCGGCATCATGGTCTCGGTTTCATGGCCGATATTCGACAAGTCGAGCCGTGACTTCCGGATGACCGCTTCTACGACCCTCGTTACGATCATCGCCGGTTCAGCCAGTGCAGGCCTTGTCCTTACGCGACTCCTTGGCACGTACGCGGTCCTCGCGTTCGTGCTCGTCACGGTGTTCGCTCTCGTTGGGGCATGGATCGCCAACGCCTACGCAGACCGGCTCCAGTCGGTCGACGCGAACGTCGGAGCCCTGCTCGGAGCCCTCATCGCCGGTCTCATCGCTGGTCTGGCCATCGAGGAACTCGATATCGCGGCAGGCCTCCTCGGGGGTGTCGCAGCTGCATCGGGGGTGATCACAGGCCGGGCCCTCGGTTCGATGTTGCGGACAGGAACAGTGACCCACACAGAGGATTCCCCGGGAGCACTGTCGATGTTCGACGGTGCTGTTCTCGCAGGACCGCTCTTCTGGCTCGCCCTCTGGCTTTTCGGCTGACCCGATACCCGAGTGTGCGTTCTGCTTGCTAAATTGTCACCTGCAAGGAGCAGAGCATGGCGCAACACCGCAGACATATCGACCAGGTAACGGATCCGTCCTTCACAGCAGCACTCGACACGATTCCGCTCGACGAGCTTCGAGCGCGTCGAGCGCTTCTCGACGATCTCGACACAGAACTGTCGTACTACCGCCGCATCTTTCACGGCCGACTCGATCTTCTCGACTTCGAGGTGCGGCGACGGGCAGGCACTGAATCTCGAACCCTGATCGAGGCACTCCCTGAGATCCTCGCAGATGCGCCGTCCGGCAAGACTTCGAATCCGCTGGACAAGGAACGGTCGCTGGAACTGCCGGAACTATCGGGAATCGGGCGTCGCGAGGTCGACCAAGCTCTCGGAGACGACTTCCTCGCACGGCTTCCGCTCCTCGACGACTCCGACCTCATACGGATCAGGGATTCGCTTTCTGCAACCGAGGCGACGGTGTCTGAACAGCGCCGCACCGTGTACGACGCTCATGATCTGATCACAGCTGAGCTCACGCGGCGCTACCGAGACGGGTCGGCGAGTCCCGACGAGCTCCTGTCGACCCAGTAGACCATGCGCCTTGCAAGGGTCCGGTCCGGACTCGCTGAATCGTTCGATGACGTCGCGGCGATCGCGCTCGACGCCGACGGCACGGTCTTGTTCGCCTCCGGTGCGATCGGTCGACAGATGTTCTATCGCTCGGTGATCAAACCCTTTCAGGCCATTGCCGCAGCTCGCACAGGCTTGACGCTCCCCCCTGTGCATCTTGCCGTAGCGTGTTCAAGCCACGGCGGCTACCCGGTTCATCTCGCGATCGTCGAACAGATCCTGAAGGATTATGGACTCGCGACCGACGACCTTGGCTGCACGCCGGATCATCCGCTTGCCCAAGACGCACACGTTCTTCAGATCCAGCGGGGAAACTCGTCGAGAGAGCCCCGTTTCCACAACTGCTCGGGAAAGCACGCCGGTTGGCTCGCCGCCTGCACCGTCGCTGGCTGGGACACCAGGTCATACCTCGACCTGCATCACCCCCTGCAGCGATCCATCCTCGATGTCATGAAGGAGTACTCGGGGGTAGATGCCCGGCCGGTCGGAGTTGACGGGTGTGGAGCGCCAACGCTTCGCGGCACCGTCGCGACCCTCGCGACAGCATTCTCCAAGCTCACAACAGAGTCGGAGGCCGAACCGATCGCGATGGCGATGACCACATACGGCGCACTCGTCGCTGACAACATCCGTGCCGACGGCCGCGTTGGTGTCACCTGGGGAGGGCCGCAGAAGGTCGGAGCGGAAGGATCCTTCGCCATGGCGAGGCACGGCGTCGCGATCGCTACAAAGTCCGAGTCAGGATCATCGGCGATGGCGGTCGCCGCGGCGCTCGAAGTTGCGAATCGCGTAGGGATGCTCCCTGCAGGGATGGAAGAAGGCCTCAGCGAGCAACTTGCGCCGCCGGTGTTCGGGGCAGGTAGACAGGTCGGCAGGACGACCGTGGTTGATCCGTCATGACAGCTGTCATGTGGGAAGCGTTTCCCGAAGACCTCGAACCGATAGCCCCCCGAACTGGCCCATTTCCGAATCGGCCGTTCCTCGAAACCGTATGGGAGCATCGAGATGAGACCGAAAGCGAGCTCCACATCGAGGTGGTATCACAGGGAGCCGTAGCTCTCGCTGCAACGAAGGATCTCATCGAGTTCGCGGGCCAATCCAACCTCAGCGACTACCACAGCCCCCTAGGGTCCTCCGGCGCAAAGGCGCTCGCCAACGCGATGGCCGCGTTCCCCGGAGCCACCTTTCGATTCGATTCGCTTCCGGCCGAGGCCACCGAAGCGGTCGAAGCGGCAGCAGCAATGGTCGGCGCCGACTACACCACCGCCCAACATGACGTCGCCGCGGTCCTCGAGCTGCCCGACTCATATGACGATTGGCTCGCGTCGATAGGGAAAAAGGAGCGACACGAGGTGCGTCGTAAGCGGCGCCGTTTCGAGGCGGAGTTCGGAAGGATCGAGATGGTCTCACACGGGAGCGACGCGATCGACATGTTTTCTGCCATGCACCGGACATCGCATGGTCACAAGGGCACCTTCATGACAGGTGGGATGCAGCGCTACTTCGAGGATCTGCTCGACAGTAGTGATGCCGCCATCCACACACTCGTGTGCGACGGCATACCGAGGGCGAGCGCCTTCGGCTTCGAAACTGAAGACGGCTACTTCTACTACAACTCCGCCTTCGACATCGACGCGGCGATGGCCTCTCCAGGCATCGTCTTGTTGGCGCTGATGATCGAGTCCCAGATCGAGAGGGGCGCCCGCGTGTTCGATTTTCTCAAGGGCGGCGAACGCTACAAGTTCAAGCACGGTGCAAAGCCCAGACCACTCTTCGCTGTCACGGGACGGATTCCGTGATCTCCGCCGTCGCATACATTGCGATGCACACGTCACCGCTCATCCAGCCCGGTGCCGGAGACGCCGGAGGGATGAACGTGTACCTCGATCGCCTCAGCCGAACGATGGCCGATCGTAACGTTGATGTGACGGTCTTCACCCGCCGGGCGGATGTCGACATGCCGCTCGTCGCCGAGGTGGCCCTCGGATACAGGGTCGTACAGATCGAGGCAGGACCCACGCAACGGATACCGATCGGTCTGATGAAGCCGTACGCTGCGGAATTCGCAGCGGGAGTAGAACGGTGGATCCGGTCACGTCGGAGAACGTACGACCTCGTCCACAGCCACTACTGGCTGTCCGGTCGGTGCGGCGTGAGACTCAAGGATTCACTCGGCCTTCCCCTTGCGAACTCTTTCCACACACTTGGCAAGGTGAAAGATGCGACGCGCCATCCCGACGAGGCGCCGTCGAGCGAAGATCGACTCCTGACAGAACAGGAAGTGATCGCACGGAGCGACTGTGTCATCGCATCGACGCCATACGAGTTCGACGATCTCCTCAGGCAGTACGACGCCTCCCCGGAGCGGCTGTGCGTGTCGCCACCAGGAGTTGACCATTCCGTGTTCCACCCGGGTGACCGTGCCGAGGCGCGGCGCCGCCTCGGTTTCGGAAATGAGCGGATCGTGCTGTTCGCTGGAAGGATCCAATCGCACAAGGGGACAAACATTGCCGTGCAGGCACTCGGAGAGCTGCAGGAAGGTCTCACCGACGAAAGCGGCCCGACGGTTCTTCACATAGTCGGTGGTACAAGTGGTCCAGACGGTGAACGTGAGCTCGCCCGGTGTCAGAGTACAGCGGAACGACTGGGCCTGACAGATCGGATCCGGCTCTACGATCCGGTCCCCCATAGCGTCCTGGCCGACCACTACCGGGCGAGCGATGTCGTGATCGTCCCCTCACGGAGCGAGTCCTTCGGTCTCGTCGCGGCGGAGGCACAGGCGTGTGGAACGCCGGTGGTCGCTGCCAACACGGGAGGTCTTCCGTACGTCGTGAACGCTTCCGAGTCCGGTCTCCTCGTCGACGACCACGACCCGCGCGCTTTCGCATCGGCGATCACCGCGATCCTCGAATATCCTTCATTCGCGGAGCGGCTATCCCAGGGAGGAGTGTCATTCAGTAAGCGGTTCTCGTGGGACAGGACGGCGACCCGCCTGCTCGAGCTCTACGGGGGGATAACCGGTTGACCGCGAAAAGTTCCAGCGAAGAACTTTCGCACAGGACGTTGTGCACAATGTCCTGTGGATACCTGTGGATATGTGGAGAAGGGCAACCGCCGACCGGTACCTGCCCCCACTTGTAGTGAACTACGGACCGGCCCACCGACAAACCCGGCAAAACCAGGCCTATCGGACGTGTTGAACGAGGCAGCGACCGGACGTACATTGCTTCACAGAAGGCCCGATGTGCCGCGACAGCGAACCTCGTTCGGGGAAGTGCGGGGCAACTCTGTCGAGGTTCGTCGGGCCTTCAGCCGTCTGCAACCCCCTACCGTTGCGCCATGACCTCTCTCGCCGGGCTGGCCCTGCCTATCGACTGGACCACATTCGGGTGGCCTGTCACACCGCGCTTCGGCGACGTGACATGCAGCACCGGTGATCCAAAATGGGCATGGGATGGGTCTGCCCCCGCTTTCGCCATCCCCACCTTTGAGCTACCCGAAGGGTTGCCCGTTGATTCGTTCACCGTAGACCATGTGGTGCTTCTCGTTCCCAGCCTCGACGAAGCGATCGCGACCCTATCGCAAGCGGGATGCGAACCTCGTCTACGCATGGCCGTGCAGGGCAGGCCTGCAGCGTTTTTTCGCGTGGGGCCTGTGCTCGAGGTCATCGAGTCCCCGGTTCGCCATGCCTCGATATACGGTCTCGCCCTGGCGACGGATACATCTTTGGAGGCGCTCGCTCTCGAGTGGAGATCGCGGAATCTACACGTTGGCGATGTGAAAAGCGCGATCCAGCCCGGACGCCAGATCGTGACCGTGCACGGACTTGACGCGGGCTTCGCCGTGATGAGCGGCGACCGGGCAGTAGGCGGTGGACCCTGAAAATCCACCCGCATAGTCTCTTGCGCAGCGGCGAAGCGCTCAGACACCAAAGATCAGTTCACGCAGCCTGACACGACTCGTCCCGAAGGACTCGAGATCCACCCGGATCGAACCGAGTCGTAGGCCTCGCATCTGTTCCCCGTGCCGTGTCGCGACACGGACCGAACCATCGTCGTGTTCCAGCACTCCCAGGCCGAGGCAGCGACCATGCTCATCCTGGACACCCACGAGCATGCCGTCGAGTCGGGACACATCGAATCCGACGGGAAGCGTCGGAGCGAACACGGTTGTCTGGACTCGCCACCGCGGAGGGTCATCACCGAGATCCTTGTGGAACGCCGCGGCGCGAGCTTGTTGGCGCTCTACTGGTGAAAGGGGGATCAGATCCGGTGGTGCACCTACCTCGGCGACACGAGCCGACAGGAACCTTCGCAGCATGCCGACAGCAGGATCGAGCTCATGACCGCGGCTGAGAGCTATCACGATCGATGGGTTGGTGAGTTCGGCTATGTGATACTTCAGCGTCTGGCCGACAACACCCGACACGACACCAGTCGTATCCACCACGATGAGCTCAGCGAGCCGGCGTGCAACGTCCACGAGTGAAGCGACGGCGACCACATGTGGCAACACAACGCCGTTCGGCTCCACGGCGCCTACGAACCTGAGCTCGTCGGGATCGGAGAGGTTCTCGAGATCCTCACCAGACTCGATCAACCGGAGCCCGACGCACGCTGCAGGCCCAACCGTCGAGGCTGCGATGTCGGCATCTACATAGGCGACGGTCCGCCCTGCATCAACAGCATCCGAGAGCAGCATCCGAGCCACGGTCGTCTTTCCGGTGTCGACGCCGCCAATGATCAGCACGACCCCCGCGAGGCCGGCTATCCGCTCCCTCAGTTGCGCGTATGGTGTGTCATCTCCCATCGGGAGCTCCTCGATCGTTGCCGGGATTCTACGGCGGCGGCGAACGGTGCTTCCCATCGCTACCCAGCGGTGAGGATCGGTCGGACGTCCACGGTGCGTATGGCACACGCAGCATTTCTGCGAGACCGAGCAGCGAGGCCTCGTAATTGACTCGCCATCCTGAGAAGTCTCTCCAGGCCTGGTCCCTGTCTCCGCTCATCCGTATCCCTGCCTCCTCGAGCGCGTCGTATGTCGAGTCGAACTCTGATCGCTGAATCGCGATCGGGTCGCCCGGTTTCGGATCGGGATCGAACTCGATGTGATAGCCGCCTGCGATTCGGCGCAGCGCCACGTAGCCCGCCCGGATCATCAGTCCCGCTGCCGCTCGGTCGGGACCGTGTTTCCCTGCACATGACGAAATCCACAACGACGCAGCGTCGAGGGCCGTCCCCGCCGCGGTCACCCACGAGCGGTGGGGATCGGCCGATCGGAACCACGGAAGGGCGGCGTACGTCGTGTGGGTCTCCTCGAGATCGGCAAACCACGCTTCCCAGCTCAGCCATTCGGCGGCGAGCTCATCGAGCCACCCTATGCGGTGGTATCTGATGAGCAACTCCTCTGCGGTTGGTGGTGAACCAGCACGGACCTCGAGGAGGGTGACCTTTCGTTCGCGCACCTGAAAGGCATAGTAGATGGAAGGGAAGTAGGTGATGAAGAGCGTCAGGAGCAACAGTCCGAGCAGAGCTGCGGTGAAGGCAAGAATTTGTTGACCTGCCCCGATCGCGGGGGCAAAACCGAGGGTGGTGATGGACGATCCCGCCAGGTTGAAAGCTCCTCCCGCGCCCAGTGTCGGGTCCGTTGCCCAGAACATGCACGAAAATCCGACGAGCAGGAGGACCATCCACGACGCCGGGATAGCCAGCATGCCGACAGGCGCGATGACCGCAAGCAGGTTGTCCTGGGCTTTGTGTGTCTTCCTCCGGGCGGCCAGCCACCGGATGGTCACGGCAACCGCGCCGAACACGAGGGTCGACAACGATACGCGCGCGGCTCTCGGAAGCACCACGCTTCGCACCGCGGATTGCACCACGTACAGAACGACGATGAGCCCAGCGATGAATACCAGGATCTCCATGGCTACTCCGCGCCGGATCGAGACGCGTAATCCGCTCTCAGAGTGCGTCGCGTGACCTTGTGGGAGGCCGTTCGCGGTAAGGTCTCGACCGCCACGACCTCATGCACCTTGAACAACGGGTTGAGCCGGGTACGGATCTCGCTCTGCGTCTCGCTGCGGACACGGTCGAGGTCGAGCGCTGCTCCCGGTTCAGGAACCACGAAGATCACGAGCCGCTCCGGGCCACCGCCGCGGGGAGGGACAGCAACCGCTGCACACTCCGTTACGCCTTGGACACCGCTCACCGCACCCTCTAAATCCGCCGATGACACCTTGATGCCAGCAAGGTTCATCGTGTCGTCAGCGCGGCCGAGCGCTCGGAGGTATCCATTGGTGTCGCGCCGCATCTGGTCGCCGTGGCGGCGCAAGGGTCGGCCGATGTCCGGGACGCCTTCGAAGTACACCTCAGCGTGGTCACGGTTCAACAGCTCGCTAGACAGACCTATCGATGGCGGCACGAGGAACACCTCGCCAAGGTCACTCTCTCGACCATCGTCGTCGATCAGCACGAGATCCAGGCCGAGCGCAGGTGTCGAGAACCGGGATGGAATCGACGGGTGCAGCACCGTGGAGGTCACGTATCCGCCGCCGATCTCCGTCCCCCCGCAGTACTCGATGACGGGAACGTTCCCCGCGACACGCATGAGCCACCGATAGTCGTCCTCGTTGGAGGCCTCACCCGTGGACGACAGGACACGCACACAAGACCAGTCACCCGCTTCCAGAGCACCCGACGCTCGCCAGGCGGTGACGATCGATGGCACGAGACCGAGCATCGTCACGCCGGCTTTCTCGACGAACTCCACAAAGCCTCTCGTCGTTGGGGCATCGTCGTAGAGCGCCATAGCGGCGCCGTTGAGCAGCGAGGCGTAGATGAGCCATGGACCCATCATCCAGCCAAGGTTCGTTGGCCACGCCACGATATCGCCCGTGTGAATGTCGTGGTGGTACCGACCGTCCATTGCAGCCTTGATCGGCGTCGTCTGCGTCCACGGGATCGCCTTCGGCTCACCGGTCGTACCGGAGGAGAAGAGAATGTTCGTATGCGCCGACGCCGGCATCAGGATTGGCTCGAGCGAAGCGTTCGCTACAACGAAGTCCTGCCACAACACATCTTCGTCGCGCAGCTCGACTGCACCTCCAGCGTCAACGACGATGCACATGGGAGCGCCTGCATCGAGACACTTGCGGTACATCGGCAGCACTTTGCCGCCGCGAAGGGCTTGCGTCTGTGTCACGACTGCGACCGGCTGGGTGATGCCGATACGCGTAGCGACCTCGTCCGGTGCGAATGAGTCGGCGATCGATACCACGACCCCGCCTGCGGCGATGATCCCCAGGTAGGCAACAACCGCCTCGACGTTCATCGGCATCATGATCGCCACGGCATCACCTCGCCGGAATCCAGCCCTTGTGAACCCTGCAGCGAAACCGGCGACTCGACCGGTCAGCGCCCCTAAAGAAAGCGTTTCGAATCGGTTCGGTCCACCGGAGATGACGGCGACCGACTCCGGATCATGATCCAGGCACGAGGCGACGATGTTGAACGATGCATCGGGAAGCCACTGAGGGTCTGAAACGCTGTCGGATCCTCTGATTTTCGACGGCCGTGTTGCGAACAGGATCGCGAGCCTGTCGATCACCTCCTGCCAGAACGCATCCGGGTCCGTGACACTCCAGCGGTGGAGCTCGTTGAAGGACCGGAATCCGCGATCTGTCATCAGGTTCGTGAGGTTGGCGTTCAAAACCGTCCGATCATCCGGCCGCCACGCAGGCGAAGTTGAGTGATCGCTATCTGGCATATCGATGAGAGTAGCGGTCACACATTGTCGACACAGCTGGACATCGGTCGCGTAAGGTAGTGGCGAGGGAGGACAATACTTATGACACGAAGACGGTCGATCGCGACCATGACCATGCTCGGAGCCATGACGGTTTTCACCGTGACAGCTCTTGCTTCGCCTGCATCAGCAGTCGTGCTCGAAGGCCCATGTACTGGAAGCGTAACCTTCGAAGACGGCGTCAACGTCACGACGTTCGGAACACCCAACCGGGTCACGGAGAGCCATCCGCTATCACCGACGATCACGATCCCCGCCGACGCCACGGTCACGTATGAGGGAAACATGAACATTGCCCCTCCCGACGAACTCGTTGACTTCGCAGGCGGTGTCGACATCAAGATTCCCCTGATCGGTGGCGTCACAATCGTGAGATGGCCGGATCCTGTAGGCCAAACCGAGATGGTCGCGGACAGCGGTTCGTACACCTACTCGTTGCCCTCGTACGTTCCGAAGGGCACGGGCGGACTCGAACTCACTGCGCGCCACACGCAGATGGGGACGACATGCACCGTGGCCCTCAACGTAGCGATTGCCGGTGAATCCAGTGTCACCGGCATCATCACCGGCGCGCTCACTGCCCTGTTCGGCACCCTCATGGTCGCTGCGGGTATCAAGAAGAAGGTGTCGTGATGAAGGGTCATGCACTGCGAGGCATCTTCGGAGGCTTCTTCACAGGATTGTTCCTTCCCATCACGCTGTGGATCTACGGAGCAATTCCCTTCGCCAGTAATCTCATGTGGATTCTCCCGCTCGTGGGTATCGTGCTCGGCTTGCTCATGGCCGCCTGGGCACCGTTCGGGAGCAGGAAAAAGGAAGAGACGCCATCTACCGAAGGCGTTACCTATGCAAGCGCCGGGGACGCAGAGGTTTCCGGCACGTCTGGAACGACGCTTGAGCAGGACACCGTCGACATCGAGCTGAAACCGGCCGATGAACCACCGGACACCTCGGACGGGTAGACACAGCCGGCAAGAGCGCACACAATACGGCCGTGAACCATGCTCGCACCACCTGGTGGGGTGGCCGCGCCCACGTGATCTACACGATCGTGGTGTTCGTCATTCTCGCTTCCCTCGACAACGCTGCCATCGCCCTGATCCCTTCGATGGTCCCACAGCTGCGCGAGTCCTTCGGTGTTGGCACCGTCGCGATCGGTGTGCTGACGGGGGTACAGGTGTTGGTGACGGCCGTCACGGCTGTCGTCTGGGGTTACCTGGCCGACAAGGGCCAACGAAAGCGACTCCTGCTGTGGGGCTCTCTCGTTTGGTCCACAGCGGTTGCGCTGTCGGGTCTCACCACGTCGTACGGAGTGTTGTTCGCACTTCAGGCCATCGCCGGGGTCGGACTCGGCTCGATCGCATCCGTTGGGTTCTCCGTCATCTCCGATTTCGTCGCGCCGAAACGGCGGGGTCTCGCCATGTCGTTCTGGGGATTGTCCCAGGGCATAGGAACGCTTGTCGGTAGCTTGCTCGCCTCTCAGGCGGGTGCACAGAACCATGCCCCTCCGTTCCTGATACTGGCAGTCGCAGGGTTCGGATTCTCACTCCTGTTCCTCACGACCTTCGAGGCTCCCCGGGGCTTCAAGGAACCTGAGCTGGCAGAGCTGTACGACGGAGGCGATGTCTACGACTACGACATCGATCCGAGCCAACTCCGAGGCATCGGGTCTGTGAGGACCAACATCTGGCTCGTCCTCCAGGGGTTGACTGCCCAGGTGGCGTACGGATCGCTGATCTGGGTACCGCTCCTGTACCAGGAGAAGGTGATCGCACAGGGATACTCCCAGGCCACGGGACAGCAGGTGGGTGGTCTTTTCGCTGCGCTCTTTTCGATAGGCGCGCTGTTCTCGATCCTCGCCGGCCATATCGGTGACCGGTGGCAGGTTCGGAATCTCTCAGGACGCGCATATGTGTCGGCCATCGGGATCCTGGGTGCGATCCCGTTCTTCCTGGTGTTCTTCTGGGTTCCGTTGCGCGGCCTCGAGGTGACGGAAGGAGCGAGCACCGGAACGTTCATCGGGGAGGTGCTCATCGCGGTCATTACGAACCCCTGGGTGGCGCTCGCGTTCGGATCAGCGATCATCGCACTTGCCCTAACGTCCGCCGATTCCCCGAACTGGTTTGCCCTGATCTCCGATGTCAACGTCCCGGAACACCGCGGCACAGTGTTCGGCGTGGGGAACCTCGTGAACGGAGTCGGGAGAGCCGCCGGCACGGGACTGACCGCAGCCGCTGCCGGAGTACTCGAGCGAACGTTCCCGCCACCGTTCAACCTTGCGATCGGGCTTTCGTTCTTCCAATCCTTCTTCCTGCCGACCGGCTGGTGCTATTGGGAGGCGTCCAAGACATGTCCCGGCGACATCAAGACCGTCCGGTCGACTTTGAAGGAGCGAGCAGAAGAACGTCCCACCTTCAGGGGGGACAGACGAACGAAGTGAGTCAGGGGGGTCTGCGAGCCTGCGAGCCGGGAAGGGCTGGAAATCCCTTCAGGGGGGACAGACGAACGAAGTGAGTCAGGGGGGTCTGCGAGCCTGCGAGCCGGGAAGGGCTGGAAATCCCTTCAGGGGGGACGGACGAACGGAGTGAAGCTCGAAGCCGGCGAGTCGTCTCGCGAAAACATCCCAGGCTCGCGAAAACCCTTGAGCCCTCGCCTGGAAATGTGTCAGAGCGACCGACTAAACATGGCGTACTTCCCGGATACGGCCGTCTCAGGACGAACGACGAGAACACTTGACGAGTGACACACTTGTAATTACACTCATGCAACCATCCAACATGTAGGGGTCGGTAACAGAATGAGACCCAACATGTTGTGTTTGTGGGCAAGTATGTGGATAACTCGCCCCATGACGTGGCACAACAGCCGAGGAGGCACAGCATGACACAAGGGCTCCGGATCAACCGACGGTTCACCACAGAGGGCGTCAGCCCCTATGACACCGTCGAATGGTCGATGCGAGACTCGCGCATCACCAATCCGGACGGCTCGGTCGTGTTCGAGATGACCAACGCCGAGATCCCTGCCGACTGGAGCCAGGTGGCGGCGGACATCATGGTGTCCAAGTACTTCCGCAAGGCCGGTGTCCCCCAGTTCGACGAGAACGGCGAGAAGATCCTCGACGAGAGCGGTGATCCAGTGCTGGGGCCCGAGCGCTCCGCCCGGCAGGTCATCGATAGGCTCGCTTCCACCTGGCGCTGGTGGGGAGAGGAGAACGGGTATTTCGTATCCGGGAGCGATGCTCAAATCTTCGAGGACGAGCTGGCCTACATGCTCCTCCACCAGATGGCCGCACCGAACTCCCCGCAATGGTTCAACACCGGCCTCCATCATCGGTACGGCATCTCGGGCCCGGAGCAGGGATTCTGGTTCGTCGATCCTGAGACGGAGCAACTCACTCCCTCCACCGACTCCTACAGCAGGCCCTCACCCCATGCGTGCTTCATCCAGTCCGTCGACGACGACCTCGTCAACGCCGGCGGCATCATGGATCTGTGGGTGAGGGAAGCCCGGTTGTTCAAGTTCGGGTCGGGCACCGGCACCAACTTCTCGAACATACGCGCTGAAGGCGAACCGCTCTCGGGTGGTGGCAAGTCATCGGGTCTCATGTCGTTCCTCAAGGTCGGTGACCGCGCCGCAGGGGCGATCAAGTCCGGAGGCACGACACGACGGGCAGCAAAGATGGTGATCCTCGATGTCGACCACCCGGACATAGAAACCTTCATCAACTGGAAGGCTGAGGAGGAGAAGAAGGTGAGGGCGCTGGTCGCCGGCGGGTACCCGGCCGACTTCAACGGAGAAGCGTACGCAACGGTTTCCGGGCAGAACTCGAACAACTCCATCCGGATGACGAACGAGTTCGTCCAGGCGGTGCTCGACGATGCCGACTGGAACCTCACCCGACGCACCGACGGAGTAACGATGAAGACGGTACGTGCCCGCGACCTGTGGCATCAGATCGCAGAGGCGGCATGGGCGTCGGCGGACCCTGGTGTGCAGTACGACACGACGATCAACGAGTGGCATACATCCCCCGCCGGTGGCCGGATCCGCGCATCCAACCCGTGTAGCGAATATATGTTCTTGGACAACACGGCGTGCAACCTCGCATCGTTGAATCTGGGCACCTTCTACGACGATGCGACCAGCGAGTTCGATCTCGATGGCTACCGCTACGCCGTCCGGCTGTGGACGATGGTGCTCGAGATCTCCGTCACGATGGCCCAATTCCCCTCGAAGGAGATCGCCCAGGGCTCCTACGACTACCGGACGCTCGGACTCGGCTACGCCAACCTCGGCTCGCTGCTCATGCGCATGGGTATCGCGTACGACTCGGACGAGGGACGTGCGATTGCTGGAGCATTGACGGCGATCCTCACAGGCTATGCCTACGCGGCGTCCGCCGAGATGGCTTCGGTTGTCGGCCCCTTCCCGTTGTACACCGAAAACGCCGCATCGATGCTGCGGGTGATGCACAATCACCGCAGGGCTGCCCACCACGCAGACCAGGACGAGTACGAGGACATCGGCCACACCGTTGTCGGCATCGATCAACAGATCTGCCCACCGGACATGCTCGCCGAGGCACACAACGCATGGGACACGGCTATACGCCTCGGTGAAGAACACGGCTATCGGAATGCTCAGGCGACCGTGCTCGCTCCGACTGGGACAATCGGGCTCCTCATGGATTGTGACACCACCGGGGTCGAACCCGACTTCGCCCTTGTGAAGTTCAAGAAGCTCGCCGGTGGCGGATACTTCAAGATCGCGAATCAGTCGATCACTCCAGCACTCGCTCACCTTGGTTATGACCAAGCGACGATCAGGTCCATCATCGACTACGTGGTTGGAACGATGAACCTCGAGAGCTCGCCCCACATCAACACGCGAACGTTGCTTGCGAAAGGCTTCAGCAAGACAGAAATCGCCAAGATCGACGCCACGCTTCCCGGTGTATTCGAACTCGGATTCGCATTCAATCAGTGGACACTCGGTGAAGAGACGATGAAGCGCCTCGGGTTCGCACCCGAGGAGTACAACGGACTCGGGTTCAACATGCTCGAGGCGCTCGGCTTCACACCCAACGAGATCAACGCAGCCAACGACGTGATCTGTGGCAGGCAGACGATCGAAGGCGCTCCAGGACTAAAGGATGAAGACCTTGTTGTTTTCGACACGGCGAACAAGAACGGCAAGATCGGTGTGCGCTACATCCACCATTCCGGACACATCCGGATGATGGCCGCCGCCCAGCCATTCATCTCGGGTGCTATCTCCAAGACGATCAATATGCCGCATGAGGCAACGGTCGAAGACATCGAGGAGTGCTATCAGATGTCGTGGGAACTGGGCTTGAAGGCGATAGCACTGTACCGAGACGGGTCAAAGGTATCCCAACCGCTCTCAGCGACGTCCGACGAGGGCACGTCCGACGAAGAAGCAGCGGGGATCGCCGCCGCGATCGAGCGTGAGGTCGACATCCGCGCCGGTTTGCTCGAGCCGGGAACGTCCCCAACGCAGGCGTACCAGAGCCTTCCGCGTCCTCGCTTCCTCCTCCCTGCGAGGAGAATCGGCTTCACGCAGGAGGCTCGAGTTGGTGGCCACAAGGTGTTCCTCCGCACGGGTGAATACCCCGACGGCACGCTGGGTGAGGTGTTCCTGGATCTTGCCAAGGAAGGGGCGACCCTTCGCGGCATCCTCGGCTGCTTCGCCATAGCGGTGAGCAAGGGCCTTCAGTATGGCGTGCCGCTCGAGGAGTATGTGGACACGTTCACGTTCCAGACCTTCGAGCCTCGAGGCATGGTCGAGGGACACCCGAACATCAAGATGGCGAACTCGATCGTCGACTACTTGTTTCGTGCACTCGGCGTCGAGTACCTGCACCGCGACGAGCTCGCTCAGGTCCCTCCGGATCGTTCCAACGATCTGCCCGAGCCACCAAAGGGCGTTGCAGTCGACGCAGGTCTCCAGCTCGACCTGACAGAGGCATCGATGGAGCAGGACATCGAGGCACAGGTCACCGCAGCCGCCTTCGCCGATTCACCGGCACCCGCCGCTGTTTCGAGGGCCGTTGCGCCTGTGGCGGCGCACTCAGCAGCCACCGTGCAAACCGCCGCGATCCAGGCCCTCCTCGCAGACAAGATGGGCGACGCCCCACTGTGCGACACGTGCGGCCACATCACGGTCCGTAACGGATCCTGCTACCGCTGCCTCAACTGCGGCGACTCGAAGGGCTGCAGCTAGCTCTCAGGCGTCTGGCGTAGAAAACAACAAGATCGGTGCCGGTTTCTACGCCAGACTCATAGCGACCGCGTGAGCTCGACGACGGCGACCCCGTGCAGGCCGGTGGTGAGTTGCGATCGTGCAACCACCTCTCCATCTCTCACGAACACGGCCTCGCCCGAACCGCTGACCGCGACCACGATCGTGTCACCGACAATTGCCAGGTGGTGCGGGCCTGGACCGACCTCGACGGTCACCGGCTGTACTGCTTCAAATCCGATGATCGCTGTACCGCCGTTGTCCGATATCCAGACCACCCCATCGGGGCCAATGGCGAAGTGGTGGGGCTCAGCGTCACCGGTGAGCGCCTGAGGGGTGATCCCGGAGACGGGGTCGAAGACATACAGCCGGTTCGAACCCCAATTGGAGTACCAGATGAACCCGTCCAGGTCGACGATGAGGTCGTGAGGTGAGCCGCCGGCAGACAGTAACTCGACGGTATCACCGGTAACTCTGACGAGTTGGCTGTGGCCGATGAGCGTGACCCAGATGACACCTTCATCGACGGCGATGTCGTGGGGCTCGCCGGGCATCTCGAGCGTGCTGATGACAGCCAGGGTCTCGGGATCGACGGTGAGCAGCCTACGTCCTGCTTCATCGGCCACGACCATCGTGCCCGACGAGGGTTCGTACTTTATGTCGTGAGGCTCGATCCCGACCTGTGCGCTGAGAACGTCGCCTGTGGCGATATCAACCCGCGAGATCGAGCCTGATGTGGGGTGAGTGGCGTACACGACCGACCCGATGCCGGTGAGGTTGTGTGGTCGGTCGGGCAGATCCACTGTCGCGATCGGTGTCAAGGCACAGCCGCTCCCGTCCTCGGTGCACGCTCCATTCGGGTCGATCACTGCAAGACGGCGAGCTCGCTTCTCGGCGACCACCGCATATTCGAACACCTCCGGCGGCTTGGGAACGGTCTCCGCCGGAGCTTCGGTGGTCGTCGTGGAGACCCGGGTGGTCGTCGTCGTTTCGGGTGGTTCGGCCGTCGTCGCCGTGCCCGGTGTCGTGGAGGTAGTCGGTTCTACGCTGGTGGTGGGTGACGTCCCCGACGGCGCGCACGCCCCAGCCACGAGAGCCAGCGCCGCAACAGTCACAACAATCCGCATATCGCCAAGTATGGCGCAAGGACTCCCGTGCGCGTACCCAGAGTTGTAGAGCGGCTATACCACAAACGGCTATACCACGCTGACAGCCCACAGAACGAAAGAACTCGGGCGGGTAGCATGAATGCATGGGACGCTTGGTGGCCGGAGGCGTAGTTCTCATTCTCGTCGCGGCAGCATGCACTGCCGGCAGCCCGGACGTCGCCGAAATGACGCCGTCGACCCTCAGCACCACCACGCTCGGCACCACCACGCTCACCGAGCCGCCAACGACGACCTCGTCGACCACCACCACGCGTCCGCCGTCCGGTCCGGGATACGGTGGCGTGGCGATCATCGCCGATGATCAGTACCCGCCAACGATCAATCCCTATGCGCCGGGGGGCAACAATTTCATCGTGAGCATCATCGGCCAGGCGTGGCTCACCGGCGTGTGGGATATCGACGGAACCACACTCGACATGATCCCCGAGGTCGTGACGGAACTCCCGACCGTCAGCAACGGAGGCGTGATCGTCAACGACGACGGCACGATGACGGTCAACTATGAAATCCGCGACGAGGCGGTGTGGGAGGACGGCACGCCGATCTCGGGCTACGACTTTGAGTTCACACTCGACACCGTCCGAGAGACCGAGAAGGAGGAGTTCCGGTCCGACTACACCGATGTACAGATCATCCGCACCGAGCCCGGCGACAAAACCTTCTCGATGACGCTCAAGCGTCCAACGATCCAGTACGAGACACTGTTCCGCTGGCTCATCCCCAGGCACGCCGTTCAAGGGACCGACTTCGCCGCCGACTGGGACACGACCCCATGGCCGTCGGGCGGCCCGTTCGTCATCGACACCATCGAGCCCAACGACCGGATCGTGATGGTGCGCAACGACAACTACTGGAAGACCGACGCTGAGACCGGCCTACAGCTCCCCTTCCTCGACAGAGTCGAGTTCCGGTTCATCCCTGAGACGGATGCCCTCGTTGCCGCGTTCAAGGCCCGCAAGGTCGACGTGATCCAGCCCCCACCGTCGCTCGAGTACACGATCAACCCCTTGATGGATCTCGAAGATGAGGGCGTCATCGTCGATGTCCGTCCGGGGCAGGTTTGGGAACACATCAACTTCCAATTCGGGCCGGGTCGACTCGAGCTCTCACCCAACTCGTGTAACGAGAACCTCAGCTTCCGCAGAGCCGTGATGCACGCGATCGACAGGGACGCGGCCGTCACTGCTATCTACGGCGGCGTTGGCACACCTATGAACTCGTACATCGACGCCTTCTCCCCCACCCTCTCGAGCGGCGCGTGGGCGAGGTACACCTACGACCCCGAACTCGCCAGCGAATTCTACGACCAGGCCGTCGAAGAGACAGGCAGGGAATGCGCTGCGGTGTTCTCGACCACCTCCAACGCCGACATGCGACCCCGGCTTGCGGACATGCATATGGAGATGTTCGCCGAAGCCGGCATACCCCTCGAGCTCGAGCTCGTGGACTCACAACTCTTCTTCGGCGAG
>BTQS01000014.1:0-21616 GCA_036985995.1 Acidimicrobiia bacterium
CCCCGTATGCGGAAGGTCGACGAGCTCGTGCGCGAGGTCGTTGCTGAGTCTGTCCTCGATCTCAAGGATCCTCGCATCGGCTTCCTGACGATCACGGGCGCCAAGACGAGCCCGGACCTACGTCATGCCATCGTGTACTACTCGGTGCTCGGTTCGGATGAGGAAAAGCGCGGTACCGCAGAGGCGCTCAAGGGGGCGACGCCACGCATCCAACGGGCGATCGGGACGGAAACCAGGCTCCGATACACCCCGAAGCTCGAGTTCCGCGTCGACCCTGCGATCGATGAGGGTCTCCACATCTCAGAGATCATCGCGGAGATGAACAAGGGGACCGACCGGGATGACTGAGCGTGCTGATGCGATAGCGGGCGTCGTCGGTGTTTTACGGAATGCCAGTTCGATCGGTGTTGTCGGCCATGTTGGACCCGACGGTGATGCCCTCGGGTCGATGATCGCTCTGACGCTCGCCGCAAGAGACGCAGGCATCGATGCGGTCGCTTCGTTCGCCGAGCCGTTCGTTGTACCCGAGGAGATGTCGTTTCTCGACCCGTCGACGTTGGTTGCTCCTGCCGCCTTTCCGAAGGACCTCGACGTTGGGGTGGTTGTCGATACGTCTGTGCAAGATCGTGTCGGAGCTCTTGCGGGCGCTCTCAGCGGAGCGAAGCATCTCGTGGTCGTAGATCACCACATCTCGGACGGCTCCTGGGGGGATCACATTCTCGTCGACCGATCGGCCGCTGCGACCGCCGAACTCATCTACGAGCTGATCCTCGAGCTCGGATGGCCACTGTCGGAACCTGTTGCGACCGCGTTGTACACGGGCATCGTCACCGACACCGGCCGGTTCCAGTACTCGTCCACCTCGCCAAGGACACACACGATCGCTGCCGAGCTCCTCCGATACGGCGTACGGACGGATGTCATCGGTCAGAAGCTCTTCGAGGAAGCGCCTTTCGGCTATTACGAGTTGGCCGCGGCGGTACTTTCTCGGGCCGTGCTCGACGACAAACACCGATTCGTTTGGTCGATCATGACGCTGGCGGATCTCGAGAAGGCGGGACTCGAGTACCACGAGACCGACGCGCTCATCGATCTCGTTCGTATGGCTCGTGGCACTGAAGTCGCGTGCCTTCTGAAGGTCAAGAAGGCGGGTGTGGTGAAGGGAAGCCTGCGGTCGCGTGGCGTGATCGACGTCGCAGCGATCGCCAACTCCTTCGGTGGGGGAGGTCATCACAACGCGGCCGGATTCACCTCCAGCGAAGCACCTGAAGTGATCATCTCCAAGATCGGTACGCTGTTGCCGTGAGTGCATCACCGCCCGCCGGGTTCTTGCTCGTAGACAAGCCGCAGGGATGGACCTCGCACGATGTTGTCGCCAAAGTGCGCAACCAGGTAGGGGAAAAGGTCGGCCATGCCGGCACCCTCGATCCGATGGCGACCGGACTGCTGATCCTCGGCGTCGGCGTGGCGACGAGGCTCCTGCGGTTCGTCCAGGGGGCACGCAAGGAATACCTCGCAACGGCACTATTCGGGGTGGCGACAGACTCTCTCGACGCGGACGGCGCGATCCTGTCGCGTGAACCGCTTCCGGTCACGTCCGAAGAGGTGCGGGTTGCGATGGAACGCTTCAACGGGGACATCCTGCAGGTGCCGCCGATGGTGTCGGCTCGCAAGGTTGAAGGCAAGCGGCTCTACGAGCTGGCCCGCGAAGGCAAGGTGATAGCTCGTGAAGCCCGGCCCGTGACCATCTACCTGCTCGAACTCATCGACCTTGCACCATCTGACTATCCGGCCGTCACGTTCCGGACCGTATGTTCTACCGGCACCTACATCCGCACCCTTGCAGACGATCTGGGCAGGGCAGTCGGTGGACGGGCGCACCTGACTGCGCTACGGCGAGTCAGGAACGGCGCGATAGATGTGAAAGACGCCATGTCGGTCGACGAGATCATCGATGCTGCCGGAGAGGGCGACCTCGAACGTCTCTTGCTCGATCCCTCGACCGTACTGGGCGAGTATCCGGAGCTGAGGGTCGATGATTCGGTCGCTTTCCGCGTCAGAAACGGCCGTGAGTTGCCTTTGCAGATGGCACCACATGACGCTCCGTACGAGGCGTTGTTGCGCATCGGCGACGGAGAAGGCAACCTCCTCGCTATGTATCGGCGCGACCGTAAGGCGCTCATCCCCGAGGTGGTGCTTCATTGAATGTGTACCGTGACGATCCTGCGACCTGGAATCCCGGGAGATCGCCGCGCGCGGTCGCCATTGGGGTCTTCGACGGCGTTCACCGCGGTCACAGGGCCGTCTTTCAGGCACTCGTTGAAGCAGCGGGCGATCTTCCCCGTGTCGCGTTGACGTTCGGGACGCACCCGGATGCGATTGTGACCGGTAGGGCCGAGCCGCCTGCGCTGACGTCGGTCGAGCGACGGTTGGAGCTGTTCGAGGAGGAAGGGTTCGATGCGGCGGCGGTCATCGACTTCGACGAGGGCGTCCGGAGACTCTCCCCGGACGAGTTCGTCAAGGAGTACCTCGTCGAAGGCCTCGGTGCACGTGTGGTTGCTGTGGGTGAGGGGTTTCGGTTCGGCTACGAGGCGCAGGGAAACGTCGATTCCCTTCGACTTCTCGGGCAAGAGCTCGGCTTTTCGGTGATCGTGACACCGGTCGTTGATTTGTACGGCACCGAGGTTCGGTCGTCGGCCATCCGGGCTGCGATCGCTTCGGGCGGTGTTGAGCTGGCGGCCCGCATGCTCGGTCGCCCGTTCAGTATCGACGGCGTTGTCGTACCTGGTGACTCACGCGGGCGAGCGATCGGGCTCCCAACGGCCAACATCACGATGCCACAGGGTCTCGTCCGACCCGCAGGCGGTGTGTATGCCGTTGTGTGCACCGTTGAGAGCGTTGACTACGACGGAGTCTGCAATGTTGGGACACGGCCGACCTTCGGCGGGGGGGTAGAGACGATCGAGGTGCATCTACTGGATGTGGATCTCGACCTGTATGGGAAGAACATGCGGGTCGCGTTCATCGACCGGATTCGGAACGAGCAACGCTTCGCGTCTGTTGATGCTCTCGTCGCTCAGATCAAAGCAGATATCGCGCAGGCCAGGATCGTTCTCGACACTCCGTGATGCTGGAACATGGCTCCGACTCGAACATCTTGACTCGAACCCCTCGCGGGCGCACGCTGAGAGCATTCCGCGCTTCCCTGAGAGGAAGCGCATATGATCGCCACTATCATCGCAGCGCTCAGCCTGGCTGTAGCGCTATCCGCGCCGGAAGCCGGGGATCTCGTGCCCGGCGACGGAGTAGGGCTCGATTCCGTTGTCCCTGCAGTCTCGCCCGTTGACCTTCCGCGCCCAACGCAGCGCCCCGATCCGCGATCGCGGCCGTTCGGATACGGCGCACTGGCGGGCATCGGCGCCCTCGGCGGGGCAGCAGTCCTGCGAGGTAGGAGACGGCGCCGGTCCAGTGATCCGGTGTACGTGCTTGTTCATGGCTACGGCGGCTCGCCGTCAGACTTCGACGCACTTCTTGAACGTCTCGGCGTCGAGGGCGCCGACACGGTGGCGTTCGACTATCGAACGGTCGTGCCGCTCGTCACCAGCGCGGAG
Organism: Acidimicrobiia bacterium; assembly: GCA_036985995.1. Taxonomy (GTDB): domain Bacteria; phylum Actinomycetota; class Acidimicrobiia; order Spongiisociales; family UBA5794; genus JAMBLL01. Next base: position 3,612 of record BTQS01000014.1, read on the forward strand.
GCGTCACGGGTCGCTTCTACCGAACTAGCAGCTCAGCGCCTGGACGAGCTCATCCGTGAGCTGGCCGTTCAAAACGACAACATCTATTCATTGCACCACTCGAAAGGTGGAGCCATCGGTGTTTCGATGATCGCGTCGCTCGATGACGGATCTCGACCTCCCATAGACGGATATCGCGGGGCTGCGCTGCTCGATCCTGCGATCGCATCCGGATTCATGGGATCACTTCAACGAGCCGGCCGCTCGACGACCTTGCTCCCGGACAACGGCGGGTTCGATCCCGTCCGCTGTTCTGACGGATCGTGTCGGGACATTCGCGATCACCTTGGCGAGTCCTCAGGCGTAGAGGTCATCGCGATCCGAAACCCTGATGCCCTGATCACGAACTTCTCGGACAATCCGGAGCACCTTCGCGTCTACGACCTCATCGACGATGGTGGCAGCTCTGCGCTCTTCTCGCTGTGGTCGCCACTTGCTTTCGTTGATCGAGTATCTGAGGCGCATGGTTCGGTACTACAGGACTGGGCGGTTGCCGACTGCGTCAAGGCTGAGGTGTCCAAGGCCGGGAGTTGCGTGTGGAAGGGCGATAGGAGGGGTCGTTGGCCAATATGGGGGAGCGGGAACAGCAGGAACTTGGTCCGTTGAGCGCTAACGTACGTGCGTGCACGGAACACGATTTCACGGCGTTTCGCCATACGAGGCGACCTACGGCTTTGCGCGGGCAGTCCGGGTTGGAGACACCATCCATGTGGCCGGAACTGCGCCGGTTCCCGAGCCCGGCGCCGACACTGAGATCGATGCATACGCGCAGATGCTTCGATGTGGGGAGATCGCCAGAGAAGCTATCGAGGGTCTTGGAGGCTCGATGGAACACGTCGTGAGGACGCGGATGTTCATCGTCGACCGGGCAGATGCCGACGCAGTCGGCCTTGCACATTCCGAGACGTTCGGCGCGTCAGAGCCCGCTGCGACGATGGTCGTTGTGGCCGGGCTCCTGGACCCCGTGTGGCGGGTAGAGATCGAGGTCGAAGCGATCGTTGGCACGAGTGTGTGATTCGTCGCGAAACGGATTCGAGGCACGAGTAGAGCCTGATGCTGCTAACCTCGCTACCGGGCGATCGCCCGACTACTTACTCGCGTAGGAAAGTACCTCGTGAACGACACGAAGACTGTTGTAGAAGAATACGGCACGCATGCCACGGACACGGGATCTCCCGAGGTCCAGGCAGCGTTGTTGACCGAGCGTATAGACCACCTCACCGAGCACTTGAAGGTCCACAAGAAGGACCATCACAGCCGGCGTGGTTTACTCATGATGGTCGGTAAGCGTCGGCGACTGCTCCGGTACCTCCAGGATCAAGACGTGGAGCGCTACCGATCCCTGATTGCAAAACTGGGATTGCGTCGCTAGCACTGACCGGAAGGCGGCTGAGGCCGCCTTCCGTCTTGTCTAGGCGACGATTCAACGGAGGAAGAGATCCAGTTGTCAGTGGTCAATGTTCGACTTGCATCGCGAACACCGACCACTGCCAATTGGGCCTCCTCCCTTAACGAAGGAGAAACGAGTGGCAGAGACCACCGTTCGCGGGCGTGTTGGCGAGGTAGAGATCTCGCTCAGCACAGGAAAGCTCGCTCAGCTCTCCGATGGGGCAGTTGTTGTCCGCATCGGAGACACCGAGGTCCTTGTGACCGCAACTGCAAGCCGCAGCATCCGGGAAGGCATCGACTGGTTCCCGCTGACCGTTGACGTGGAGGAGCGGACCTACGCCGTTGGGCGTATCCCCGGCTCGTTCTTCCGTCGTGAGGGACGGGCTACGGAGAAGGCGACGCTGACAGCTCGCCTCATCGACCGCCCGCTACGCCCGAACTTCAAGGATGGCTACCGCCACGACACACATGTCGTCGCGACCATCCTCGCGGCGGACCTTGTGAACCCGCACGACGTCATCGCCCTCAACGGAGCGTCGGCAGCGTTGACGGTCAGCCCGATCCCGTTCGAAGGCCCGATCGGCGCTGTGCGCCTGGCACTCGTCGACGGTGAATGGGTGCCGTTCCCGACGTACGACCAGGGTGACGATGCGGTCTTCGAGATTGTCGTTGCCGGTAAGCGCAACGCTGATGGTGGTGTCGATATCGCCATGGTCGAGGCCGGAGCTTCCGAAGATGGCTACCGCAAGGTCCGCGACGGCGCCAAGGGATCCGACGAGGAGACGGTTGCTGCCGGATTCGAGCTCGCCAAGGACTACATCGGTGCTCTCATCGACCTTCAGCTCGAGCTCGCCGAGTCCCATGGCGAGCCGGAAGCTGTCGAGTGGACCGAGATCTCCGACTACACGGATGAGATGTATACAAAGGTCGAGGAGCTAGCGAAGCCGAAGCTCGAGGCACTCGGGACGATCGTCAAGAAGCACGAGCGTCAGGACGCCGAGAAGGCCGTCCGCGACGAAACGTTCGAGGCACTTGCGCTCGAGGAAGACGATGCCGACAGCCTGAAGCAGGCCAAAGCAGCATTCTCGAAGGTGCAGAAGGACGTCATGCGTCGCCGCGTCGTAAACGAGAGCGTTCGGATCGATGGCCGTGGCCTTACCGACATCCGTCCTCTGACGATCGAGGTAGGCGTCGTGCCGGGTGCACACGGTTCCGGCATGTTTCAACGTGGAGAGACACAGGTTCTCAATATCGCAACCCTCGGCATGCTGAAGATGGAGCAGATGCTCGACACGATCTCCCCTGAGGAGTCGAAGCGGTACATGCACCACTACAACATGCCGCCGTATGCGACCGGTGAGGCAGGGTTCATGCGTGGCCCGAAGCGTCGCGAGATCGGTCACGGTGCGCTCGCTGAGAAGGCACTGCTTCCCATTATTCCACCCGCTGAGGACTTCCCATATGCCTACCGGTTGGTGTCTGAAGTGTTGATGTCGAATGGGTCGTCTTCTATGGCGTCCGTCTGTGGCTCATCTCTGTCGCTCATGGATGCAGGTGTTCCGATTCACGCTCCAGTGGCGGGTATCGCGATGGGACTCATCTATCAGGATGGAAAGTTCGTGACACTGACCGACATCCTCGGCGTCGAGGATCATCTCGGTGACATGGACTTCAAGGTCGCTGGTACGGCCGACATGATCACGGCACTCCAGCTCGACACGAAGATCGAGGGTCTTCCCGCTGACGTGTTGATCGCTGCGATGAACCAGGCCCGTGAGGCCAGGATGTTCATCCTCAACGCGATGGCCGAGACGATCGATGGTCCCCGAGCGGAGCTCGCTCCGACGGCTCCCAAGATCGAAGCGATCATGGTGCCGAAGGACAAGATCGGTGAGGTCATCGGCCCGAAGGGCAAGACCATTCGTGAGCTCGAGGAGGAGACCGGCGCAAGCATCGAGATCGACGACGACGGGACGGTTCGTGTCGGTGCGCCCGATACGACCTCGATGAACCTGGCCAAGGAGCGTATCCTGGCGATCGGGTTCCCACCGGAGGCGAAGGTAGGAGAGATCTACGACGGTGAGGTCGTGAACATCACCAAGTTCGGTGCGTTCGTGAACATCCTTCCTGGTCGTGACGGCCTGTTGCACATCTCGAAGATCGGTGGTGGCAGACGCATCGATAGGGTCGAGGATGTGCTCGCTCTTGGAGAGAGCGTCAAGGTCATCGTCCGGGAGATCGACGATCGTGGCAAGGTCAGCCTCGACATGGCGGATGCTCCCTCTGGTGGCGGCGACGGCGGTTCGGATGCTCCACGTGAAGACGCGCGGAGCGACGGTCGTCGCGGGCGCGATGAGCGGCGCAACGATCGTGGCAACCGTGACGGGGGTCGCAACCGCGACCGGGACCGCGATTCCAAGCCTGAGGACAAGCCGGGCCGCAAGGTCGTGTCCTTCGAGGACAGTTTCGAGTCGGGTCTGTAGCGAAAAACCGAATCATCCATTCGAGATAAGAGGCCCCGGAGCGATCCGGGGCCTCTTCGTTTCAAGAATGAGTGTCGTCAGTCGAGTACGAAGGTCAGCTTCATATCGACGCGGAAATTCTTGATGGTTCCGTCCTCTGCGAGTTCGACCTTGTGTTCGGAAATCCAAGCACCCCGGATCCCATCGATCGATTGCTGTGCCTTTGCGATGCCTTTGCGGATGGCATCCTCGAAGGATCCGGGGGAAGTAGACGTGATCTCGATCACCTTGGCAACTGACACGTGCCATGCTCCTTTCATCGCCGAAGAGCTAGTAGTCAGGGTACACGCAGGAGGCCCGGTGTGAGAAGCGGGGGAAGGCGGCCGACAGTTGATAGTTTTCGGCCTTCTGCGAACTGAGGACTGTGAACCCCTCTTGCTATCGAACATATGTTCGATTACAGTGGCGTTCCGGCGGCGGCGCACGCTGGTGAAGGCAGACAAGAGGACACTGGTGTGGTCGCACAACTCGAACGTATTTCGGCACCCCACGAGAGGGTTGTCGACTCTGGTGTGGAGACCGACGATGTCTTCTCCCTCGCGCCGGGTCAGATCGCAGGGCTCTCCGGCCTACCGGGCTCGGGCCTCACGAGAGTCGGGCTCTCGCTCCTTACTCCGTACACGTCACAAGGGCCACTGGCGTATCTCGATGTCCGCGGATGGGTGAGTCCGCTCGCAGCGTGGGAACTCGGGATCGAGCCGGAACGGTTCGTTGTTGTTCGCACCGCCGACATCGTCACCTGGAGCAGGGTCGTAGCGACGCTGCTCGATGGGGTACGGGCGGTGTACGCCGAGATACCGCATGGGGTTCGTGATGCGGCACTTCGCACCCTTGCTGCGAGGGCCAGGACACGACGAACCCCACTCGTGCTTCGCCCACTCGACGGCAAGCTCCCACAGGGTGTCGCGCATCTTCAGATCGAGGCGCGTGAGGTCGCATGGGAAGGAACCGAGCAGGGACACGGAAGGTTGCTTGTACGACGCACGCTGCTTGACGTCTCAGGGAAGGCAACGAGAGGCATGGAACGAACGATCGAGGTTGAGGACGATGGAACGAACGATCTGCGTGTGGTATCCCACCTGGGCACTCAGACGTCCAGGCGTTTCCCATGACGCACCGCAACAGGCGGTAGACGACAGGAACACCGTTGTTGCGTTGAACAGTCATGCTGCGGCATCGGGTATCACGATCGGTATGCAGCGTCGGGCAGCTGAAGCGCTGTGTCCAACCATCGTCACGATCGAGCGTGATCAGACCGCCGACATGGCACGGTTCGAGTATGTCGTGGAACGTATCGAGTCGGTTGTCCCCCGTGTCGAGATCGCAGACCCGGGACTTGTGTTCATTCCGATCGCCGGTGCGGTCGCGTACTACGGGGGAGAGCAGGCCCTCATCGAACGGATCGACAAGGAGCTCGATGCGTTTGGAGGCGACTACAGGTTCGGTCTCGCAGCCGGCCCCTTTGCCGCGTGGCAGGCGGTTCGCTCAACATCGGATGAATCCCCCTTGTTCATCGTCTCGGACGACACGGCTTTCCTCTCGAGCCTCGATATCACCGCTATCGGCAGCGACGACCTCGCAGCGACTTTCCGTTGGCTCGGGATCACCACGCTTGGTGCACTGGCAGAGCTGCCTCATGACGCTGTCATCTCGCGGTTCGGTCGTCAGGGGTTGAATGCACACCGGATCGCACGGGGTATGGGGAATGAGGCGCATCCCAGAGATATCCCGCAAGACTGCGCAGTCGAAGCCCTTTTCGACCCACCGATCGAGGACTTCGATCAGGCTTCATTCATCGCACGGAACCTCTCTCAGCGATTGATCAACCAACTCGCCCCACACGGCATAGCCCCCCACAGGGTTGTTGTAACAGCGATCGCAGCAGACGGCACAGAGCGAGTCCGTACGTGGTGGAGCGCCGACCCTTTCGATGACCACACCCTCACAGACAGGGTTCGTTGGCAACTACGCGCCTGGATCGATGGAGTCTCCGTCGGGATCCGTGGGGGCATCGCCTCGCTACGCCTCGAACCAGACGATCTCTCTGGGAGCGGTCGTCAGCTCGCACTCGAGGAGGATGTGAAGGCGGTCGACGAGACGCGGAGAGCCCTCATGGAGGTCCAGGCGATAGCCGGCGCTGATAACGTCCTCATTGCCGTCCCACAGGGTGGTCGCGATTCAGGGCAGCAGATGCTGTGGAGCCGCTGGGGGGACGAACCGACGACTACGGCACGGGATATCCATGCCCCCTGGCCGGGGAGGATCCCAAGCCCTGCTCCTACTCTGGTCCCTCCAGATCCGATTCCTTTCACTGTGTCGTGGGTCGACGGGACACCGGAGCAGGTCCGTCTTCGGAGTCGCTGGGTACCTGTGTTGTCGTGGGCAGGACCGTGGAGGAGCGTCGGGAGATGGTGGGTCGGGGAAGGATCCTCAGACCGGTATCAGATCGTCACCTCCGCAGGCGCCTACCTGTGCGAGGTCAGAAATGGGTCGACCTACCTCATTGGGGTCTACGACTGATGCCGCTACTGTTGTGCAGCGGTATGCAGCTCCGCGTAGGCCGTACCCATCGACGCTCCGACCGACCGCGCCAAATCGTTGAGGTGTTCCTTGTTGGTCATATCCTTCGTCTCGATCGGGTCGAGGACCACCACATGGGCACGGCCGGGAAAGAACAATCGCGACCCCGGGCGCGAGATACGGTCCGTGCCTTCGATGACCACGGGGAGAAGCGGAAGCCCCGTATCGATGGCGATGCGAAACACTCCCTTCTTGAAAGGAAGCAACTCACCTTCGCGGCTGCGCGTCCCTTCAGGGAACACGATCAAGGAGTACCCACGGTCGGCAGCGATCTTCACTCCCTCGTTGATCGCTCGGCGCGAAGAGCCACCGGATGCGCGATCGATCTCGATGATGCCGATAGTGCGCATTGCGCGACCCACGATCGGGATCTTGAAGACCTCTTTCTTCGAAACGAATCGTCCGTGGAGCGGCAAGGTGTAGAACAACATCGGGATGTCGAACAACGACAGGTGGTTAGATGCCACGATGTATCGTTGCGCCGGGTCGACTTTGTCGATTCCATCGATCTCGTACCGCACGGGTGGGATCTTGAGGAAGAAGTACGACCAGCGTCTGACGATACGGTCGTGGATCGGCGAGGCGGGGCGAAACGCACCGTACACGACGATGATCGCGGCACTGGCAAGCGTGTAGATGAAGAAGACCGGGACGAGCACGAACGTGCGGAGCGCTGCAGCGACGGTGCGGATCATGGACGATAGCGTAGACCGAGTGAGGGAAGTGGACGCGTGAGGACGATCTCGATCGACGCGGCGAAACGGATCGCGCTCGGGGCGCAAGGGTTTGCGGGGAGTCGTCCGCAAGGGGCGATCGACGTCCGTCATTTCCGACGCGTCGTGCGGCAAGTCGGGCTCATCCAGCTGGATTCCGTGAACGTGTGCGTTCGCACGCACTACATGCCCTTCTATGCCAGGCTCGGCCCGTACGACCGTGCGAGCCTGGACCGGTGGCTCAACACATCGGGTGAGAACTTCGAGTATTGGGCACATGAGGCCGCGGTGCTCCCCGTCGAGCAGTTCCCGCTGTGGCGTTGGAAGATGGATACGATGAAGCCGTGGAGGCGCGCGCAGGCTTTGCTCGACGCCCACCCGGGTCTCACTGATGATGTACTTTCCCAGGTCCGCGAGCGGGGACCTCTCATCGTGAGTGAGTTGGACGCACCGAATCACCGGGGTGAAGCGTGGTGGGGATACGGGCCGGGGAAGGTCGCTCTCGAGGTGTTGTTTGCGAACGGGAAGGTCACGGCGCTGCGGACAAACAACTTCACGAGACTGTACGACGTGCCCGACCGTGCGATCCCCAGCGATCTGCTCGAAGATCGGAGCTTCGACAGGGGTACGGCGTATCGAACGCTGTTGGTGGATGCCGTGCGGCATCACGGTATCGGCTCGGTTCACGACATCGCCGACTACTTCCGGCTACACACCCCGACAGCTCGGCCGATCCTGGCAGAGCTCGCCGACGTCGGCACAATCGAAGAAGTGGTGGTTCCCGGATGGAAGGGCCCCGTCTATCTCGATCCGCAGGCGTCGCGGCCTCGACAGATCTCAGGCGCCGCACTCTTGAGCCCGTTCGACCCGATCGTTTGGTACCGCGAGCGTGCGGAGCGGCTGTTCGACTTCCGCTACAGGATCGAGATCTACGTTCCTGAGCCCAAACGTGTCTACGGCTACTACGTTCTGCCGTTCATGCTCGATGGTGAACTGGTCGGCCGTGTGGATCTGAAAGCCGATCGGGTCACCGACAGACTCCTTGTTCGCTCCGCTTGGCACGAGTTCGGTCAGGACCCCAGCTCGACCGCCCGTGCCCTGGCGGCCGAGCTGCGGCGTTTTGCCGGCTGGCTCGGGCTCGGTGCTGTGGATATATCGAAGCGGGGTGATCTCGCTGACGATCTGGCAAGAGTGATGACAGATGCCTGACGAGTTGTCAGCCGAGGTCGATTCCGATCACCTCGTATTCGTCGGGGACCGGCACTGTGTGGGTTGCTCCGGTCCGCCAGTTGACGAATACGATGTCGTTGGAGTCCTTGGTACCGAACAGGAAGTACTCGCTCCTGGACGAGAAGCCGATCGGCGTGACCCCGATGTCGACCTGGATGATGCGCGTCGCAGCAATGCCAGGACCGTTGATCGTGAGACTGGTCCGTCTCACGAAGTTGGAGACCTTGGCGATCAGGTCGGTGTCACGCGACGTCGATACCCAGACATCCTCGGGTGATCCATCGATGTTCGGGTCCATAGGGTCACCTGTGGCGCGGTCGATGATGATCCATCGGCTGTCTTGTCCCCTGTCATCGGGCACGATCGTGGCTGCGAGGGATTTCGATGCAGACACGGCGACCCCCTGCCGGCTCCAGAGAGGGGAGCCGTCGCGGCCGAGAGAGACCACCGTCATGTTGTCGTTGATGACGGAGTTGATGAGGAATCCGGCCGAATCCCATCGGATGACGCCGGCGATACCGTCGAGGTCGGCAACGACGACGTCATCGACGAGAGATCCAGACAGCGGACTCACCGTTGCCGTATGGAGCTGCACGATGCCACCTGCATCCCGGGCGACCCACGCGATCGCCCCAACTTCCGTCGCATGCCACGTGAACGATGATGCACCGACAATGTCCGGCTGTTCGCCCACGTTCGTCGGCGAGCCGAGGTACAGCTCGGTGCCGACAGGTGAACGCACGCTGATAGCAACGGTTCTCCCACCGCTATCAAATGAGGCGTTCACGCCGTCTGTCTGACCGAGGGTGGCTACGGGCAGGTCGTACGGGCGGGGGATACGGAACGATGGGTCCCATAGCAAGGTTTCAAGGCCGTCCTGGGATAGGGCCACGAGTGTCAACCGGTCGGTGAGATCCGGCAGTATCTCCTCGAGACGTTGCGGAAGTGCTGAAGGCACCTTCGTGGTGCTGTCCTCTCCAGAGCCTGACGCGAACACTGCCGGGTCCTGGCGGGCTGGATCATCGAATCGAAGGGCACCGAACGCGGACACAGCACCTATGGCGAGCACGATCGCGGAGCCGGAAACGACCAACGCTATCCACCGTCGTCTGCGCGGGGGATCAGAGGTCGTGCGAGCAGTCGGTGCGCCATCGGGGGTGGCGATCTCGTCGTCCTCGATCGAAATCGGACGGACCCGTGGCCCGTCGTCGCCTGCCTTCATGGTCAGATGGTACGGTAGGTTCCCGAGATCCGTCGACGGATGCAGGGGTGCGTTGAACGACACACCCCTAGGGTTCATCCGATGAACGAAGCTCGATCGTGAAGAACCCACCGCCACCAGGCCACGACGCACCCAAGGGTGAGTGGCGTCGATGGGCCGCTGGGTTCGATCGTTCGGGTTCATCTGAACCTGTTGCTGCGCAGCTGTTGCAGTGGCCACCGCTTCACGGTGTCGTGGCAACCTATCTCGCCATGGCCACGGAGATCGACCTTGGCGTCTTGCTTGAGCTCGATCGCTGCCGCATCGGTGTGCCGAGGATCGAGACCAGCGGAATGATGACGATCAGAGCATTCCGGCCGGATCGGCTCGAGACGCATCCGATGGGGTTCGAACAACCCGTTGAAGCATCGCAGCGTATTCCTCCCGAGGACATCGACATCGTGCTGGTTCCCGGCCTCGCGTTCGATCGGAGGGGTGGTCGCCTTGGACACGGGAAGGGCTTCTACGACAGCCTGTTGGCACAGCTTCCCGCTTCAACGGCACGGATCGGGATCACAACGGATGCGTCGATCGTCGGTGCCCTCCCGACAGACGATCATGATCAGCCCGTGGATTGGATTGCCACTGAATCGGGTATCGACTGGGTGAGGGGTCCACTCACAGCCGACACCCGGCGGGTGATGCAGCGAGCGATCGAGGCGGGGATTGCACCGAGGATGCATCGGTTCCCTGAAGGAACGAAGACCTCGAAGGCTGCGGCGAAAGCGGTAGGCTGTCAACTCGGTGCTATCGCCAAGAGTTTGGTCTTCGAAGTGGATAGCAGGCCGGTGCTGGTGCTGTGTTCGGGAGACCGACGAGTCGATGAGGTGAGGCTCGCCGCGTACTTCGGAGGAGTCGATGCGAGGCCCGCTTCTCGAGATCGAGTCCAACAGATCACCGGATATCCAGCAGGGGGTACGCCGGCCCTCGGGCATGCCACGCGCCTCGATGTGGTCGCAGACGTGAGTCTTGCACGCTACCGTTGGGTCTGGACCGCTGGCGGAACCGTAGATACGGTGTTTCCCGTCCTGCTCGAGAGGTTGCTCGCAGCAAGCGGTGCGCGATGGGCAGAGATCACAACCCGGGGGTAAGCGTGGCAGATTGGAACGGAAGCACGGCGCTGGTCGTCGTCGATGTGCAGAAGGGCTTCGATGATGCTGCATACTGGGGTCCGCGCAACAACCCGGACTGCGAAGCGAACATCGTCCACTTGATCGATGCCTGGCGCGACCAGGGGTGGCCGATCGTGTTCGTGCGCCACGATTCGCGGACGCCGTCATCGCCACTCGCCAAGGGCTCGCCAGGCAATGTCTTCAAGTCGATGATCACGGGTGACCCGGATCTGTTCGTAGTCAAGGACGCCCACTCAGCCTTTTATGGCTCACCCGACCTCGACGCATGGCTCAAGAAGCACGGCATCACAGGCGTAGCGATCACCGGCATCCAGACGAACATGTGCTGTGAGTCGACTGCGCGCATGGCGTCTGACCTCGGCTACGAGGTGCTGTTCGTCGAGGATGCAATGCATACGTTCGATATCGTCACTCCGACCCACAAGGTGTATCGGGCGAGGGAGATCGCGAGGTACGCAGCCCTCACCATCGGTGCGGATTTCGGCAAGGTCGTCCGTACGTCAGACCTTGTCGACCGATAGCTCGCGTGCGCGGCTCACATCAACGTTGAGGCGGGTCTCGGTGCCGGCCGTGGATGGCTCGGCTGATCGTACTTTCAATACAATGCCGTCAGGGAGACGCACGGCGAGTTCGTAGGAGCCGTCGATGAAAACGGCATCGGCGACCGAGCCACGGATCGCCCCGTCTTGATCGATGACTATCGCATCCGGAGAGATCGTGACCGCTTCGGCATTGATGCCGATGCTCGGACCGGGGACGACGTTGGGGTGTCCGATGAAGCGGGCGATGAATGTGGTTCCGGGGTCGTTCCATACCTCATCAGGTGTACCGACACGGATGACGGAGCCCTCCCGCATGATCGCCAGGCGCTGTGCAAACGCGAACGCCTCTGTTCGATCGTGTGTCACGTACAACGACGTCGCACCGACGCGAGACACGATCATGCGCATCTGCTCGAGAAGGGACTCACGCAATGCGAGGTCGAGCGATCCGAGTGGCTCGTCCAGCATCACGAGCGAGGGTTCTCGCGCCAGCGTCCGCACCAGCGCCACCCGTTGGCGTTCTCCTCCCGACAGCGAGGTGGGAGTTCGATGTTCGAATCCTGTGAGCCCGGCCCTCTCGAGCAGAAGCGAAGCCCCTTCGCGGGCCACGGCAGTGGATGCGCCCTGCATCTTGAGCCCGTAGGCCACGTTGTCCACGACCGTCATGTGGGGGAAGAGGGCGTAGTCCTGAAACATCAAGCCGACGGGTCTGCGATGCGGTGGCAGACCGGTGACGTCGATGCCGTCTATGTAGATGGAGCCCGACGCGAGCGGTTCGAGGCCTGCGATGGCGCGAAGCAGCGTCGACTTTCCTGAGCCGGAGGGACCCATGATGGCGAACCGTTCACCGGTGCCGATTTCGAGGCTGAGATCGCTCACTGCGACGGTATCCCCATAGCGGACGGTCACGTTCTGAGTCCGTGCGCTCATAGCTCTCTCCGTGTGCGTGTTCCCAGGGACTCGATGACCATGATGGAGAGCCCGGTGATCGCCATGAGAATCGAGCTGAGGGCGATTGCGGCGCCGAACGGAGTTGCCCCCGGGCGTCCGAGGAGCTTGAAGATCGCTATCGGGATAGTTGGGGAATTCGGCCGGGCGATGAAAGCGGTTGCCCCGAACTCACCCATCGAGATTGCGAAAGCGAACGCGGCAGCCACGAGGATGGCCGTCCCGACAAGCCGAAGGTCGATCGTCCACCAGGTCCGCCACGGGCTTGCTCCGAGTGTCGCTGCAGACTCCCTGAGCCCGTGTTGGATCGAGGAGAGCGCGGGCAATGCCGTACGGACAACGAACGGTATCGCGACCAGAGCGTGTGCGATGGGGATGAGGACAAGCGAAGTGCGAAGGTCGATCGGCCAGTCGAGAGCGACGAGGAATCCGAATCCGATCGTCACGGCCGAGGTACCAAGCGGGAGCATCACGAACACATCGAATACGCGGGCTGTCCGCCGTCGGGCGTAGGTGAGCCCTGCGGAGGCGAGTACGCCCATGATGATGGCGATTCCTGAGGCCGCAACCGCGATCACCAGCGAGTTCTTGATCGCCACGGCAGGTTCGATGAAGGCGGCCGATGTGGTAGGCAAGGTGAACAGGTTGGTGTAGTTGCCGATCCCGAACGTACCCGTTGGTCCGAGCAGTGAACGGCCAACCAGGACCACAAGGGGCACACCCAGGATCCCGACCATGGAACCGATGATGACGCCGACGAGCCAGCGTTCGCTCCCTCGCGGCGGTCGCGCCGCGGCGACGGCGTGTTCGAACTGGACCGCCGTCTTGCGTTGGAACCAGCCATAGGCGGCGAGGACTACGCCGATGCCGACCAGTTGGAGCACGGCGAGGGTCGACGCGACGTCGAGGCGGAGAAACGCAGTGGTCTGGCGCCAGATCTCTACCTCGATGGTGGTGGTGTTGAGGTCGCCGAGGAGGAGTACGACTCCAAAAGACGTGAACGAGAACAGAAACACGAGCGCGCTGGTCGATGCGATCGCGGGGCGGAGCAACGGCAGCGTGACGGTGCGGAACGCTGCCAGCGGTGAGGCGCCCAGCGTGCGAGCTGCCGCCTCGAACCTCGGGTCGATGCGTTCCCAGTAGGCGCCAACGCCACGCACGACGATGGCGTAGTTGTAAAAGACGTGTGCGATCAGGATCAGCCACAGTGTGCCCGTGAGGTCGATACCGAGGACACCTCGTGGCCCGGCCAGCGTGAGAAACGCCGACCCGACTACGAGCGTCGGCAGAACGAACGGGACCAGCGATGCCGCTTCGAGGAACCGCTTGCCAGGGAACGTGAACCGGGCGAATACCCAGGCTGCGGGAAGGGCGGTCATGACCGTGATGAGAGTCGAGAGCACGGCCTGGAAGAACGTGAAACGAGCAACGCCCTGGAGGGAAGGATCGGATAAGACGTCGCCGACCACCGACAGGCTCAAGGATCCATCAACGGTGAGTCCTCGGAGCGTTATCGAGATGAGCGGGTAGATGAAGAAATATCCGAGGAAGATCACCGGTACAGAGATGATGGCGGCGATGCCGATGCGACCGAGCGGGGTTCTCCCTATGAGCGAGCGATGGTCGTCCACTCTTTGATCCATCGTTCGCGGTTGGCGTCAATCGTTGCGGGTTCCATGATGACCGGCGACTCCGGAAGGATCGTGAACTCGGCAAACACTTCCGGAAGTTCGACGTCCCGGCGCGCCGGATACACGAACATGTTGAGGGGAATGTCTTCCTGCGTGTTGCGGGAGAGCAGGAAGTCGACGAGCTGTTGTGCGGTGGCTTCTCTGCCCGTTCCCGCGAGGATGCCTGCGTATTCGATCTGGCGGAAGCATCCCTCCGTCATGATCCCCGTCGGTGCTGCGTCGAGGTCTCCGAAGAACACCTCTGCAGGCGGTGATGAGGCATACGACACGACGAGTGGTCTGTCGCCGCCTGACCGGGTGAAGCGTGCGGTATAGGCCACCGACCAATCGGCTGTTACTGCGACGCCGTTGGCGAATAGGTCCTGCCAGTACGCCTTCCAGTCGTATGCGGCTCCGTCGGGATAGGCAGCGATCGTGGCGAGCAGAAATGCGAGTCCAGGCGACGAGGTCGCCGGATCCTCGACCACCAGGAGATCCTTGTAGATGGGATCGGTGAGGTCGCTGAGATCGCGAGGGGGTGCGATGCCGAGACCGTCCAGTCCGTCGATGTCGTAGTTGATGCACACGTCCCCGAAGTCGATGGGGGTGACGGGGTCGCCCTCGACGCGCAGCACCTCATCGACCTTGTCGATCTCAGCAGCTCGATACGGGATGAAGAGATCGTTGTCGATGGCCCGCGAGAGGAACGTGTTGTCGATCCCGTACATTACGTCGGCGATCGGGTTGTCCTTGGTGAGGATCGCCTGGTTCAGCATCGTCCCAGCGTCTCCTGCGGTCTCAACGACTATGCGGACACCGGTCTCTTCCGTGAATCTTTCGAGTGTCCCTTCGCTCAAGGCGAACGCGTCGTGGGTGAGGAGCACGATCTCGTCTGGCGATGAGGTGGACGTGCAGGCTGTAGCGACCAATGAGACGACTACGGCAGTCATGAGAATCCGTGAGATCCGTTGGATCATGGTGGTGTGGGTCCTTCCACGATGACGAGGAGTGCTCCGTCGGTGAGTGAGATGGTGTATGCGCCTCCCTGGACGATGTTGGACAGACCGCGCGAGGTGCCGCGTGGGAGTGCATCGTCTTCCAGGCGCCATCTCAGCCCGATGGTTGTGACACCGGTTGCGTCGCCAACCGGGAGGATCGTGATTGGTGTGTTGTGCGGGGCAGTGAGACTGAGCGGCCGGTGGGGGAGAACGGGGTGAACGGTGTCGTTCCCGATGTGCCAGGAAAGATCGATGTCCTCCCATGCGCGAGATGCGAGACCGAGCGCAACCGCGATGAGGTGTGCGCCACGGCCGCCTTCGCCTCCGTAGATCGCTATCTGCATTGCCCCGGCGCGTACAGCAGCTTGGAGCGCCAGTTCGAGATCGGACGCGTCTTTGTCTGTGGGATATCGATCGATGGGCACGCCGGCCTCTGTCGCTCTGGCAAGACCCTCGGCAGTGATGGAGTCGAGGTCACCGACGATGAGGTCGACGTCGAACCCGAGTGTGTGGCAGAGGTCATACCCGGAATCTGCGGCGATGACGAGATCGGTCGGTTCGATATGTGGTTCGGCAGAGAGGTGTCCTCCAGCGAAGATCACCGCTCGGAGAGGTTTGGGGTCGGTAGCTTCCACGGCTTCCTCCGCTGGCATTACCCAGGCTCAGGTTCGGCGGGTCGGTGCTCGATGACACCCTCTCAGCCCGATGTCGAGCTCCCCGGTGTGGTTCGTGGAAACCCAGTCTAGCGCGACGTTCGACGCTCTACAGTCCCCGTTGACACGCGGACTATAGAATGACATTATTATGACATCAGTCTGGCGGCAGCTAGGCGGGAGGAGCGGAGGATGACCATGGTGTGGTACAACAACCCTGAGAGCGTGAGGGCGATACAGGACGCTCGCCACGAGACCTTCATGGGGGACAGGAATCGGCTGATGCGTCTCGTACGCGACAAGTGTTCTATCGATTGATCACACAAGGACGATCGGAGATCATGGATGGATATCGAAAGCGTCGTGGGTCAGGTCAAAGCGGTCGTTGTCGGGCAGCTCGTCCTCGCAGGTGATGATCCTTCGATCAACGCAGCCGGGGAGGCCATTCTCGTAGCCCTCGAACCGGCGTTGCAGCAAGCAGGATTGACGCTCGCAGAGCAGGCCGGCGCGGAGGTGAGCGCGCAGCTGCCGGATCGCACAGTCGATGTGGTGTTGTCGGGTGGCCAACCCAACCTGGTGGTTCGGTCTACCGACGAGCCGGTCACGGTCAACACGGACAGCCTCGACGCCAGGATCACCGTCCGTCTGCCGGAGGAGCTGAAGGAGGACCTCGAAGAGGTAGCGTCGGATATCGGTGATTCCGTCAATACGTTCGTCGTTCGTGCCCTCACGGGACTGACGAAGGCCCGAAGGCACTCGTCCCGCTCGACCTTCGAGGGGACGATCGAGACATGACCGAACGAGTCGAGACGTACGACGTTTCCGAGCATCCCGGGATCGATATCTCGTTGATCGCAGGTGACGTCATCGTCAAGTCGTGGAATGAGAACCGGATCATGATCGTGCTGAGCGGCCATCCTGAGACCGTAGAGAGCACCACCATCGATGCGACGCAAGACTCGGTGGCGATCCGATCCAACGCCGACAAGCGCTCCCGTCGATTCTTCGCTCGAGCGATGGATGTGGTCGTGACGACACCTCCGGGAGGAATCGTTCGCATCAACTCCGGCTCGGGCGATGTGCGTGTGCGGCTCCGCGTTGCCGAGGTCGAGGTCAACTCCGCCTCAGGTGACGTACACATCGAGGAGGAGGTTGGCCATGTTCGCGTGAAGGTCGCATCCGGTCGGGTGACCGTTGCGTACGTCGAAGGGGACGCAGAAGTGAGCTCTGCCAACGGGGACATCAAGATCGGTCATGCAGCAGACGCGGTCGTGACCACGGCTTCGGGCACGATCGTGCTCGGGACCATCGAGAGTTCGGCACGGGTGAAGTCGGCGAGTGGGGATGTGAGGGTTAGGGACTTTCGTGGCAGCGATCTCGTAGTCAAGACGATGTCCGGTGACGCGATCCTCGGGCTCGCGCCCGGACGGACCGTGAATGCTCGGATCACCACGCTTTCAGGCGATTTTCGCAACAAGATCAAACCGACCGACGGCGACAAGACGGTACGGATGACCCTCATTGTGAAGTCCTTCTCCGGCGATGTGATCCTGCGATCGGCCGGGTAGAGGGAACGTCGCGCCACTACCGTGGTCCCAATGACGTTGGATCTCGCCGAGATCATCGCAACGCACCAGTTTGGCCCAACGGTCGGGGACTGGCGTCCGTTGTTCATAGCTATCGCCGGTGGGTCGGGTTCGGGGAAGACTACGATCGCCCGATCGGTTGTCGATCTGGTTGGTCGCGACAAGGTCGTGTATCTCCAACAGGATGCCTACTACCGGGCTCAGACGCACCTCGATTTCGAACAGCGGGCGAAGATCAACTACGACCATCCGGACTCGATCGAGATGGAGTTGCTCATCGCGCATCTCGATGCGCTTCGCAACGGACAGTCGATCGAGCGACCGGTATACGACTTTGCGTCGCACACGCGTACGTCCGAGACGTACACCCTGGTTCCCGAAGCGGCTGTTGTAGTCGAGGGGATACTGGTGCTCGCGGATTCGGAGCTTCGGAAGCGGTTCGATGTTCGGGTGTACATCGATACGGAGCCCGACATCCGCCTCATCAGGCGACTTCAGCGCGATATCGTCGAGCGTGGCCGGACGTTGGAATCGGTGATCGAACAGTATGAAAAGACGGTGCGTCCGATGCACTATCAGTTCGTCGAGCCGTCGAAGCGGTATGCAGACATCATCATCCCTGAGGGCATCAACGTCGGTGCGATCGGCACGGTGTCGTCGATGATCAAGCACTTCCTCGACCAGCAACCGTAGGACGGCACGCTCACTCGGCCGCTCGCTGTCGCTATTCGGAGCTGTCGG
>BTQS01000015.1:0-21315 GCA_036985995.1 Acidimicrobiia bacterium
TGAATCCGTCGCGAGACGCAGTTGCCTCGCCTCCATGCCAGAGGATCGCCTCCTCGATGGTGCGCGCCCTCCCATCGTGCAGGAACCCTGCCCCGGGATTCACCGTGCGTGTCAGCCCAAGGCCTCACAGAGGAGGCGTCCTCCACTCGGATGCGCTCGCCAGCCCGTCTGCGACGTGACAACCGGCGCACGAGGACGCAAGGTACGTGGGACCGAGCCCATCTCGCTCGGGTACCGATCCGGGCGCAGCGCTCCACGTCTCGGTGACGAAAACATTCCCAATTCGAAAGATCGCGATCTCATCCGCCGAGAGATTCGATGCAGGTTGACTGAACGCTCCAATTCCATAGCCCGAACTCGTGCCCTCCCCGTCGGGCTTCTCCGGCCCCTGCCCGTAGCCGCCATAGCCGCCGACACATGCGGCCAGGAACAACACGCCGGCGACCACCAGAGCACCGACGCGTGCATGCAACTGGACCCTGTGAAGCATCCCGTCAGATTATCGCCTGTTCGTTCAAGGTCACAGCCCGAAGAGCCGATTGAGATAGGCAGTCCGTCATTCGACGGTAGCCTGGATACGCGAGTCCGATCGGGGGATGCATGGGACGCCGTACAAGTCAGAGAATGCCGCCTCCTGAGCCGTTGCCGCGCAAAAAGCTGAGAACGCCTCTCGGTGTCTTGACGCGTGCGGTGTCCATCATCGTCGCTGTTCTCTTGGCCATCTTCCTCATCGCCGGTTTCTATTTCTCAGGCGTCTTGCGTGACGACGCGCTCCGTCCACCATCCAACGAACCGGTGAAGTACGTACTCGAGGCGACAAGTGTCGGCGGGACAACGGTCACGATCACCGGACCGGAATCGAACGACCAGCTCGGCCAGGATGGCGTCCAGGGAATCGCATGGGCGAATGGTTATGTGCAGAGCCCCAGTCTCGCTTCGACATCCCGCAGCGGGAATGAACGCACCGACATCCGCACCCTCCCAAGCGATGCAACAGGCCCGACGGCGGGCACGGCTGTGAACCTCGATCCGTTCGCCTACACAGGAAATCCCCTCGATGCACTCGGCATCGACTACGAGGACGTGACATACACATCGAACATTGACAGCTTCCCCGCCTGGTTCATCCCGGGCACCTCCGACACATGGGCGATCGTTGTCCACGGAAAGGGCGCGTCCCGCGAGGAGGGGCTCCGGGTCATCCCGATACTCAAGGACCTCGGCTACCCGATCCTGGTCATCAGCTACCGCAACGATGTCGGCGAGGCAAGGGATCCTTCCGGGTATCACCAATACGGCGAGACAGAGTGGGTAGACGTCGCCGCTGCGGTCACCTATGCACAGGAAAACGGCGCTGTCGACCACATCCTGTTCGGGTACTCCATGGGGGGCGCGATCGTCACCAGCTACCTGACGCAATCTCCGCTCCGCAACTTCACGAAGGCAGCGATCCTGGACTCCCCCGTTCTCAGCTTCGAGCAAACCGTCGACTTCCAGGCATCGCGCACGAATCTGCCGCTCCTGCCGGTGAAGGTCCCTGGAGTGCTCACCCAGTTCGCCAAGTGGATCTCGTCGTGGCGCTTCGACATCGATTGGGACGCGACGGACTACCTGTCCCAGACGGGCAACCTCCATGCACCGATGTTGATTTTCCACGGAACGCGGGATACGTCTGTTCCTTATGCGACGAGTGCCGAGATAGCCCGACTGCGGCCAGACATCGTGACGCTGGTCACGACGGAGGCAAGCCACACCCGTTCGTGGAACGTCGACCCACAAGCCTATGAGGCCGCCATCAAGGACTTCCTGGCCGGACTCGACTAAGGAGTCCTTTGGCGACCATCCACAGGTCACCGACGTTGGTGCCTGTGTCACCTCTGACGACAACCGCGTCCAGCGCCGCAAGCGCTGTGTGGCTGTCGTTGCGCGCAAGGGCGTCACCCAGGTCGACGCCGAGAGCCAGCGCTCTCGCAGCTGTGTCTCCATCCACGACCGCTCCTGCCGCCGGAGTCGCTCCGTCGATTCCGTCGGTGCCGAGAGCGGCATACACCGTGTCTGTTCCGGATATCTCGATGGCCACAGCGAGAGCAGCCTCCTGATTCCGCCCGCCGACGCCGTCGCCCGTGACTGTGACCGTCGTCTCTCCCGCCGCGATGGTGATCGCTGCGGGTGCTGCAGCCCGCGTGAACTCCACGGCCGCGGTACGCGCCTCGCCGGTGAGCCCCGTGGTGGCAATGACCGTGCGGAACCCGTGCGATGCGAGGTAGTCGGCTGCTGCTCGTGCAGCTACGTCCGCCGAACCGACGACGGAGAACGGGTGTGGAGCTTCCTGTAGCACTCGCCCAAGTTGCCCGACGACAGACACGACTGAAGCAGGCAGCAACGACTCCAGAGCGTACCGCGACACGACTGCCGAAGCAGCTGCACCCATTCCGGCGCCGAGCGAGGGACCAGAAGCCACATGGGCGGGCCCGGCACCGATAACATCGGACAGGACCAGCGTCACGGCATGCCTCGCAGGGCACACACGTGCAAGGCGACCACCCTTGATCTTGCTCACTGCCGCCCTGATCTCGTTCATGTCGCCTATCGGCACACCGACCCTCAGAAGTGTTTCGTTGAGGGTGGCGAGGTCCTCGAGTGTGATACCAGCAACGGGTGCCGCAACGATCGCCGAGCCTCCGCCCGAGATCAGATACAGGACGAGGTCGGTCGACGAAAGGTTCTCGACGTATTCGATGAGTGCTTCCCCGCACACCAAGCTGGCTTCATCGGGGACAGGGTGCGATCCGATGACCAATGGTACGGGGCAGGGCTCTGTGTGGTTCGACACGGCGATCCCACGCACCGGCCCCAGAACCGATACGACCCCTCGGACCATGCCACTCGCAGCCTTGCCGATCGCAACCACGGCGACATCGTCCGGTGTCGCGCCTATGAAGCGGTGCCCACCGACAGTGATGCCGTCACGATCGACGCAGATCGCAGATGCAACGGCGAACTCGGGATCACACGCAACGACAGCAGCCTCGTACGCCGCGATGAGCGAGGATCTCATCTCTGCCGATTCTGGCACTGTCTAGCCTGACGTCGTGGACTGGGAACGATACGCTCGCAAGCAGGTCGATGACGCCATCGAGGCGGGTGAACTCGAGCCGACGGCTGGAATCGGTGAACCGATCCATGGCCTCACACATGACCCCGACTGGTGGATACGTGCATTCCTCGAGCGCGAGAAGATGCCAGACCGCCGTGCAGAGATCCTCGAACACAGGGACGGCGTGATCGCCAAAGCCGTAGCCGACGACGACCTCGATACGGCCCGGTCACTCGTCGCTGCGTTGAACAGGGTGCTCCGCCGTTGGAATGACAAAGCACCTGAGGAGTTCGCCATCGAACCGGTATCTGAGATCTGGCTCATCACCGAACGCGCGAAAGCGCCCGGTCGTTAGGACCGGGCGCATCGCCGGGGAGGAATGTCGCGAGTGTCAGCCGTCGAGGCCTCGGGCCTCGCGGCGCTCTGCACGACGCTGTTGGATGAAGGCGTCGAGCTCCGCACGGGTGATCTGCCCATCGTCCTCGAGAAGCTCCGCAAGAGGACCCTCGCCGTTCCTGAGTGGATGATCGTCCGGCAGCGCAGCAATCTCGTCGGCGCTGATCACGCCGTCTGCGAGCAGGCCCCGCAACAGACCGCGACGAGCCTTCCGGAATCCGGGACCGCGATCACCAGACCTCTCCTTCATCCTTTCACGATTCGTAAGAAATGCCTCCGTGAGAGCTTCCTTGACGGCATCAGCTTGCGAACTATCGATAACTTCATCTCTGACGAGTTTGTCGAGGACCTCGCCGAGAATCGCCCCGCGCTCGGGTCGTACAGGCTTGTCGATCACCGTTTCTTCGGTGGTCTGGGCTTCGGCAGATGTACCGGTCACCGTCGACGCCACGAAGGCTCCCGATACCAGCACGCCCGCGGCGACAATCGATGCGAGTAGTTTCTTCATGCACAGTCTCCTTTCAAGCCATTTCACCCCGAAAGGCTGACAGGCGCTTATGGAGAATCTGTGAGCGCTACATGAAAATGCGGTGAGAAGCCCGTAGGCGCCGATCTTGGGTGCATAGCTACGGCCTCGGTGGATCGCAGTTACACAAGGACGGAAGGGGGGAGGAAGAAGCCGACCACGGCGCCTGTGCGGTCGTGCCGGTTGCGGGCGAAAACCTCACCACCGTGGTCCTCGACGATCTGGCGCACGATGGCCAGGCCGAGTCCAGACCCCGATTTCGACCGTGCCTCCGACGAGCGGTAGAACCTCTCGAACACGTGGTCGATGTCTAGCGCGTCGATTCCTGGACCGGTGTCTATGACTGTCACCGAACCGTCCCTGACCTCGACCTGGATCGGATCACCCGACGGAGACCATCTGTCAGCATTCGCAACGATATTCGTGATCGCCCGATCGAGTGCGTCGCGCTTCGCGACGACGACGGTCCCGTCGTCTGTGACGACGAGCTGTCGCCCGTTACGCCTGGCGAGCCGTTGTGCGACATGTGACACGATCTCTCCCAGGGCAACCTCGGCTGCCTGTTCTTCTTCGTATCTGTCTGTGGCGAGGTCGACGACCTCGGCAACAAGTGCGCTGAGCTCTTCGACCTCAGCCTGTGCAGCATCGATCATCGCCCGACGCTCCTGTGTACTGACCTCGTGCCGTTGAAGGATCTCGATATTCGTGCGCAGAGCCGTCAGCGGCGTGCGCAGCTCGTGGCCGGCATCGCGCACGAGGCGTACCTGATCGGCCCTAGCGACCTCGATCTCGCCGAGCAGCTCATTGAAGGCGTCTGCGAGCTCGGCGATCTCGTCGTTGCTTGCAACATCGAGACGTTCGTCGAAAGACCGCGACCCGGCGATCTCAGAAATCTCTGAACGCAGTAAATCGACCGGCCTGAGCGCGCTCCTCGCGACCAATAGTCCGAGCCCTGCGGCAACAGCGATACCAAGGAGGCTTCCTGCGGCGAGCACGATCGCGAATCCTCGAAGGGTCTTGTCGGCCTCCGTGAGAGGTCGCCCGAGTTGAACGAAAACTCCAGCATCCGGTTGGTGCACGGTGACGACCCGCAGATGGAGATCATCAACCCAGACCGAGCGAAGCGTCGGTGTCTCCGTGCTCACCTCGTCCTCACTCGGGAGTGGGAGCACGACGCCGTCCGCGCCCACATTGATAGTCCGCCCCTTCGGCAGTATCACCTGGTAGTAGGTCGAGTCGAAATCGCCACGCCGCTGCCGAAAGATCCCCTCTCTGGAGCCAATGGTGTCGCCAAAGGCTGGAGGTATCACGCCCGGCCTCACGTTCTCGATGATGACGGCGCGCGATAGCAGACTGTCGTCGATGGGACGCATGAGCTGTCGTTGGGCGGTGATGAACGCCCCAACGGAGACCATCACAACGGTCACCGCCACGGCGGCCGCCGCAACAAGGGCGATGCGGTGCCTGATCGTCACGACTCTTCGCGCAAGACGTACCCCACCCCGCGCACCGTGTGGATCAGACGCGCTTCACCACCACCTTCGGTCTTGCGGCGGAGGTACCCGACATAGACATCCAGCGAGTTAGACGACGTGAGGAAGTCGATACCCCAGATCTCCTCGTAGATCGTGTCCCTGTCTAGCACGACACCAGGTGAGCGCGCCAGCAATACCAGGAGGTCGAACTCGGTCTTCGTGAGCTCGAGGTCTCTGTCCCCGCGCCTGGCCGT
Source organism: Acidimicrobiia bacterium (assembly GCA_036985995.1). Lineage (GTDB taxonomy): Bacteria > Actinomycetota > Acidimicrobiia > Spongiisociales > UBA5794 > JAMBLL01. Next base: position 5,749 of record BTQS01000015.1, read on the forward strand.
TCGAGCGCCAGGATCGATCGTGAGGTCAAGGTATCGGAGCACGTCCGTGACGTCACCGGACGCTCGCCGCAACAGGGCTCGAATCCGTGCAAGCAGCTCATCGAGCGCGAACGGCTTCGTGACGTAGTCGTCAGCACCAGCGTCGAGGCCCTCCACCCTGTCACCGACGGCAGCCTTTGCCGTCAGCATCAGAATCGGGACCCGGTCTCCGCCTGCACGGATCCGGCGACATACCTCGATGCCGCCGACATGGGGCATCATCACGTCGAGTACGACGAGATCGAACTCTGCCTCCCGTGCCATCGACAACGCGATTCCACCGTCGGCCGCTGTGGCGACGTTGTAGCCCTCGAACCCCAAAGCTCGTTCGAGTGCGTTCCGAACTGCAGCGTCGTCCTCGACGATGAGAATGGTGAAGGCGGCTTCGTCCATACCCCGACGATACGGCTCCAGCGTGGAAACACCATGAACGTAGGATGAGAACCCAATATGGAAGCTCACCGCACCGGACCGACCCTACGATCTCGCCATGACCTGGACCATCGAAGACCGCCGCGTTCTCGTGACCGGATCGACCTCCGGTATCGGCAAGGCTGCTGCGATACGGCTGGCCGACGCAGGAGCCCATGTGACGATCACGTCTCGCAACCCCGAGAAGGGCTCGGCAACAGCGGCCGAAGTCAGGGCGAGCACAGGCATCGATGTGGATGTCCTCGGCGTCGACTTCGCGGATCTCGGCTCGGTACGCAAGGCAGCCGGGCAGTTCCTCGATACCCACGACGACCTTGCCGTCTTGATCAACAATGCCGGCGCTGTCATCGGTAAGCGTTCGGTGACGGTCGATGGCTACGAAACGACGTTCGCAACGAATCACCTCGGCCCGTTCCTGTTCACCTACCTGCTCACCGATCTCCTCCTCACATCGACGCCTTCGCGTGTGATCAACACATCTTCCGTAGCCCACACGTACGCCAAAGAGGGCATCGTCTTGGACGATCTCGGCTTCGACCACCGGGAGTACAGGTTCATGGAGGTGTACGGCCACTCGAAGCTCGCGAACATCCTGCATGCGCAGGAACTGAACGCCCGCTTCGGCTCGCAGGGCCTCACTGCACTCGCCGTCCATCCAGGGGTCGTTCGGACCGGTCTGGGTAGCGGGGGTGATTCCTTCATCGTCGGGCTCGCCTACAAGTTCGGGGGCAGATGGATGCGGTCGCCTGACGACGGGGCCGACACGATCGTGTGGCTCGCCACTGAGCCGAACATCAAGCTCGACAACGGCATCTACTTCGAGGACCGCGCACCTTCCAAATCCACACGGCACGCCAGGGACATGGACCAGGCGAGGCGGCTGTGGACGCTGAGCGAAGAGTTGACTGGTGTGTCCGGTCAGCCGCGGAGCGGCGGACCGATGGACTAGCGGACGTTAGGTCGGTCGGCGGTCGGCCGTCGCTGTACGCTTTCATCTCTCATGCCTGACAACCCCGACGCGCTTCCAGAACCCGAACTCACCGAATCGGCGCATGCCACACCGCCGAGGCACAAGAAGCGACCGTGGTGGCAGCAGATCCTTTCCATCGCGGTAACGCTCCTCGTCCTCGTCGTTGTCTTCGGGTTCGTGATCCCTCAGCTCGCCGACTACCGGTCCGTGCTCGATTACATCGGCGCGATCGACACCGGCGAGTGGCTCGTTCTCGTCGCCCTGTCGATCTGGTTCCTCGTCGCGTACGCGATCGTCCTCATGCAGGTACTGCGCACGCTGTCACTCCGTGAGGCCTTCGTCAACCAAACGACGGGCACAGCGATCACCAACGCTGTTCCGTCCGGCGGCGCCATCGCACTCCCCCTCAACTACACGATGTACATGTCGTGGGGGTTCACTCCCGCGATCATCTCAGCGGCGCTGCTCAGTGCAGGGGTGTGGGATTGGCTCGCGAGGATCTCCCTACCCGTTCTTGCAGTGTTTGCCATCGCTGCGATCGGGGATGCTCTCGGATGGATGTGGTTGGTGTCGATCGGAGGACTGCTGTTCGTCGCCGGCGCCGTGTACCTCCTGGTGAAGCTCCTCGGCAACGAGACGGCGGCGAGAAAGGTCGCTGAGCATATCGACGCGATCTCGGCCCGGGTGTTCCGGGTCATCAAACGGGAGAAACCGAATGTCGCCGGTATGGTGATGCAGTTCCGGATCGACTTGAACCGTATCGTCCGCCACCACTTCGGACGCCTGACGGCTGCCACCGTCGGGAACCATGTCGCGTTGACCGGCCTGTTCACGGCGTGTGTGTACGCGGTCGGGATCACTCAGGACATGATCCCGATCCCCTGGGTAGTCCTCGCTTTCACGCTTGGTCGGTTCCTGGTGATGATCCCCGTGAGTCCCGGTGGTCTCGGCCTTGTTGACCTCGGGTGGATCGGGATCCTCACGCTCGGGTGGCAGACCACCAATCCCGGCATCCCCGTTGATGCCAGCCTGATCTCGGCAGGTGTGCTGCTGTTTCGGGCATTGAGCTTCCTCCCGCCGATCCCCACCGGTATGGCCACATGGCTCTTCTGGCGATCGAACAAGAGCTGGCGAAACGATTGGCAGACGATGCGACGAGGCGAAACCTCTGTGTAACGGCCGATACAGCTGCCACCTCGCATCCGGCGTCGCGTTGTCTCAGAACGGCCAGGCCGAACGCATTTCCCAGTCGAGCAGAAGGTTCAACACGACGGTTGCCAACAACCAGGCGCCCCATCCCACGATCATCGTGGCGATCGATCGCTTCGTCGAGAAATCCATTCCTTCCCTGATAGCGATCACTGCGGCAACCAGCACCCACACCGCTCCTGGGAATCCGAGCCAGGGGATGACGCCTATGCCAAGCGGTGCGTATGCGAACCCGATGACTCTACACATCTGCCCGAAGTCCGACGTACCTCCGAAGATCTTCGTACCGACGATCATGGCGACGAAAGACCAGAGCAACCACCCAAGGACGCCGGTAACCGCGCTGAGGCCTGCCGCTGCGAGCAGATTCGATCCTGTGGCAACGGCCGAACCGAACCCGGCAAGGCCGCTGGCGATCACGACGACCGCTACTGCCTGTACGTTCAGCGACGTGTCGACTTCAGCACGGTTGTAGAAGTCGACATCGAGCAACGCAGCTCGGGAGATGTTGCGAAAGACCGATGACCATTCCATGGAACCGGAGTATGGCGCGCGGAAGATCATGTACGCGTCGAGGTGCCTTTCCGGCGCTCATGTGCGCTCAGCTGAACATCGATCGCCATGCCATGATCGCCGCACCTATCTCATCTGGAGAATCCTCCTGGATGAAGTGAATGCCGCCAACGGTCACCTCGGTCTGATTCCTCCACGTGCGGCAGAATGCCCGCTGATTGCCGGTGAGGATGCTCCCTGGATCCGCGTTGATGAAGAGCTTCGGTAGCCCGTTAGTTGCCATCCACTCGGCGTACGACGCAACGATGTCGTGTACCTCGCCGGGTTCCCCTTCGATCGGTATCTGTCGTGGCCATGTGAGCGTCGGCCTTCTCGACTCGCCGGGTTCAGCGTAGGGAGCCCGGTACACGTCGAACTCCTCAGAGGTCAGGTCGCGCATCATCGACGCGGGCAGGATCCGCTCGACGAATAGGTTCTTCTCGAGAACGAGCTCCTCGCCTGCGTCAGACCGCAAGGCTTGGAAGATCGATCGTGCGGCCTCGGGCCAATCGTCCCAGGTGACGGGTCGCACGATCGCCTCCATATACGCAATGCCGAATACACGATCGCGGTGGCGATTTGCCCAGTCGAACCCGAGCCCCGATCCCCAGTCGTGGACGACCAGCGTTATCCGGTCACCGAGATCGAGGCCGTCCAGGAACGCGTCGAGGTATTTTCGGTGCTCGACGAACGTGTAGCTTCCAGGTCCGCTGACGGGCAGTTTGTCCGAATTGCCCATTCCGATGAGGTCAGGGGCTATGCATCGATACGAACCCGACAGACGCGGGATGATGTTCCGCCAAAGGTAGGACGACGTCGGGTTCCCATGGAGAAACACGATCGGGTCGCCCTTGCCCACGTCCTGGTAGGCCATCGTCAGGTCGCGTACCTGCGTGCGTTGCTTTGCCATGTGTACCTCCCCAGTTGAGCGTACTCACGAATCGCCGTCGCCGGGAGGTGCGAACATGAGCTGCGATGAGGACCATCCGCAGACTTGCAGGTTTCGCCGGTGCACGTGTGGCACGAGACACAACATTGGTGATCGACACGTTCCGAGCGTTCACGACCGCGGCGTTTCTCCTCGACGCGGGCGTGTCGACCCTGGTACTCGTTGACACGCTCGATGACGCCAGACGTGTGGCCGGCACGCTCTCGGGCACCATCCTGTGCGGGGAGAAAGGAGGCGTACGGCCCGACGATTTCGATCTCGGCAACTCGCCCTACGAGGTGACCCAGACCTCGGGCTTGTGTGGGGCCACGGTCGTCCAGCGCACGTCGGCCGGCACGAGGTGTGTCATCGCTGCGCTCACCGCGGGTGCAAATCCGGTGTTTGCCACGAGCCTCGTTGTCGCCTCCGGGACCGTTGCGTGCGTCGACAGGTCATCGCCTGTGTCCATCGTGGCAAGCGGACGCTACGGAAACGAGCCCGTCGATGAGGACGACGCGACCGCCGACCTCCTCGAAGATCTTCTCAACGGGAAGGGAGATCCTTCAGCGATAGGCGCCGCGGTCGCTCGTGGGCAGTCTGCTGAGCGACTTCGCGCCGCGATCTGGGCACCGGACGAGGATGTCGCTCTTGCAACGGATGTTGACCGATTCGGGTTCGCGATGCAGGTGACCTACGAGCCACCGTACTTCAAGATCCATCGCGTCACACCACTGCAGCTGACAGCCAACAGCTGACAGCTGTCGACACTAGTCACATTGCGCTCGGCAGAACCCCTCTTGGCAGATCACGATGCAGCGGTAGGTTATGACAAGGGTTAGGGGCGTAGGTAGGCAAGGATAACCGGAGAGGACTGTGTCCATGCGCTACATAGCCGAGCAACCCGATGATTCCTACGACCAGGACACCCTCGCCGAGGTCATCCCGCTCCAACCGCTCGACCCTCCGTCGTTCTACCAGCGCAACAGTGGTTCGCTCCCGAGGATCGGTCAACGGTCATCGACTTCGCATCAAAGGGCATACCTGCCGAGTCCCGTCAACAGCGGACCCGAAGGGCTTTTCGAACGTATGAGAGATGGACTCTTCGAACGTTTCAAAGACCTCCTCATCTACCGCTGAAACCAGCTCCTGGATCCTCCTATCGGATGAGAGCAGAAGGAAGCCTCTTCTTGCACCCACTCGAAGCGCATCTGGTCCGCAGTGATCGTCGTATCTCGAACCGTCTCAGGTCGTAGACGAGCTTGCATACCCACGGCAGAGGCGTCAGAAAACGCTCAAGATTCGGATGTCTCACGCCGATAGTGCCCGCATGAAGCTGTTCAGGAAAGACACTTCCGAAGAGCGTCGGGCAGACACGGAGTACGATGAGGCGGTCAACGACCGTATGAAGTCAGTTCTCGGGCGTCCAACGGACCACGATGATGCCGAAGTCGTTGAGCAACGGCTCCGCAACATGATCTACGGAACCAACAAGCGCTAGAACCGGACTACGAGTGCGGAGAACGGCGTTCATGGGCCATCCTTGTAGCGCGTCAGGTGCTCGATGCACCAGATGTCTACGCGCGGACATCTGACGGTCGGAAGAACACCGCCAACTGAACAGCGGCGGCGGCCACACCGATAACTACACCGCCAACACCGACCCATCCATTGAGCGTCGTCGCAATGCCCAATGCATCGTCGATCGAAGCGACACCGGGTCCGCCGATGGCAAGGGCTGCGGCTGCGGCCGTGAGCACCATCACGTACTCCCACCCTTCGTCGGGTCGAGCGGTGACCCAGAAGCCTGCCGCCCGATGGACGGAAATGAATGCGACGGTCATGACGCCGATGACACCGGCGACTGCAGCCGTCGTCAAGAAGCCCGCTATGAGCAGGATCCCGACACCGATCTCCGTAGCTGTGGATGCGAACCACTGCAGGGTCGACGACTTGAATCCGATGGACCCAAACCAGCGGGAGGTCTTCTCTTTGCCACGCGCATGTTTGATGCCGTGCGCCAGCATCACCCCACCGAGTGCGAGGCGAAGAAGGATCGAAGCTACATCGTACGAATCCATATGGGGTCTCCTTACTCGATAGCGACAACGCGGAGATGGTGTCGACAATTCCACGGAAGGAGGACGGTTCACGGTCCACAGTGAAAGTCTACGAGCTCATGAACTGAGAACCGAGAACTGAGAACCGAAGCCGCCTTCCGTCGCGTATGATGTACACAGGGCAACGGAGGTGAACGATGGAACTGTCTTCGATGGACATCGAAGAGCGCCGGTTTTCGACGGCACTGCGCGGCTACAACCGCAGTGAGGTCCAATCTTTCCGTATAGAAGTGGGCCGCACCGTGCGCGGACTCGAGGAGCATATAGCGATCGAACAGACGCGAGCAGCCGAATCACAACGGGAGCTGACCGAGCTCCGCGCGAAGATCGACGACATGCTCGAGGACGCGACGCAAGCAAGACACAAGATCATCGAGGAGGCCAAACGGGAGGCGCTGGCAATCACGGCACGGGTCGGGAGCCTCGAAGATGCAAGCACGCTCGCTGATGCCGCTGAGCGCGCCGCAGCGATTGTGGCAGAGGCCGAGACGAAGGCTGCGCTCAGGCTCAAGGATGTCGGCAGAGTCAAGGAAGCCGCCCGCACAGAGGCCGAACGGATCGTGGCAGCGGCTCAGCAGGACGCGGCGGCGACGGAGGCCGAGGCGACACAGGTTCTCGACGATGCTCGACGGCAAGCCCGGGCGACGAGGGCGGAGGTCGAGACGGAACGAGCGGCGATCGTGACCGAAGTCGCAGACCTCAAGCGGATCGCTGAAGCTACAAGGTCTGGTGAAGGCGATCTTGAAGCGCTCGAATCGGCAAACGTGATCCTGCGTTCAGGGAACGAGATCACGATCGACCTCAGAGAGGTTGCGGTCGTCAATGCCGAACCGAAGTCTGTATCGGCCTGATCACGCTTCTGTGTCGTTGCCATAGAGTCCACGACACACGAACTCGTGGATATCGGAAGCGACTTCAGATCTCGACACTCGCCCATCCTCGCGATACCAGCGCTCGACCGCGTTCAACACTGAAAGCACATAGATCGCACCAAGCCGTGGGTCGACGTCATCCCGGACGATTCCCGCATCGATCGCCGACCTGATCGTGCCAACGAACACGTCCTCATATGAGTCACGGGCAGCGATGATCTTGCGCCGCTCGTCTTCATCAAGGGACGAGACCTCCGTGAGATACGTGCGAGCCTCAGACCGATGGTCGAGCAACACATCGACGTGCCCGGCGATGAGTCTCGCGAGGGTGTCGATCGGATCGGTGCCCGTGTTGAGCGCGTCGCGAGAAGACTCCTCGAAGAAGGCTGCTCCTCGTTCTACAACGGCAACAAGCAGCTCCTGTTTGCCTCCAACATGGGAGTAGATCGATGACCCGAGGATGCCGAGATCCTCACCGAGATCACGCATCGACGTGCCGTGGTAGCCGTACCGAGCGAATCGCCTCCCGGCGCCGGCGACGATGTCGTCACGCGTGAGCCTCGTCATAGGTCGTACGTCAATTCGACGACATCAGAGGCAGGGTGCGCCTGGCACGTCAGGATCTGGCCGGCATCGACCTCCTCCTGGTTCAACGCCCAGTTCCGGTCCATCGTCACTTCGCCCGTCGTCACACGAGCGCGACACGATGCACAGGCGCCGCTCCGGCACGAATACGGACCCTCCGGCCGAACAGCCAGGACATGGTCGAGAATGGGCGAGCCCTGCGGATCGATGATCACCGTTGAAGTTCGACCCTTCAGCGTGAACTTCACCTGTGAGCCAGCCGCGTCGTCCTCGGCTATCGCTACCGAGCCCTCGCCGCCCGCATAGAACAACTCGTGGTGAATGTGACCATCATCGACACCACCTGCGGCAAGGACAGACCGTGCCGCATCGACCATTCCCGAGGGACCACACAGATACCAGTCGGTCGCCGACCCAGCGTCCACCACCGTTGAGAACAGGCGGCTCAACTTGTCCTCATCGAGGCGTCCCTGCAATAGCGGGATCACATGGGACTCCCTGCTGAGGATGTGGATGAGGACGAGCCGATCCGGATATCGATTCTTCAGCGCGTCGAGTTCGTCGAGGAACATGATCGACTGCCCGTCCCGGTTGCCGTACACCAGCGTGAAACGGCTCAAAACCTCGACTGCAAGCACCGACGTGATCATCGAGAGGATCGGTGTGATGCCGCTCCCCGCGGCGATCGCGACGTAGTGGTTTGTATCGTCAGGGTCGGGTTCTATGGTGAAGTCACCCGTCGGAGGGGTAACCTCGAGCACATCGCCTGGCTGAAGTTTGCAGTTCGCGTAGGTTGAGAAAGCGCCACCGTCGAGATGCTTGATGCCGACCGTCAGCCCGGCAGCGCCGACGGGGAAACAGATCGAGTACGACCGCCGGATGGTTTCCCCACCGATCGTCGCCTTGAGTATCACGTGCTGCCCCGGAACATGGGCGAACACGTCGCACAGTTCGGTAGGGATCTCGAAGGTCACCGCTACCGACTTGTCTGTGACCGGTTCGACAGACGCGACGCTGAGCGTGTGGAACTCGGCAGCCATCGTCAGATCGACTTGAAGCGGTCGAACGGTTCACCGCAACGCGTGCACACCATGAGCGACTTACACGCCGTCGAACCGAACTCGGCCACCGTCCTCACCGTATCCGCTGAACACAGAGGACACAGGACCTCGGCCACGACACCGAGCGGCCCCGGCGGAGCGATACGATTCGCGGCAAGCTTCGCCTTGGCATCTTCCGACATCCATTCGGTGGACCACGGCGGTCTGTGCACGATGTCGACCTGGACGTCGCTGAACCCTCCCTCGGTGAGTACCGTGACGATGTCCTCAGCAATCGCCCCCAACGCTGGACATCCCGAGTAGGTCGGCGTGATGGTCACGGTCACGATGCCGCCCGGGTTCAGTGCAACGTCACGAAGAATCGCCAGATCCGCTATCGACAAAAAGGGGAGTTCGGGGTCGACGACCCGCTCGAGCAGGGCGCGCACGTCGGCGACCGTTCGGGTCCCGGCGCTCACCATGACGATCCTGGATACGCCCGCTGCAACCACTGCATCTCCGCAAGGAGCTTGCCGAGGTGCTCCGTGTGCATACCTATGCGCCCGCCCGACGTCTGAAAGGCATCAGCGGGCCTCACGAGCGTCGCCTCTTCGAGCACTGCGTCGACCTTTAGCTGCCATGCAGGCTCGAGCGTTGATACATCGACACCGATCCCTGAGGCCGCCGTCTCACGATCGAGGTCGTCTGCCTCGAACATCTCTGCAGTGAACCTCCACATGCGATCGATCGCCGCCTGCATACGATCGTGGCTCTCCTCGGTCCCGTCACCGAGTCGGACGACCCAGCCGCAGGAGTGTCGCAGGTGGTAGGTGGCTTCCTTTGAGGCCCGTTGTGCGATTCCGGAAATCGTCTCATTTCTCGAATTCGAAAGAGCTTGCCAGAGAGGAAGTTGGTAGGCGTCGAAGAGGAACTGGCGAGCGACGAGATCGCCGAAGTCACCGTGCGGCTGCTCGACAAGGAGCAGGTTCGTGTACTCGCGCTCGGACCTCAACATGGCGAGATCGTCGGCATCCCTGTCGCCGCCATCGACCGCCGCCGCGTGCGTGAAGAGGTGCTGCGCGACTCCGATGTGGTCGAGCGCGAAGTTCGCGACGGCCAAATCTTCCTCGAGTTCGGGGGCCCGTGAGATGTACTCAGCCAATCGTTGACCGAGCACGACGTTGTCGTCTGCATGCCTGACGACGAACGTCGCTATGGCATCCTTGGTCGTCATCGTGTTCACAGCTGATCGACCTCCTCCGGAATCTCGTAGAAGGTTGGGTGCCGGTAGGGCTTGTCTTCGAAGGGCTCGAACATGGACTCGGCGTCGTCGGAAGCGACGATCTCGACCGATGGGACCACCCATACGCTGACACCCTCGGCCCGCCGGGTGTACGCGTCACGGGCGTTCTGGATGGCTGTTTCGGCATCGGGCGCGTGTAGCGAGCCCACATGTGTGTGGCTCAGCCCTCGCTTCGGTCTGATGAAGACCTCCCACAGCGGAAAACCATGGCCGGCACTCATTGCGAAGTTGACCTCTTCCGGCTTTTCGCCAGGGGCAACCGGTACCTGGTAGCTCATGATGTTCTCCTCAGGCACTCTTGCCGGTTTTCTTCTTGTGCTTCGCTGCGTACGCTGTTGCACCTTCGCGCACCCAGCGGCCGTCTTCCCACGCTTTGACCTTGTGCGCGATGCGCTCTCTGTTCAGCCGACCATCTCCCTTGATCGTCGCCCAGAACTCGTTCCAGTCGATCTTGCCGATCGTCCAGTGGCCTGCCTCTTCATCGAAGGACAGCTCGGGATCGGGAATCGTGAGTCCCAGGTAATGAGCCTGAGGCACCGTTTGGTCGATGAACATCTGGCGCAGATCATCGTTCGTGACCCGCTTGATCTTCCAGGTCATGGATTGCTCGGTGCGCGGAGACTCCGAATCGGGTGGCCCGAACATCATCAGGACCGGCCACCACCAACGATCGATGGCATCCTGGGCCATCGCCTTCTGTTTGTCGCTTCCGTTCGCGAGCGCCATCATGATGCTGTAGCCCTGGCGTGCGTGGAAACTCTCCTCCTTGCAGATCTTCACCATCGCCCTGCTGTATGGCCCATACGACGTGCGCTGGAGGACGATCTGGTTGACGATCGCGGCCCCGTCTACAAGCCACCCGATCACACCGATGTCGGCCCAACTCAGGGTCGGATAGTTGAAGATCGACGAGTACTTCTGCTTGCCTGTGTGGAGGAGCTCCTGGAGCTCATCGCGAGATAACCCAAGCGTCTCGGTGGCCGAGTACAGGTACAGACCGTGACCGGCCTCGTCCTGCACTTTCGCGATCAGGATCGCCTTGCGGAGCAGGTTTGGCGCCCTGGTGATCCAGTTGGCCTCAGGCTGCATGCCGATGACCTCGGAGTGAGCGTGCTGCGCCATCTGTCGGATGAGCATCGCGCGGTAGTCATCAGGCATCCAGTCTCGCGGTTCGACCTTCTCGTCTGCTTCGAGAGTGGCGGCGAACTGCCGCTCGCCCGCTTCCGTGTCCATGACATCTCCTGGAGGGATCAAGAGCATGGTAACAAACGAACGTTCGTTGGGAGACAGGAGACATATACGCATACCCAGGGTTCTGTTCCACAAATACGTGCAATGTGGCCCACAGAACGCTGGGAACGAGCGTGGGATGTGATCTGTGACCGACACGCGCCGGGACGGCGGCACGACGGCCGCCGTCCCGAATGCGCTCTCTCTCAGCCTACGAGAGCCCGCTGCGGGGTCCCGGTGATCCGACTGAGTTCGTCGAACACGCTGAAATGGGTGATGGAGAAGTCGGTGAACGCCGGGTTCGAGGTGAGTCCTGCGACCATCTCGCTCCCGAGGTACGTCTCGGCCTCAGCCCGTGACTCGAACACGTGGAATCCGCCGACGGTGTCCCCGTCTTTGATCCATGTCTTGGAGATCAGCCCCGGGACCGAGCGGAGGGCCTCTGCGTACTCCCGAAACGGGTCCGCCAGCTCGTCCGCCGAGGCGGCCGACTGGAATGTGACTAGCACCGCATGCATTGTCGCTCCTCTCTGGTGCTTGATCCTTTTGTCTCACGCGGCGGTTGCAGGAAGGTTGCAATCCGTTCCCACCGCGTCGAAGGTATCGGTTGAGTAGCCTTCACCCATGGAGTTCCGCATCCTTGGCCCGCTCGAGGTCGTGGTAGCTTCCGAGTCCGTGCGGCTGGGCGGCCCTACAGAACAGGTGGTTCTCGCCGCCTTGATCGTCGACGCTGATCGGGTGGTCTCGGCCGACCGGCTGCTCGACGTGCTGTGGGGCGACGACGTCCCCGACACCGGCCTGAAGACCCTACGGTCGTATCTCTCTCGACTCCGCGGCCGACTCAAGCCGTGGGGGCAACCGATCGAAACGGTTGCGGACGGATATGTATTGCGAACCGACGCCGGCGAGATCGACGCCCGACGGTTCGAGCGGCTACTGATAGAGGCAAGGTCTCTGCGCGAACGCGGAAACCATCCCGCTGCGGTCGGCCTCCTCGAAGAGGCGCTCAGCCTGTGGCGGGGCCGAGCGCTCCACGGTCTCGAGGACCACGAGTTCGCCAGGGTCGAGGCAGCCCGGCTCAAGGAGCTCAAGCTGGAGGCACTGGAGTCCCGGATCGATTCCGAGCTGGAGATGGGACGCCACGCTCGTCTGGTCTCCGAGGTGGAGCGACTGGCCGAGGAGCACCCGCTGCGTGAAGGGCTGTGGCGCTCGCTGATGGTCGCCCTTTACCGATCTGGCCGCCAGGCCGACGCACTGCGCGCCTTCCAACGGGTCCGCTCCGTCCTGGGTGAGGAGTTGGGCATCGAGCCATCGCCGGAACTGAAGGACCTGGAGGAGGCAATCCTGCTGCAGAGCGACGAGGTCGCGGCTCCGACAAGCTCGCTGCGGCTCGACTTCGTGCCAGTGGCGCGCACAAGCTTCATCGGACGCGAGGACGAGGTGGCCGAGTTGCTCTCGATGCTGGTGGACCATCGCTGCATCACGGTCACGGGGACCGGGGGCTCCGGCAAGACCCGGCTTGCCCTCGAGGTGGTTCAGAACGCGTTGGACGACTACGAGGACGGGGTCCTGTTCGTCGAGCTTGCCGCGCTATCAGACCCCGACCTCGTCCCGGAGCATTTGGCCACCACACTCGGCGATGTCGGGAGCCATGCCGACGACGTGACCGCCGCCATCGCTGAGTTCCTGGCACCCAGGAACCTGCTGCTGGTCATCGACAACTGCGAGCACCTGGCCCAGGCGGCGGCACGGCTGGTCGACGCTCTCCTCGCCGGCTGTCCCCACCTCTCCATCCTGGCCACGAGCCGGGAACCGCTCGGCGCCGCAGGAGAAGTCATGTTTCACACGCCTCCGCTGCAGGTTCCCGATCCGGATACGCCGACCGCCGATCAGGACGCCGCCGAGGCGGTGCGACTCTACGTCGATCGAGTTCGGGTCTTCGACCGGAGGTTCTCGGTCGACGACGGTAACCGGGATGCGGTCGTGTCGATTTGCAGCACCCTGGACGGAATCCCCCTGGCGGTGGAGCTGGCCGCCGCACGGACCCGGGCGATGACGCCTGCCGAAATCGCCGTCCGGATGGAGGACCGCTTCGTGATCCTCACGGACGGATCGCGTACTGCGCCTGCCCGGCACCAGACCCTCAAGGCGACTATCGACTGGTCGTACGACCTGTGCCCAGAGGCATCACAGACCGCCCTGCGCCGGCTATCCGTGTTCTCCGGAGGCTGGTCGCTCGATGCCGCCGAAGCAGTGATTTCGGACGAGGTCATCGATCGGTCCGAGGTCGCAGGGCTGCTGGCCCGGTTAGTGGATCGCAACTTGGTGGAGCGATCTACCGTGGCCGGCGAGTCGCGTTATCGGCTGCTCGAGACCATCCGGCAGTACGCCTTCGACACCCTGGTCGCCACAGGTGAAGCCCCGACCGTCTCCGGGAGGCATTGCGACTGGTATGTCGGCCTTGCGGAGCGGGCTGAGCCCGAGCTGAGAGGAACCGACCAGATCGAGTGGTGGCAGCGACTCGAGCGCGAACACGACAACCTGCGAAGTGCGATCACCTGGTCGTTCAGCACCACCGATCCTTCACGCGCACTCCGCCTCGTCGCCGCCCTCGGATGGTTCTGGTTTCAGCGCGGCTTCTGGAGCGAGGCCTGGCGATGGACAGGGCGCTGCTTGGAGAACAAGATAGAGGTCGACCCGCTACTCCGGGCCCGTGTGATCTACGCCACCGGCTCGATCGAGATCATCCGGGGAAACGTCGATCCACTCAAGCCGTTTCTGGTCGAAGCGCTTGATGCGTGTCGCACCGCCGGAGATCAGCTGGGTGAGGCCTGGTCGCTCCACTACCAGGGCCATGCCCTCGGCTGGGAAGGGGCCGCGGAAGCCGTGCCGCTCATGGAACAGGGTCTCGAGATCTTCGAAGGCCTGCGTGACCGCTGGGCTGTGGCGTGGTCGTGGCGATATCTCGGTCAGCATTCAGATGACGCCGATGCCTCGATCGAACTCCAGACCAGGGCTCTCGACCGTTTCTTCGAACTGGGCGACCAATGGAGCGCCGCCTTCTCCCTCTACCTCATAGGGGCCACACACCTGGCGATCGGGCGGATCGACGAGGCCGAGGCTGCCGAACGAAAGGCGCTCGAGATCGCCACCGAGTTGGGCGATGTCATCTGGAAGGCTCATGCCATCGGGCGGCTCGGCATGGCCGCCTACCACAGCGGCAAAGACGACCTGGCAGCACAGATGCTGGAAGAAGGTCTGGAGCTACATCGCCGCATCGGTGACGACAGTTGTACGGCCGGCATCCTTGCATACCAGGGGCTGCTCTCTGTTCGGCACGAATCGTGGACCGAGGCCCAGGCCCGCTTTGCCGAGTGCCTCGTCGTCAGGAGACGTCTTGCGAGCACTTTGATGATGGCTCTGTACCTCGGTCGATTCGCCGCAGCCGTCACGGGTGGCGGAGCGCCCGACGAAGGTGCGATCCTGTTCGGAGCGAGTTGCTCCCCCGAGGTCGAGCGCCTCGTCGGTACATCTGCCGAATGGGGTACAGACGTATGGGTCACAGAACGCGCCAAGCTCCGCGATCAGCTCACCTCCGCGCTCGGTGATGCAGATTTCGAACGGCTGATGGCCGAAGGAAAATCCCTCGGTGTCGAGGCTGCAGTAAACCGGGCAGTCGCCCGCGCCTCGGCCCCGTCCGTTAAGGGATGATCACAGTGACCGTGCCACCCGGACACAACTCGGGAGACTTACAGTTCGCGTTGCCCAGGGTGTCGGTTGCCATGATCCGGTACTCATAGATTCGGCCGACCGAACTGCCAAGGCTCCGCGTCTCTCTTCATCTCCTTTCAGCGTGGCGCGGAGCTCCTACTTCAGGCGTCCGGCGTCCTTCGTTCGATGCGAATGCTGAATCGGCGTGCTAGCGCGACGAGGCCCGCTGCCGCCAACACGGCCAACGCGACGTAGAGCCACCCACCGAGATTGGCCCACACCGCCGTGAGATTCGCCACGAGTGCATGCGCCAGGGTTGGTGCCGCCACCTCGAAGCCGAGCCTCGCGCCGGCACCTGCGCCGACCTGGGCGGCGGTCCCCGGAGCTTCGGTGTCGGGTGCGGCCAGTCGTGCCGTGAGAATCCCCTCATAGTCCCCGAGCGGTGCACTCGATGGGATCGTCAACGATACTTCGACTGCTTGGGTTTCCCCTGGGTCGAGGTCGAACGAGGCTGGCTCGAACGACAGCCAGCCGTTGGGTATCGCCAGTCGATCTCCTGCCACGGCTGCCGCAGCCATC
>BTQS01000016.1:0-21067 GCA_036985995.1 Acidimicrobiia bacterium
ATCGAGGAGAAATCCTTTGACTCGATAGCCAATGAGTACAACCGGTTGATCGCTGCGGTCACCTCTTTCTCCTGTGCGAGGGAGGCACGGAATGCATCGATTGGTTCTTCAAGGGCAACGGATGGGGCATCGATCGAGCCGAGTTCGACCTTCCCGCCACGGTCGAGGACGAATTGGAAGATTCTGAGGCCGTGTGTTGCCTCTTCGTCGGATTGCATCCGCATCCAGCTCGCCATGCCAGGAAGGCCTTGTGTTTCGAGCCACGCACTCATGCCAAGATACGAATACGCCGCGGCGTATTCCATTGTGATTTGGGCATTGAATGCCGTCTCCAGCTCCGGAGTCAAGCTCATGTGGGACACCTCGTTTGTTGCCCGCCCATCCTAAACCTGCCGCTAGGACGCCAGCCGGCGTCGCTTACCTCGTGGGATAGCCTCCTCTATTTCGTAGCCTTGCTCTGGTGCAACACTTGGACTCCCAGTTCGCGGGCCATCGCATAAGTAGCGACCCGGATCTTGTCGACATCGGTGTTGTGCATGACTACCTCAGTAACCACTCGTATTGGGCTGCCGGGCGGTCCAGGGACGTAGTCGCCACCTCCATCGCCCACAGCGCGCTGGTTGTCGGTGCGTACACGCAGGACGGTTCTCAGGTGGGGTTCGCCCGCATGGTCAGCGACCTTGCGACCTTCGCATGGTTGGCGGACGTCTTCGTACTCGAGGCACACCGCGGTCGGGGTCTTGGTCGAGCGATCGTCAAGTTCGCCGTCGAACACCCGGACATGGTCAAGCTCCAGCGCCAGGTCCTTGCTACCGCCGATGCGCATTCGCTCTACGCCGATTTCGGATTCGTCCCTCTCGAGCAGTCGGAACGTTGGATGGTCCGACCTGGCGGTTCACCTTCGAGTTGACTCGCAGCAGCCGATCGATGCCCTGATGCCTTGAGGAAGGTCCTGAGCGACCGGTCGAGCTCTCTAGGATGGTCAGCGCACGACGGACGAACAGGGCGCCACCATGACAACTGGCAGCAATCCACCGATGGATCACCTCGGCAGGCGACTGCGGCTTGCACTCGTGGGTGGAGGGCCTGGATCCTTCATCGGTTCTACTCACAGAGCGGCAGCCAGGCTCGATGACCGGTACGAGATCGTTGCCGGTGTTGTCTCGTCAGATCCGCAGCGGTCGGTTACCGCTGCGGAATCGATCGGTATCTCCGCTGATCGAGCCTACGAGGGTGTTCTTGAAATGCTCGCGGCGGAGTCGGAGCGGGATGACGGTGCAGACGTCATTGCGATCATGACCCCGAATGACAGCCACCATACCTATGCGGTTGCTGCCCTGGAGGGTGGGTTCGACGTGATCTGTGACAAGCCGATCGCGAACACGACCGAAGAGGCGTTTGACGTCTTGCAGAAGGTGAACGAGTCGGGCCTCGTGTTCTGTCTCACGCACAACTACACCGGGTATCCAATGGTTCGCCAGGCGCGTGCCATGGTCCATGAGGGACAACTTGGCGTGATTCGCCTCGTTCAGGTCGAATACGTCCAGGGTGGCAAGGCACGCGAGGACGATCCCGACCCGAGCGGCACGCTGCCATGGCGGTACGACCCTGTTCGTGGTGGGCCGTCACTCGTGATGGGGGACATCGGCACACATGCGCACAACCTGGCACGGTATATCACCGGACTCGAGGTTTCCGAGGTCGCAGCCGATGTCGGTCACGTCGTCCCGAACAGGCTTGTTGACGACTACGCCTCGGCAATGCTGCGATTCGACAACGGTGCAAAGGGAACATTCTGGGTCACTCAGGCAGCGGCAGGGGTCGAGAACTGTCTTCGCATTCGCGTGTCCGGGACGTTGGGGACTCTCGAATGGGCCCAGGAGAGCCCAACGCGGCTCGAGTTCAAGCCGATCGACGGACCTGCGCGGACGTACACGCCTGGCGGGCCCGGAATTCTGCCGCTTGCAGCGAGGTCGAGTCGGATGGTCGCTGGTCATCCCGAAGGCGTTCTCGAGGCGTTTGCGAACCTCTACTCGGACGCAGCCGAGGCGATCGTCGCCAGGCGCGCCCAGGTCGACGCTGATCCTCTCTCGCTGAACTTTCCACAAGCGATCGATGGAGTGCGCGGCAATCTCTTCGTAGATGCTGCCATCACGTCGAGTGCGCACGCCGGCGCCTGGACCGTCGTCCCAGATGTGATGGGGGAGTAGCGGCGTGGTTTCTTCGTCCCCCATCGTGCGCTGGGGTGTGCTGAGCACTGCCAAGATCGGTATGGACAAGGTCACGCCAGCGATCCAAAAGGCACCGAATTGTGAAGTCGTTGCGATCGCGTCCCGAGACCGACAGCGTGCACAGGACGCATCCGACAGGCTCGGAATCGAGAAGGCCTATGGAAGCTATCAGGAGATCCTCGAGGACGCTGATGTCGACGCTGTCTATATCCCTTTGCCAAACGACCTACATAAGGAATGGGTCGTCAATGCTGCGGTGGCTGGCAAGCACGTGCTTTGCGAGAAGCCGATTTCGTTGACCTCTCGCGATGCTGTCGTGATGGCAGACGCGTGCTTAGATGCAGGTGTCCTGTTGCAAGAGGCGTTCATGTACAGGCATCACCCCAGCTGGGTCGAGACCGTCCGCCTCGTCCGCTCCGGCAGCATCGGTGATCTTCAGGCGGTGCAAAGCTGGTTCAGCTACTACAACGACGACCCGGGGAATATCAGAAACCAGATCCGGCACGGTGGTGGCGCGATCATGGACATCGGCTGTTACAACATCAATCTCTCACGACTGCTCTTCGACGACGAACCGGATAGTGTCCGCGCAACTATCCGCACGGACCCCGATCTGGGCGTGGACATTGTGACTTCGGCCGTTCTCTCATTCCCAGGAGGCGGCCAATCGACATTCACATGTTCCATGCGCTCGTACCCGTTTCAGCGAGTCAACGTCGTCGGCACGGAGGGGAGAATCGAGATCGAGATCCCGTTCAACATCCCTCCTGACGTGGAGACGAGGATCCGTGTCACGAACGCCGAAACCGCCCAGGGCGGTCAGATCCTGCGCTTTCCACCGGCCGATCAGTATGCGATCCAGGCCGAATTGTTTGCCGCCGCGATCACGAGCGGTGCGGACGCTCCGGTTCCCGCGGCCGATGCCATCGCAAATATGGCGACGATCGAGGCGGTTCTGTCAGCAGGCTGATGGGTAAACGGACCGAGCAGCAAGGAGACTCGTCCTGTCGATATGGCATATAGACTTCATTCGGACAGTTGACAAACTATCTTTGGTGTCGTAACGTGCCGCTCCATGAGCGCTGCTTCCGGGACATCCGGACGTCCACCCGCTGCTGATGCGGACACCATTCGATCGACGAACACCTTCATCGTGTTCGACTACATCTGGTCGCATCGGGCGACTGATCGCGCGGAGATCAGTCGTGAAACGGGTCTTTCGCCGACCACGGTGTCCGCGATCACCGGGCAGCTGCTTGACGCCGGTGTTATCCGGGAATCAGGTTCTGGTAAGTCGCGGGGCGGCAGAAAACCCATCGTCCTCGAAGTCGTGCCGTCGTCGAGACTTGTCGTCGGCGTCGAAGTCGGCGCGAGCCACATCACCGCCGTCGTTCTCGACCTATTCGGAACTGTCGTGGCTGAAGCCTCTGAGTCGATCCTGACGAGCGATGCCGGCGAAGAGTCGGTCGTTGTTATCCAGAAGATGATCAACAGCGTTCTGGAGTCGGTCGGAGCCGACAGTCCTGTCGCAGGCATCGGGATCGGTCTTCGGTCGTCAATCGCGAGGCCAGATTGGGGAGGCATCGATCTGCGCCACGAAATCACAAGTACGTTCGACGTGCCGCTGTGGATCGACAACGATGCGAACCTCGGAGCGCTTGCCGAAGCATGGTGGGGCAAGGGCCAGGATGTCGCTGACTTCACGTACGTCAAGCTCGGCGGCGGAATCGGAGCAGGCCACATCGTCGAAGGTCATATCTATCACGGCCACACCGGTGCTGCTGGCGAAATCGGGCACACGCCTTCGGACCCTGGAAAGAAGGACTGCCGGTGCGGGCGCTCGGGATGCCTCGAGGCGTTCATCTCATCGAGAACCCTGGTTGAGCAGTTCGAAGCCCAGTCCGATGGCTACGAGTTCTCGGGTGTCCACACGATCGACCGTATGCGTCTCATCGATGCTGCCAACGACGGGGATGAGGTCGCGATTCGAATCTTGACGAAGGCAGGGGAGAGGCTCGGTATCACGCTTTCAACGGTGATCGGACTTCTCAGCCCCGCGATGATCGTCCTCGCTGGCCCGATCGCCTCGGCTGATGCCTTCGTAGCAGCCGTCAGGGACCAGATCGATCGGTATGCGTTCATCGAATCTGTTGAGAGCCTCCAACTTGTGATATCTGAACTCGACGAAAACGCCGGCGCGATCGGAGCAGCGACGCTCGTTATGTCCGAGCTTTTCCGGGTGGGCATCACGACCACTGCGATATCACGACAGGTCACTGGGTATTCGGCTGATGCCGAACAGAGAACGATCCCATCTGGGGTCTAGGAGAAAGGAAACAACGATGAAACAACTCCGTAGATTTCGTTGGGTTGCGTTCCTGCTGGCTTTCGCTCTTGTAGCGGCGGCCTGTAGCAGTAGCGACTCTGACGACGGAGGCAGCGAGGAAGGATCCATATGGGTTCTTCTTCCAGACTCGGCTTCTTCGGCTCGTTGGGAAACTGATGACCGGAAGTTCTTCACGGAATCGTTCACCGCAGCAGGTGTCGAATTCAATATCGTCAACGCCGAGGGAGACCCATCAACGCAACAGACGCAGGCTGAGAACGCCATCGCGGCTGGTGCGAAGGTGATCCTTCTCGTGAACCTCGACAGTGGATCTGGCGCAGCGATCATCGCTGCAGCACGTGACGCTGACGTCAAGGTGATCGACTATGACCGCTTGACGATCGAAGGTCCTGGCGCAGACGTCTATGTATCGTTCGACAACGTACGAGTTGGCCAAACGATGGCAGAAGTTCTGGCACCGTTGATCGACGGCCTGGGTGGAACACCCAACGTCGTGATGCTCAATGGTGGACCAACGGACAACAACGCGACGCTCTTCCGCGACGGTTATGCCGCCACGGTGGAGCCGAAGGTTGCTGCTGGCGAATGGAATCTTGTCGATGACCAGGCGGTTCCCGGCTGGGACAACCAGGAAGCACTGACGATCTTCGAGCAGATCTACACCGCTGCCGGTGGCCAAGTTGATGCGGTCTTTGCCGCCAACGATGGCCTTGGTGGTGCTGTGGTCTCGGCGATCCAGAGTGCTGGTGCCGATCCAATTCTCGTATCCGGACAGGATGCAACGGTTGGTGGAATCCAGAACATCCTGGCGGGCCTCCAGAGCATGACGGTGTACAAGCCGATCAAGGCTGAGGCGCAGGCGGCCGCGGATGCAGCTATCGCCCTGCTCAAAGGGGAAGATCCTTCAAGCCTGTCGAGCCTCAAGCTCAACAACGGTACGAACGATGTTCCATTCATTGCGCTCGCGCCAATTGGTGTGACGGCTGACAATGTTGCAGACACCGTGATCGCAGACGGATTCCGTACGTGGGACGAGATCTGTGTCGGTGATTTCGAGCAGTACTGCCCAGCAGATCGGTAGATCGGTCGAGCCATAGGTATGGTGGGGTGTCGCTCACGCGACACCCCACGTACCTCCCATCGGAGACCAGATGATTGACCAAGGACCGATCCTCGAAACACGCGCCGTGTCGAAGACGTTCGGTGCGGTCAAGGCTCTCACCGGTGTCGATTTCGAGGTGCGACCTGGCGAAGTCATGGCATTGGTCGGGGACAACGGTGCCGGCAAGTCCACGCTTATCAAGGGTATCGCTGGAATCCACCGCTTCGATGAGGGCAACGTTGCTTTCGAGGGCAACGTCGTGAACATCCAGGGACCAAGCGATGCGGCAGCGCTCGGCATCGAAATTGTGTATCAAGATCTCGCTCTCGCCGACAACCTCGACGTTGTCGCAAACATGTTCCTCGGCCGTGAGCAAACGAGGGGTTTCCTGCGAACGCTCGATGAATCCAACATGGAGGAACAATCACGGGGCGTTCTCGAGAGTTTGTCTGTGTCGACTCTCACATCCGTCCGGCAGACTGTTGCCGGACTCTCTGGCGGGCAACGCCAGGCCGTTGCAGTTGCAAAGGCGGTCATGTGGAACTCGAAGATCGTGATTCTCGATGAGCCGACCGCCGCCCTCGGTGTCGCACAAACCAGACAGGTCCTCGACCTCGTACGCACCCTCGCGGACAGAGGACTCGCTGTGGCACTCATCTCTCACAACCTCCACGACATTTTTGAAGTCGCCGACCGCATCACCGTCCTGCGACTGGGCCAGAACGTTGCCGTGTACGAGACGGACCAGACGAACCAGCAGGAGATCGTGCATGCGATTACCGCAGGTCAAGTCGAGTTCGTTCCTGGAATGGACAAAGAATGACTGACGACACTATGAAGGTCAGCGAGCCCGGCGAGTCGGCGACGCCCCGCTATCTCGATGCAGGCCCAACGAATCTCAAAGAATACGTCGGGGCGTACCTCCAGAGGGTGAGGTCGGGGCAGCTCGGTGCTGTACCGATCATCATCGGAATGCTGGTCATCATCATCATCTTCGGTCTCCAGGAACCGATCTTCTTCAACCAGCGCAACTTCGTGAATCTGTTGCTACAGATGGCAGGGATCACGACCATGGCGATCGGCGTGGTGTTCGTGCTCTTGATCGGTGAGATCGACCTATCGATCGGTTTCGTGAGCGGAGTCGTCGGCGTCACGATGACCCTGCTGCTGCGTCCAGGAGACCCGGGATTTCCGTGGTTCCTGGCGATCGGCATAGCGCTTATCGTCGCGGCAGCGATCGGCTTGTTGCAGGGACTCATCATCACGAAAGCGAACGTTCCCTCGTTCGTCGTCACCCTCGCGGGATTCCTCGCGTGGTCCGGGGTCGTCTTGATCATGACGACCCAATGGTCTACGGCAGGCACGATCATCATCCAGGACTCGGTCGCCCTCGGCATAGCGAATCAGTTCCTGCCGGTGGTGTGGGGATGGATATTCTTTGTCGGCATCGTTGGCGGTTGGACGGCGTTGCAGCTCTTCGCCCGCAATTCTCGTAGGGCCCGCGGTCTTCCGAGCAAACCTCTGTCGGTCATCCTGATACAGCTTGTAGCCCTTGCGGCTGTTCTCGGACTCGCAATCGGATATGCGAACGCCGAACGCGGAGTTCCCGTTGTGACGGTGATCCTTGCGGCATTGCTGTTGTTCTGGAACTTCGTTGCGACAAAAACGCGGTTTGGTCGTCACGTGTATGCAGTCGGTGGAAATGCGGAGGCGGCGCGACGAGCAGGCATCAAAGTGGACAGCATCCGTGTGCGGGTGTTCATGATCTCGAGTTTCATGGCAGGTGTCGGTGGTCTCATCCTCGCTTCTCGTCTTCGCAGTGTTGACACGTCTGCTGGCGGAGGGAACCTCCTCCTAAACGCGATCGCTGCTGCGGTTATCGGTGGCACAAGCCTTTTCGGTGGTCACGGATCCGTGGTGAGCGCGTTGTACGGCGGCATCATCATCGCCCTTGTGAACAACGGCATGGGACTGCTCGGCTGGCCCTCGGGCGTGAAGTTCGTCGTCACCGGGCTGGTCCTTCTGGCTGCGGTGCTCGTCGACTCGTACTCGCGTCGGAAACAGGCCGTGAGCGGTGTCTCCTAACACCGATGGTCGATAGGAAGGACGCCAGCTTGCGTCGGTTCTTACTCCGCACGGGTGGCGCGCTCGTGCTATTCCTGATCCTCTCCGCATGCGCTGCATCGCTGTCCACACCGCCCGAACCTGACGAACTCGTGTTACGTGATGTCGCCGCCGATGTCGGAGTGAGTTTCTTCCAGAGCGCCTTTCGATGGGGCCCCTCTCCTGATCCGGTCGCAATGATGGGCGGGGGAGTGTGCTGGCTCGACTATGACAATGACGGGTGGATGGATCTGTACGCCGTGAACACGTACTCACTAGACGAGTATTCGACCTGGATAGACGAAGGCGGCCTGCCACGAAATGCCCTCTACCACAATGCAGGCGGAACGTTCGATGACGTCTCATCTCGCAGTGGCGCTGACCTCTCCGTACGTGGCAGCGGATGCGTTACCGGGGATCTCAACAACGACGGCTACCCGGACATCTACGTCACGACCGCCCGGTCAAACGCGTTGTTGTGGAACAACGGCGACGGAACCTTCACCGAGGCAGCAGATGAGTCAGGCGTCGGCGGTTTCGGATGGCAAACCGGCGCGGCGATCGGTGACGTGAACGGTGACGGCTGGAACGACCTGTTCGTCGCGGGGTACGTCGATATCAATAACCGGATTCCCGGTGCGACGCTCGGTTTCCCGAATACGAATCTCGGCCGTGAAGACCTTCTGTACATCTCCAACGGGGCCGATTCCCGCGGTGTCGTGACCTTTACCAACGTCGCCCCGATGCTCGGCATCGATCAAGTCGAACCGGAATACGGGCTCGGTGCGGTGTTCACCGATGTTGACCTCGACGGAGACCTCGACCTGTACGTCGCGAACGATACGAATCCGAATCGTCTGTATCGCAACGACCCGTCAGATGGTCCCTTCGGTTTCGGGTTCACAGAGATCGGCGCCTCGGCGGGGGTAGCCGACGAGGATTCCGGCATGGGCCTGGCCATCGGCGACTACGACGAGAACGGCATGTTCGACACGTTCATCACGAATTTTGGTGACCAGAACCATGGGGTATACCTCAACGAGTCTGGCGAGACCGTTCTCTATGTGAGTGGCGTCGACACGTTCGGTGTGGAGGATCTTGGTGTCGGAGTTACGGGGTGGGGAGCGTCTTTCTTCGACCTCGACAACGACACGGACCTCGACCTGCTGATCGCAAACGGTCTCGTTCCGATCGTCGAACTGTCGGCCTCCGCAGAGCCGATGCAGTACCTCGAACGGTCAGATGGCGCCTACTCAGATCGGTCCGTCGAACTTGGCGTGTCAGGTCTGGGAGATCTCAATGCGAGGGGATTGGCGGTCGCCGACTTCGACAACGACGGCGATCTCGATATTGCCGTCTCCCAGATCGGTGGTCCACTACTGATCCTCGAGAATGCCGGACCGAAGCTGGGGTACGTCACCATTTCGCTTGGCCGTTTTGCTCCGGGTGCGATCGTGCGTGCAACACTCGCCGACGGCACCGTTCTGATGCGCGAGATCCGTGCCGGTGGTTCGTATCTGTCGAGCGAAGATCAACGTGCGCACTTCGGCATCGGGAACGAACCGACGATTGAGGTACGGGTTACCTGGCCCGACGGCACCGAGACAGATGTCGGAACTGTTGATGCGAACTCGTTCGTCACGGTCGAGTATCCATAGGGCACCTACGGCCGATCCTGCCTGCGAGGAGGGCGGGGTTCAGTACACGACCGATCGGTAGGTCTCGCGGTATGCGGTTCGATCCACTTCTTGTCTCGGTTCGATCACGAAGTCGGGTTTGTCGTGCCAGTGAGGTTCGGTGTCCATCGCGACGGCGGCGGCCTGTTTAGCCGCACCCGTCGCGACTGCCTCGCTGGTTGCGTGAACGGCGATCGGTCTGCCCCATAGATCGGCAACCCATTGCTGAAACGCCTCTGATCGGGCCCCACCGCCCGTGAGGTGCAGCGTTCCATCAGTCTCTACTCCGACGGACTCGAGCGCATCTATTCCGTGAAGCAATCCACAGATGACCCCGATGTGAGCAGCTGCCGCGATGTCGCCACGTGACGTCCAGTTGTCGAGCCCGGCTATGGCGCCCGTGGCGTTTGGAAGATTCGGTGTTCTCTCGCCGTCGAAGTATGGCGTGACAACGAGTCGCGGATCGGGCATCGCTGTACGCGCAAGTGCAGCGAATCCTGACGCGTCGACACCGAGCAGACGAGCGATCGTATCGGTGACCTTTGTTGCGTTGAGTGTTGCGACGAGCGGAAGGAACTGTCCGTTGGCGTCAGCGAAACCTGCCACAGTTCCGGTCTCGTCAGAGACCGGACTCTCGGTGATGCCATATACCGTCCCGGAGGTGCCGAGCGACATGGCGATGTCTCCATGTGACAGGCCGAGCCCGTACGCAGCAGCCATGTTGTCCCCTGTCCCGCACGCCACCGGTATTCCTTCACGAAGCCCTGTCGCAGCCGCGGCTTCGACTGTCAGTTGGCCAGCGATGTCTCGTGGTCCCAGGACCTCGGGCAACCGGTGAATCACGCCTGTCGGGTCATCGGTAACGAGAGCGAGAAGATCTGGTTCGTACCGGTCATTGATGGGTGACCACCAGCCGGTTCCCGAGGCGTCGCCCCTGTCGGTTGTCCGTCTGTCCGTGAGCTTTGAGGTGAGATAGTCGTGCGGCAACATGAATGCCGTCGCCCGTTCAAATATTGCTGGTTCGTTCTCTTTCAGCCACGCCAGCTTCGTGATCGTGATCGAAGGAACGGGTACGACTCCAACGATCCTTGCCCATTCCGGGGCGCCGAGGCGGGCGACGAGCGAGTGGGCCTGGTTTGCGGACGTCGTGTCGTTCCACAGCTGCGCAGGGCGCAACGAGTTCCCAACCTCGTCGACACATACGAGACCGTGTTGTTGAGCTGCGACCGAAACAGCGACGACATCGTCAAGATGCCCGGACAGCTGACCGAAGGCTGCCTGCAGGGCAGACCACCAACTCTCAGGCGATTGTTCGCTGACGGGAGGGCTCGCCGGCGGGTGACCAGCACTTGCCTGCCCGATCAGCTCGCCGGTTACGAGATCCCTTATCTCGATCTTGGTCGACTGTGTCGAAGAGTCGACACCAGCAACCAGGCTCATGTCACCTTGCTCTTTCGACGTATCGGGCGACGAGATATTCGAGCTCTTCCTGGCGCCCGGATCGAGGCTGTGGCTCGATCCCTGACGCGATGACCGATTTCGCGACGTCGTCGAGCGATCGTTCACCGGTAAGCATCGCCCTGGCAGGGGGCTCCTCCCACCGCCGATATCGATCCCGGGTCCCTTGCTCGATCGCTCCGTCCTCGACGAGATCTGCAGCGACGATCAGAGCGCGTGCCATGGTGTCCATTCCACCCACATGCGCTTTGAAGAGGTCGACGCGGTCGATGGACTGCCTTCGGAGTTTCGCATCGAAGTTCAGACCACCCGTCGTAAAACCGCCTCCCCTGAGAATCTCGTACATCGCAAACGACATCTGCTCGACTGACACCGGGAAACGGTCGAGGTCCCATCCAAGGCGATCATCGCCGGAGTTGGCGTCGATCGAACCGAATATGCCTGCGTCGAATGCGGTGGCGATCTCGTGATGAAAGTCGTGGCCGGACAGGGTCGCATGGTTGACTTCGATATTGACCTTGATCTCGTCTTCGAGTCCGAACTGCTGCAACATGGCGTGAACGGCAGCGACGTCGAAGTCATATTGATGTTTCACGGGTTCGAACGGTTTCGGTTCGATGAGTATTGCACCGTCGAAACCGATGGCATGTTTGTGCTCAACAACCATGTGCAGGAATCGTGCCAATTGGGTGCGTTCGTGCCCCATGTCGGTGTTGAGCAGCGTGTCGTACCCGTCCCTGCCACCCCATAGGACGTAGTTGGAGCCACCGAGTTTGTGGGTCGCTTCGAGGCAATCGCGGACCTGTGCAGCCGCATACGCGAACACGTCGGGATCCGGGTTCGTGGCTGCGCCTGCCATGTATCGCGGGTTCGAGAACAGGTTGGCGGTCCCCCAAAGGAGTTGGACCCCGGTGTCTTGCATATGTGAGCCAGCGAGTTCGACCATCTCATGGAACCGTGACGACGATTCGGTGAACGTGGCACCCTCAGGGGCGAGATCGCGGTCGTGGAAGCAGAAAAACGGCACGCCGAGTTTGTCGAAGAACTCGAATGCGGCCGCCATCTTGTCCCTCGCCTGGGACATCTCGTCTCCGTGTCCGCCAATCCACGGACGGTCAAGCGTTCCGTCCCCGAAGATGTCGAAGCCACTCCAATTGAATGAGTGCCAGTACGCAACGGCGAATCGGAGGTGGTCCTCCATCCGTTTTCCGAGCACGACGCGTTCCGCGTCATACCATCGGAATGCGAGCGGGTTGTCACTCTCTGGTCCCTCGAACTGAATCCGCTCAACCTGGTCGAAGAATTCGGTGGTCATTGGCCTCTCCGCGTCCTGAAGGCCAGTGTACGTTGCTCAGCTGACGCAGCCCGATTCGCCGGTCGGTGAGAGCGGGAGGTCGTTGTCAATCGACGAGTGCCACCGATCGAACCTCGGGTACGCGGAAGAGGACCAGCACTGCGATCGCTGCCATGGTGGCGCCGAACGTGAATGCTGCCGTCGGGCCGAACACAGCCCAGATGCCACCAAAGACAATGCTTGCTGGCAACGCGCCAATGCCAATAGCACCGTTGTAGTAGCCGAATGCCGACCCGCGCAGGTCTGAGGGTGCGAGGCTTGCGACCCACGCACGCTCGACGGGTTCCGTGAGACCGAAGTACAACCCGTACGCAAGGAACAGGGCGATGAGAACGGGTGTCGAGGATGCAACGCCCATGCTGAGATATATGACAGCGTAGAAGATCCAGCCTGCCAGAACGAGACGTTTGCGACCTAGTCGATCAGATAGCCGTCCGCCTACGAGGTTCGATCCCATCTTGACCAGGCTGAAGAGTGACCAGAGGATCGCGATCCACACGACGGAGACGCCTTCGTCACTGAGTCGAAGCAGCAGGAAGGCGTCGGCGCTGTTGCCAAGCGTGAATATCACGACCGCTGCCATCAAGACCCAGTAGTTCTTTCCAAGATCTCCGCCCCTGGCGAACACGGATCGTCCGGTCGATGTGATCGTCGTAGTTTGCTCTGGTTCTTTGACGAGCTTGGCGATGACGACGATCACGATGACGGCCGGGATGATCGCGAGGAAAAAGACGGAGCGGAGGCCGAAGCCGATCCCCAGCAATGCTGCAGCGACCAATGGACCGAGGACGGCGCCGAAGTGGTCGAGGCTGCGGTGGACACCGTAGGCCGCACCGCGGTGTTCCTCGGGGGTTACGTCCGCGATCAATGCGTCGCGTGGTGCGGTGCGAATGCCCTTTCCGACGCGGTCGACGAACCGGATGGCGAGGACCCACGGCCAGGCGAACACGAATGCGATGAGCGGCCGCACCGCGCCTGCGATCCCGTATCCGGCGAAGATGAACGGTTTTCTGCGCTTGACGGTGTCAGTCCACCAGCCGGACACGACCTTGAGGATGGCAGCGGTCGATTCGGCTACACCCTCGATGACACCGAGAGCCAGAGCGCCTGCTCCAAGCGTGGTCGTGAGAAACACGGGTATGAGTGGATAGATCATCTCACTGGAGAGATCTGTGAACATACTGACGAGGCCGAGCGCCACCACTGTGGGCGGGACACCGCGGGTGATCTTCTTCAGTTGTTTCATGCCAGTCCGTTCCTCCACTGAATCCACACCTACGCTAGACAACGAATGCTAGAATAACAATTGCTACATAGAGGCTGTTGTGGCCATACAGGGACTTTGTCCACGATCGGGCCAGATGAAAGGACGTCGCACATCGCAAATCCACAGGACTCGTTCGTTGGGGACCCTGAATGGCTCCTGCTTGCATACAAGGTGCCATCTGAGCCGTCGTCGAATCGCATTGCGATCTGGCGGGAGCTGAAACGCCTCGGTGCGTATTACCCACAACAGGCTGTGTGCATTCTGCCCGGACGGTCAGAGATCAGGGAGCGCATCGGCAAGATCCGCGAGAGGATCGCTGATATGGGAGGCACCGATACGTACCTCGAGATCCCGTTCGTCCCGGATGATCAGCACGCTGAGCTGGTCGAGATCTTCACCGAGCTCGCTGCCCGCGAATATGCCGAGATCGTCGAGGAATGTGAGTCGAAATTCGTCAAGGAAATCGAGTTCGAACGTTTCAGGGAGAACTACACGTTCGAAGAGGCAGAGGAGATACGCCAGGACCTCGACAAGATCACCCGCTGGTTCGACGACGTTGTCCGGCGTGACTGGTTTGCGAGTTCCGCACGCTCAGAAGCCGAGACGTGGGTCAAGGAATGCGGGGTTCTGCTCGAATCATTCGAAGCCGATGTGTTCGATCGCACACAAGGCAGCGACGACTGACGTCGCAGGGCAGAGTCAGCTTCGCACCCGCTCCATCTGCGGGTCGTAGAGCGCCTCTTTGTGGATCTTGCAAGCGACCCGTTCGCTCGCCACTTCGAGTGAATACTCGGCCTCGAATAGTTCCGAGTCGCTGATGCCGTGTTCATCACGTACATAGCCGTATCCGATGTTCGTGCCCACCGTGTATCCCCAGCCACCCGATGTCAGCCAGCCAACGGGTTCATCGTTGCGGTAGATCGATTCGCGCCCGAGCAGTACGACATCCGGGTCGTCAACGGTGAAACACGCAAGGCGTCGGGTGAGGGGTGCGCCTTGTTGTGAGAGCAGACGTTCTCGGCCCAGGAAGGGGATGTCGCTTGCCATCTTGACCGCCCACCCGAGACCTGCTTCGTATGGTGTGAAGTCGGGTCCGATGTCTTTTCCCCACGCCCGGTATCCCTTTTCGAGCCGCAGGCTCTCGATTGCGCGGTACCCGGCGTTTGCAAGACCGAATGGCTGCCCGGCCTCGCTCAGTCGGCGGTACACGTGTGCTGCGGACTCCGTAGGTATGTGCAGTTCCCACCCGAGCTCGCCGACATACGTGACTCGCATGGCACGAATGGTGACGCCACCGATGTCGATCTCCTGTGATGTTGCGAATGGGAATTGGTCGTTGGAAAGGTCCGCATCCGTGGCATGCGAGAGCAGATCTCTCGACATGGGACCCATCAGTGCAAGGGTCGCGTAGGAATCCGTGACCTCAGCCAAGGTCGTTCGTAGGTGTTCTGGGATGTTGCGTTCGATCCATGAGAGATCGTGCGTGGCGAAACCGGTGCCCGTGACGATGTAGAACTCGTCGTCATCTATTCGTGTGACGGTCAGGTCGGCTTCGATTCCTCCGCCCTGGTTGAGCATCTGTGTGTAGGTGATGCAACCTACCGGTTTGTCGATGTTGTTCGAGCAGATCCACGACAGCGCTGTGACGGCGTCTGGCCCTGAGACCATGAACTTCGCAAACGAGGATTGGTCGAACAGGGCAACCCGCTCCCGAGCCGCTTGGTGCTCCTCGCCGACCCTATCGAACCAGTTCTGCCTTCCATACGAGTAGACATCGCGGCGTGGTTGCCCTGGGTGCGCAAACCAGTTGGGTCTTTCCCACCCGAGCTTCTCACCGAAGACAGCGCCCGCGTTCCCGAGTGTTTCATAGAGCGGCGAGACACGTAGAGGGCGACCCGACTCGTCCTCCTCGTGCGGCCAGGCCATCGCGTAGTGTTTCCCGTATGACTCGAGGGTTCTGTTGCGGACCCAGTTCTCGTCCTGATGGGGTGGGCCGAAACGGCGTATGTCCACCGCCCACAGATCCATCGGCTGCTCGCCGCTAACGATCCACTCGGCGAGCGCCTTGCCGGCGCCGCCACCCGCTGCAATGCCAAAAGCATTGAAGCCTGCACCCACGTAGAAACCGCGAACTTCCGGTGCCTCGCCGAGTATGAAATTGCCATCGGGCGTGAACGACTCGGGTCCATTGACCAACTCCTTGATACCTGCGCTCTCCATCGATGGCACACGAGCGAAGGCGTGCTCCATGTGCTGCTCGAAGTGCTCGTAGTCAGGTTCGAGCAGTTTGTAGTTGAAGCCGCTCGGTATTCCGCCGACCGCCCACGGCTTCGGATTGTGCTCATACCCGCCCATCACAAGGCCACCGACCTCCTCCTTGAAGTACGTCAGGCGGTCCGGGTCGCGCAGCGTTGGTAGATCCCGGGTGATGCCGTGGACCGGTTCCGTTATGACGTACTGATGCTCGACTGAGACGAGAGGCACGTTGACACTCGCCATGCTGCCTAACTCCCTGGCCCACTGTCCGGCGCAGTTCACGACGATCTCGGTCTCGATCCCACCCTCTTCGGTCGCAACCCCGGTGACCCGTCCGTTCCGTGTTGAGATGCCCGTGACGTTGCAATCTTCCACGATCCGGACACCGGAGTCTCTGGCACCCTTTGCGAGCGATTGGGCGATGTCGGCCGGGTTCGCCTGGCCATCCGTCGGCAAGAAGGCAGCGCCGAGGACGTCAGCCACATCCATGAGCGGCCACAGAGCTTGGGCTTCCCGAGGGCTCAGCATCTCCATCTCGAGACCGAAGGAATGTGCCGTCGTCGCCTGACGCTTCAGCTCGATCATCCGCGATTCGCTACAAGCCAGTCGCAGCCCACCATTCTGCTTCCAACCCGTTGCCAGCCCGGTTGTGTCTTCCAGGCGGTCGTAGAGTTCCACGCTGTATTTGAGCAGCTGAGTGATGTTCGCGTTGGTGCGCAGTTGGCCAACGAGCCCCGCGGCGTGGAACGTCGACCCGCTCGTCAGTTTCGAACGTTCGAGCAGAACGATGTCACGCCAGCCAAGCTGTGCGAGGTGGTAGGCGGTGGAGCAGCCAACGATGCCGCCGCCCACGATCACCACCTGCGCTGATACGGGCAGCCTATCCATCGTATGTACGGGAGAAGGTGTCGTATTCGCGCTCGAAACGAGCGAGGTTCTCCTCTGTGTAGGCGGCGAAGTCGATGCTCAGGGTCGAGTGGATCTCCGAGACCATCGACCACAGGGTCTCGCGCAACAGCGAGACACACTTCATGGCCTGATATCGGCGAAGAAGGGACTCATCGAGTCGGGATCCGTAGTACAGCTCGAGCAGGACGGATTCTCCGTCGTTTGAGAGTTCGTTGTTCGTTGCCAGTCCGGCGAGATCGAACAGTGGACTGTTGAACCCGGCGTAGTCCCAGTCGACCAGCCAGAGTCGATCGCCGTCATCGATGAAGTTCGCAGCGAGAAGGTCGTTGTGTCCGAACACGATTTCGACCATGGCGACCGCATCTTCGAGTTGCGCCGCGCGGTCGAGCAGCTCTGTCATCTGCGAAGCTTGCTGTGTATCCGTTGCGATGATGGCGGCGACGTAGCCGCGGATGACGTGAAACGGCCAGAACATGAGGACCGGTCCTCGCAAGTACCGCGGGATCTCGTAGTGGCAGGATCTGATGAGCGACACGATGCGCTCGAGCATCTCAGGATCTCGCACATGAGCTGGCGTGAGTGTTTCGCCTTCGATGAATCGGCTCACGATGACGCCGTGTTCTGCATGGACTATGGCTGGTGAGATTCCGGCGGCTTCTGCAGCACGTGCCGCGGCAAGTTCGTTGAAACGCATGATTCCGTGAATCGGGTTGTCTTCGCCGATCCGTACGAAGAAGGACTCGCCTGCGTCGCGCACCACAAAATTGGTGTTCGTGAATCCACCGTCGATAGGGCGTGGTTCAACGGCACCCGACCAGCAGTCGAGCTGCGCGGCGCGCGCTACGGGGTCGAGATCCGTGTCCATCAGATGACTCTACCCGAGGGTCCATTGCCGGAAGATACGAGGGAATTTCTGGAGCTTTCGAGCGATGCCCGTCGAATCCCCGCCATCGTTGGCGTCTCTTACCCCAAGCAAGGAGAAAGTGAGCGAATGATGAGAAGGATCATCTTTCTAGCCACGATCGTCGCAGTTCTGGGGGCGTCGACTGCAGCGCTGGCGGCCGAGACGAATGCGGACTCGGTTGACAGGGTTGTGGATCATCGAACGGACGAGCGACCCAGCGACAAGGTCACGGACCGGGTGACCGATGTACGTCCCCACGACGTGCCGAGTGACAGGGTCACGGACCGGGTGACCGATGTACGTCCCCACGACGTGCCGAGTGACAGGGTCACGGACCGGGTGACCGATGTACGTCCCCACGACGTGCCGAGTGACAGGGTCACGGACCGGGTGACCGATGTACGTCCCCACGACGTGCCATCCGACAGGATCACGGACCACGAGTCCGACAGGATCAAGGACCGCGAACGAGACCATCGTCTCACGGACCGCGAGTTCCACAAGTATGCGGAACGGTGCTTGTTCCACCACGACATCGCCGTTGATCGCCTGACACACCGTGAACTTCACCAGTTGGGACATCGATGCCTGTATCACCATCGGGCACATGGACCACACCAACTGCCGCTGTAGGTGAAGGGAGTTCCATCTCGTTCACCGGGTCGAGCGCTACCGTCGGACAGTCGGCGGAAGGAGTTTCCGGCCCGGTGAGCGAGTATCCCGAACTCGATGTGCTCGTCGACGAGATCCGTCGACGATCTGACGCCGCGTTTGCCGACCTGTATCGGTTGACCGGCAACCATCTGGCATCGTTCGCCTTTTCGATGCTCAGAGACCGCCGCCTCGCCGAAGATGCGGTTCAGCAAGCGTTTCTCGAGCTCGTGCGTTCGGCGCACACCATCAAGGGTGACGGCCGCTCGCTTCGAGCGTGGCTGTTTCGGAGCGTCCGTTTCACCTGCCTTGACGAGATTCGCAGGCGGTCCCGCCACCCTGAATCCCTGACGGCGACAACACCCGACACTGTTGTCTCACCCGCAGGAGTGGAGATACCCGAGATCGATCCCGCACTCGAAAGAGCGTTGGATCAGCTATCAGACCGTCAGCGAACCCTGATCGCGCTGCGCCACGTCGTTGGTCTGTCAGGCGAAGAGGTCGCATCCGTCATGGAAATGACTCGCCCTGCCGCATACGCGGCGACCGCGCGAGCCGAAAAACGTCTACGAAACCTGCTATCGACCGTCGAATCTGGCGGCGACGTGGCGTCTTCAACCAAGAAGAGAGTAGAGGATCACCGATGAGCCGTATAGGCGCCGGTACGACCGAGAGATTGCAGGATGCGTTCATGATCACGATGGACGCACAGACGGCGGCGCGCCACGAGGCGACGATCGCCGAAGCTCTTCGCGCCGCGGACCTCCCCGTCGTAGCATCACCCTCTCGCTGGCGGCTGCGAATCCCTGCCCTTGTTGCGGCGGCAATGGTTGTCGCCCCGGTGGGAGCGGCCGTGGCGGCGGACAACGCCAACCCCGGCGATGTGTTGTATCCGGTGAAGAGGATCGTCGAGCCCATCGTTTCGATTTTCGACTCCGATGTTGTCGCGTCGCACCGCGTCGAGGAACTCGCTCACATCGTCGACGAACCGGCCGAGATCGATCGGATCCCGTCGGCCGTATCCGACGCACGTGACGCGATTTCGGACCTTCCTCCCGACCACGCCCTCCGTGGCGAATTCGACTTGATCACGGATCGCGTGCCCGATCACCGGATCGTCGATCAGCCGGTCACTGATGTGATCAGCGATGAGGTTCCACCGAAGGATGACGTCCCGGGCGACGATGGATCCGATGTGGTGACACCGCCTGACGAGCGTCCCACCGATCGCGCTACGACAAGTACTACCGAACCTGAAATAGTCGAGCACACGACTACCACCCAGGGTTCCGCGGAACGCCCACCGCCAGAGGACCCACCGGTTACAGACACAACGTTGCCTCATGCAGATGGTGACGGGCATCCGCGTCACAACGTCGACACGGGTACGGATCAAACCCGGGATCAAGGCTGACACCGGGGTTCTCGCTCCGAACCCTGTTCACCCCGGCGTTTGACCACTTGACGCCTTGCCCTGTCTCCCCGTTATCGTCAAAGTCACGCCACGACGATCGATGAGCAGGAGAAATCATGCGTATTGCGACCCGGATAGACCGCCTCGGCACAGAGACCGCGTTTGCGGTGTCGGCGGAGGCCGCAGCGTTCGCCGCCCAAGGCAACACGGTATATCCGTTCCACCTCGGTGACTTGAACATCGCCACACCATCGACGGTCGTAGAGGGATCATTCAAGGCGATCAAGGACGGCAAGACGGGTTACAACCCGAGCGCAGGAATCCCTCAGCTCAGAGAGGCCCTTGCAGCGAACGTGTCCGCGACTCACGGCGTCGAATACGGTCTTGAGAATGTCGTCATGCAGCCCGGAGGGAAACCAACGATCGGGAAGTTTCTCATGGCGCTGATGGAGCCCGGCGACGAGGTGCTGTACCCGAATCCCGGATTCCCCATCTACGAATCCCAGATCGAGTTCCAGGGCGGCGTGGCCGTTCCCTACGGGTACATCGAGGGAGCCGACGGTTTTTCGCTTGACCTTGAAGGGATCGAGGCGAGCATCACGGACAAGACTCGTCTGCTGATCTTCAACGATCTCCAGAACCCCATGGGAGTGGAGTCTCCGCCCGGTGAACACGAGCGCCTCGCCGAACTCGTCCTCAAACATGACCTCTCCGTTCTCGCAGACGAGGCGTATTTCGACATGCGCTATTCGGGCTCGACGCGATCGTTCGTCGAGCAGCCGGGAATGGCTGAGCGCACCGTGATCCTCTACACATTCTCCAAGAAGTTTGCGATGACTGGTTGGCGACTCGGTGCATCGATCGGTCCCAAAGAGGTCGTAGAGGTGATCGCAAAGATCAACGTCAACGATGAGTCTTGCCCGAACCATTTCGTCCAATACGGCGCCCTTGCCGGTCTCGAGGGCGATCAGAGCGAGGTCCATGCGATGATCGACACCCTGAGGGAGCGTCGCGATGCCGCGGCGGCGATCCTCGGCGGCATCGAGGGTGTGAAGTGTTTCACTCCAGAGTCCACGTTCTATCTGTGGCCGAACGTAACCGGGTTGATGCGGAACAAGGGTCTCGACGACTACGAGGACTTCCGGAGAGCAGCGTTGCACGCAACCGGTGTTTCGTTCTGTTCCCGCATTCATTTCGGTCGACCATCGCCGGACGAAAAGAATCGGTACATTCGTTTCGCATACTCTGGCATCGGGACGTCTGAGATCGAGGAAGGTCTTGCGAGGTTCAAGGCCTGGAGCGAGAGCTAGGGAGTTTCGAGGGTGGCGCGGCCGGTCCAAGTCCCGCTGTTGGTACGCTGCCTTTCGTGGAACTCGCAGACCGTGACGTAGCGCT
>BTQS01000017.1:0-20590 GCA_036985995.1 Acidimicrobiia bacterium
ATCTACGGAGACCCCGACTCCGTAGAAGAGGGTTGAGTCTACGCCATAGAGGTCAGGAAACCTCATGGCATACGGGTTGATCCCGTCCCCAAGCGCGGCGGTCGCGCCTTGCTGAAACTGAATGACGTCGATGAAGAGATCGCCTTGGAGGGTCGCCACAAGAACCCAAATAAGTGACAGGCCATAGAAGCCAAAGAATGCGATCGCAGCTTTCGACCCGTACCTATCGTCCAGCATCGCGAAAGCTGTTGCTCCAACAACCACTGTGAGACCGACCCATCCCACAGTTTCAATCGCCGTTCCCGGTGCCACGATCGATCTCAACGACGTCCCAAACAAGACGACACCGACTGCGAGTGCCGCCCGGATGGCGAGGGTGTAGAGCCGTTCAGACGACACAGTGAGCTTGAGGTCGCCACCAACAGTCGCCAGCGTCGCAAGTCCAAGCGCAGGGATGAGCAGTGCAATCGCGATCGGTTGCGGCAGGGGGTACATCGCGATTGCCAAGATGCTACCCGCGGCGACGGCAAGCACTCCTCTGAGGGTCGACGTCATAGCGCGATCGTCCTAGAACTGGGAACGCTGGGCATCATCGACCAGGTACTCGACCGACGGAGTCGACTCAGCGATCACAAAGATCTGGAAGGAAAACAGCGTCTTGCTGATTCTGATCAACATCTCGTTGAGGCGGAGAAACCAACCACCGACACGCTCCCCGGCGACCAAAGGGAAGGGAGCCGGCACCCCGCGCACAACACGAATCCTGAAGCCCGCATCACGCAGGAGATGCCTCAGCGTCCGGAACGTGAACAACCGGGTGTGTGACCGATCGAGAATCCCGGAGCGGCCGTAGTTGAACTGGCCGAACAGTAGAGAGAGACGTTGAAGAACGAAAGCGATATTCGGAGTTGAGAGTATG
This sequence comes from Acidimicrobiia bacterium, assembly GCA_036985995.1. Classification (GTDB taxonomy): domain Bacteria; phylum Actinomycetota; class Acidimicrobiia; order Spongiisociales; family UBA5794; genus JAMBLL01. The sequence continues at coordinate 920 of BTQS01000017.1, forward strand.
AGCGTCTTGGGATCGTGACCAAACTGGGATCGAAGTCGGTCGAGGAAATCCTCCGGATCTGACAGATGCTCGATGACGTCGAGCATCATAATGGTGTCGAAGTCGGCCACGTCGAACTCAAGCTCATCGTTCAGGTTCTGGACCAACACATTGACACCAGGCAAATCTGTCTTCGGTCGCTCCATATCGACGATGGTCACGGCACAGCCCTTGCCGACTAGGGCCTCCGCAACATCTCCGGGCCCGGCTCCGAGATCGATCACGTTCGAGCTGTCTCGCACGGCCGAGACCGCAAGCGAGTGGGGGCTTACGAACCCGAGCTTCGAGCGGTAGGGCGAATCCTTCGGCAAGGCGGAATCGAGTCGGCGTTGTTGAAAGAGGCCGAATCCGTGGAAAAAACTCGCAACGGTGCTTGACACTACGTCTCTTGCATACCGAAGACCGCTCACTCGCGAGATCTCGTCCCCGTAGTACGTCGGGATCGGAACCTCTGTGATCCGACTCCCGTTGTTCATCAGCTGAAGGATGATCTGCGTGTCGAAGTGGAAATCGTTGGTGTTGAGCCTGTAGTGGATCTCTCCGAGTGAGGCAACCCGATACACGCGATACCCGCTGTGGTACTCAGACAGGTGACGCCTCAGAAGGATGTTCTGGATTCGAGTGAGAATTCGATTGCCCATGTACTTGTACAGCGGCATACCGCCACGAAGGGCTCGGCCGGGTTCCATCATTCGACTACCAAAGACAGCATCGGCCTCGTCCTTGAGCAACGGCTCGAGAAGCCTCCCAAGTTCCTCCGGGGCATATTGACCGTCCCCGTGAATCAGCGCGACGAAATCGAATCCATGTGCCGCTGCGTACGCGTAGCCGATCTTCTGATTACCGCCGTAGCCCTGGTTGTACTCGTTGCGCAGCACAGTCAACGGGAGTTCGGGATGTGCAGTTGAGTAGTCACGCCCGATCTCGAACGTGCGATCCTTTGACGCGTCATCAACAATGAGAATCTCAACGTCAAACGACGTCAGAACACTGTTCGGAATCCTGTCGAGCACATCCTTCAACGTCGTCTCTGCCTGATAGGCAACGATGAAGATCAATAAACGGTCGGAGGAGTGCTCACGTCGGGTTTTGAGATCCAACGAATTCTCCCTCTTTGCACGGACTCTATTCGAATCGGAGTCTTCACCCAGAACTTGAGCGAGACTGCTCATCGTGGTCGGGGGCTCGAAGCAAACCGATACTTGTGCATCTGCAGGCAACAGACGCAGCCGCATACGTCAAAGGAGAGTTCGATGCAACCGATTCCGAGGATCGTCCCTACCGCTGAAATGCGAAAACACCGAACGCGAAGACCCTAGCGAGTCGCTGGACGAGGCCGGCGTTCCGTTGGTTGCTGCCCGTTGGACTCCGCGAAACGCCGACCAGCCCAGTCGTGGCTGGTGCACCAGCGCGCTCGCTTCGAGAGGCCGAGTGGCTCCGGCTTGCTACGCCTCTTCCGAGGAATCTCGAAGTGCCGCTGCCGTCTCGCGGGCAGCTTCGAGACCGCCTTCGGTGAGCTGGGCGCTGTCGGTGAGTAACGTCACCTGGTTCTTGAAGATCTGGAGGAACCCTCCGTGGATGCCCGCGGCGGTGACCTTGCCGTCGTGGTGGATCGTTACCGCTCCGGTCGAAAGCGCTGCCATAGTCGGCTCGTGATCTGCAAGGACACCGATGTCGCCCTCCGTCGTGCGGGCAGAGACCATCTCCGCCTCACCCGACCAGATCACAGCTTCGGGTGTCACGATGTCGACCTGGAACGTCTTTGCCATCAGACCTGCGCCTTCGGTGTAGTGACCGGTGACGTCCGTGACGTCGATGCCGAGGCAGGAACGGTGATCGCAAGACCGCAGGACGCAGGCGCAGTCGGAACTGCGTCAAGGACGAGACCGCCGCGAGCGCCGTTCCCGGCCGGCAGAAGGGTGCTGAAGTCGCCGGTCACTGCACTAGCTCCTTGGCCTTCGCAATGGCATCCTCTTGCCCGCCGACCATGTAGAAGGCCTGTTCCGGCAGGTGATCAAGCTCACCTTCGAGGACCGCCTTGAACGAAGCGATCGTCTCGTCGAGCGATGTGAAGATGCCTGCCTGGCCTGTGAACTGCTCGGCAACGAACATGGGCTGGCTCAAGAACCTCTGAATACGCCGTGCACGGTTCACAACGAGCCTGTCCTCCTCAGACAGCTCGTCCATACCAAGAATGGCGATGATGTCCTGGAGATCCTTGTAGCGCTGAAGCACGAGCTGCACCTGGGTAGCAACGTGGTAGTGCTCCTCGCCGACGATCTGGGGATCGAGCGCGCGGCTGTTCGAATCCAGCGGATCCACAGCAGGGTAGATACCGAGCGCCGTCAGCGGACGAGACAACACCGTCGTTGCATCGAGATGGGCGAACGCCGTGTGTGGAGCCGGATCTGTGATGTCGTCGGCAGGCACGTAGATGGCCTGGAGCGACGTGATCGACCGGCCCTTCAACGAGGTGATGCGCTCCTGGAGAGTGCCCATCTCCGATGACAGCGTTGGCTGGTAGCCCACAGCAGACGGCATACGACCAAGCAACGTCGAAACCTCGGAACCCGCTTGTGTGAAACGGAAGATGTTGTCGATGAACAAGAGCACGTCCTGCTGTTGCACATCGCGAAAATACTCGGCCATCGTCAGAGCAGAGAGTGCAACACGGAGACGTACACCCGGCGGCTCATCCATCTGGCCGAACACGAGCGCAGCCTTGTCGATCACACCGGATTCACGCATCTCCAGGAACAGGTCGTTGCCCTCGCGGGTCCGCTCGCCGACGCCTGCGAACACAGACACGCCACCGTGCTGGGTTGCGACACGGTTGATCATCTCCTGGATGAGCACGGTCTTGCCGACACCGGCACCACCGAACAGGCCGATCTTTCCTCCTTCGAGGTACGGCGAGATGAGATCGATGACCTTGATGCCCGTCTCGAAAACCTTCTTCTGGGGCTGCACATCTTCGAAAGGCGGCGGATCCCTGTGGATTGGCCACCTCTCGCCTGTGAACTCGAGATCCGGAGCGTCAAGTGACTCTCCCCAGACATTGAAAATGTGTCCAAGGGTCTGATCCCCAACCGGAACCGAGATCGGCGCGCCGGTGTTGTGTACCTCCGCTCCGCGAGTGAGCCCGTCGGTTGGCGCAAGAGCAACCGCACGGACCCTGTCATTGCCGAGCTGTTGGGCAACTTCACAGATGACGGTGCTCTTGGCGCCCTGCACCTCGAGATCAACCTCTATGGCGAAGTTGATCTCCGGCAAGGCATCCGGCGGAAACTCGACGTCTACCACCGGGCCCGCAACCTTGACGATGCGACCTGAGGCGAGGGTTGTCACGCTCATGTGATGCTCTCCGTCTTTCTCAATGGATCTATCAAAGATTCGACAGCGCCTCAGCGCCGCCAACGATTTCGCTGATTTCTGTTGTGATCTCTGCCTGACGTGCCTTGTTCACCTCACGGGTCAACAAGCGTGTCAACTCTTCGGCGTTCTCGGTGGCAGCCTTCATTGCACGCCGCCGCGCGGCGTGTTCCGATGCCGAGGCGTCCAGCAACATTCCGAACATCGTGCCTTCGAGGTACCGGGGTAGTAACCGCCCGAGGATCTCCTCGGGCGATGGCTCGAACGTGTAGCCGATCGGCTCGGACGCACCTGCACCCTCTGAGTCGGGTGGTTCGATGGGGAGAACAGGTAAATGGATGGCGGTCTGGGTCAGTGCCGAGACATATTCGGTCGTGTATGCCTCCACAGCGTCGACGCGCTCGCTCGCGTACTCGTCGAGCAGAATGTTGGCAATCGAACGCGCATCGCCATAGGTGGGTGTGTCCGTAACGTCCAGCCATGAGTGGTCGATCGTGTACTTACGGTACTTGAAGTAACTCTGTGCTTTGCCGCCGACCGTGTACACGCGAACGAGCTTTCCCTCCGACTGGTGACGTCGGATGGCCAACTCAGCAAGCCTGATCACTGACGAGCTGTAGCCACCGGCGAGACCGCGGTCGGACGTCACGACGAGCGCGCCGACCGTCTTCACATCTCTCCGCTCGAGAAGAGGGTGCGACAGCGATCCGGTCGCTGCCGCGATGTTGCGGATCACGTCATTCATCTTCTCGGTGTACGGCATCGCCTGGGCAACCCGAACCCGCGCCTTGCCGATGCGCGCGGTGGCGATCAGCTCCATGGCGCGCGTGATCTTCATCGTCGAATCGACGCTCCTGATACGTCGACGAATCTGGCGTACTTCGGCGGATGCCACGGTTCGCTATGCCTCCCCGACCGGTTTGGTGTGCTCGCTCTCACGCATCGACCTTGCGGCCTGGTCTTCGGAGATCTGGATAGCGAATTCCGTCGTATTCGTGAAATCGTCTGGTAGCCACGATTCCTTGAAGGATCTGATCGCCGCCACAAGTTCGTCCTCGTGCAAATCGCCTGTATCGGTGATCGATGCCAGCAATGCACCGTGACGGCTTCGGGCAAACTCACGGAGCCCAGATTCGAACGGCAACATCTCTGCCGGCGCAACATCATCCATGTGGCCTTCGGTCACGGCATAGATGACAAGCACCTGCTCGGCGACGGGGACGGGTTCGTACTGCCCTTGCTTGAGGACTTCAACGACGCGTCTCCCTCGGTCGAGTTGTGCGAGAGACGTTGCATCGAGTTCGGAACCGAACTCAGCGAACGCCTCCAGTTCACGGAACTGGGCCAGGTTGAGTCGCAATGGACCTGCGACCTTCTTCATTGCCTTCACCTGAGCGGCGCCGCCCACTCGAGACACCGAGATCCCGGCGTTGATGGCCGGGCGGACACCGGAGAAGAACAGGTCGGTTTCCAGAAAGATCTGACCGTCAGTGATCGAGATGACGTTCGTGGGAATGTACGCAGAAACGTCATTGCCCTTCGTCTCGATGATCGGAAGACCCGTCAAAGAGCCTCCGCCGAACTCCTCAGACAATCGAGCACAACGCTCGAGCAAGCGACTGTGAAGATAGAACACATCGCCTGGATATGCCTCCCGGCCGGGTGGGCGCCGAAGCAAGAGCGAGATTTCGCGGTATGCAATGGCCTGCTTCGTGAGATCGTCGAAGATGATCAGCGCGTCTTCGCCCTTGTACATCCAGTACTGGCCCATAGCGGAACCTGCGTACGGTGCGTACATCTGCAACGCAGCGGAATCTCCGGCCGAGGCGTTGACGACAACGGTGTACTCCATCGCTCCTGCACTCTCGAGCGTGTCTACGACTTCGGCAACGGTCGAGTTCTTCTGTCCGATCGCGACGTAGATGCACTTCACCCCCAGGCCCTTCTGGGCAATGATCGTGTCGACCACGATGGCAGTCTTGCCCGTCTGGCGATCGCCGATGATCAGCTCGCGCTGACCACGGCCGATCGGCGTCATCGCGTCGATAGCCTTGATACCCGTCTGAAGTGGTTCCGAAACAGGCTGGCGCTCGATAACCGAAGGTGCCTGCGTCTCGAGGAGGCGGCGTTCGGTGGTGTTCAGGGGGCCCTTGCCGTCAATGGGTGCACCGAGGGAGTCGACCACCCGGCCAAGAAGGGCATCCCCTACCGGAACCGACAGGACACGACCCGTTGAGCGAACTTCGTCACCTTCTTCGATCCCCGACGCGTCGCCCAAGATGACCGTACCGATGGAGTCCTCATCGAGGTTCAGAGCGACACCGAGCAGCCCACCCGGGAACTCGAGCAGCTCAGAGGCCATCGCGCCGGGAAGTCCGGTTACGCGTGCGACACCGTCTCCCACGGAGGACACGTAGCCCATCGTCTCAGATTCAAGTGAGGGCGACCACCCCTCGAGATTGGACCGAAGCGCTGCGGCGATGTCTGCAGTATTGAGTGTGAGTTCAGCCATCGTGCATCAGCCCCATTGCTCTCGAAGCTCAGTGAAACGGTTTTGTACCGATCCATCGAGCACGGTATCTCCGACCTTTGCGACCACTCCCCCGATGACGGACGGGTCGACAATGACCTTTACCTGGACCCGCTTCCCCGTCGCCCTCGATAGGGCGGCTGTCAGCCGCTGGATCTGATCCGGATCAAGATCCAGCGGTGCGCGAACCTCTGCGACTACTTCGCCTTCTGCCTCTGCGGCCAGCTCGGCGAGCTTCGTTGCGATGTCCCCGAGGTGTCTCGCCTGACCCGCACCGACCACGAAATTGATTGCCGCAACCGTCACTCTCGAAGCGTGTGAGCCGAGAAGGTCATCGACGATGCCTTGCTTGCGATCGGCAGGAATTCGGGAGTCGGAGAGCGTATCGATCAACTCGGCATTTCCGTTGAGCGCCTCGGCTGCTCGGAAGATCTCATCGGTGACATCTTCGCCTTCAGTGTTGGCGATATTCAGCAGCGCCGACGCGTAGCCCTCGACGCGATTCGCCTGATCGGTCGCGTTCTCCATCAGCTACTGCACCCCTCCGAGCTCATCGATATAGCGATCGACGAGTGCACGCTGGGATTCGGCATCGATGCTCGACACAACGACCTTCTCTGCAACATCGATCGAGAGATCCGCCACCTGTCGACGAAGATCGGACGCGACGCGCTCGCGTTCTGACACGACCTCATCGTGGGCACGGGCCTTTATCTGCTCTGCTTCGGCCTCTGCACGCGAAACGATGTCAGACTTTACGACCTCACCGGCGTCGCGAGCATCGCCAACGATCTGTGCAGCCTCATCCTTCGCTCCTGCAACCTGGCTTCGATAGTCGGCCAGGAGCGTTTCGGCCTCGATCTTTGCCTTCTCTGCGGATTCGAGCTCGGCGGCGATCGCCTGTTGACGGGCCTCGAGTGCCTTGTTCAGCGCCGGGATCGCCCACTTCCATATGAAAAAGAAAACGATCGAGAAAGCGATGATCCCGGCAAACAACTCTTCGGGTGCCGGCAGAAGAAGGCTTGCGCCTCCACCGCTCGAGGGTTCCTCCGAAATTGGAACTACTTCCTCGGTAGCCAGGATCACCTGTGCAAACACGTGCATAAGCATCTGTTGCTCCTTGGACTATGCCAGGAAGAAGAGCACGAAGCCGAAGAGCGCAAGTGCTTCTGTGAACGCGATACCCAGGAACATCGTGGTGCGGACCATACCTGCGGCTTCCGGCTGACGTGCCATCGCCTGTACGGCGTTACCGGCGATGATGCCGATACCAACACCCGGTCCGATGGCTGCAAGACCATACCCGATGAGGGCGATCGCTCCCTTGAGTTCTACCATTGTTTCCCTTTCCTTGTCCTATCAGAGGGACCTTTTCTCTAGTGCTCGACTTCTCTAGTGCTCGACGTTGATAGCGGTGTCGATGTAGACAGCGCTCAACAACGTGAATATGTACGCCTGCAAGATGATGACGACGAGTTCGAATATGAAGATGGCGAGCGCAAGAGCCCACCACGCGATCCCGAACACCCCCTTCACAACACCGATCTCGCCGATCCTGACGATCGACACGAACGCGGTCGTCACCAGAATCACCAGCATCACGTGACCGGCGACGAGGTTGGCGAACAACCGAATGGCAAGCGAAAATGGGCGAACGAGGAACGTCGAGATGAACTCGATGAGTCCAACCAGCGGCTTGAGGAACACGGGAACCCCTGGTGGCCAGATGATCTCCATGAGGTAGGAGATACCGTTCCGCTTGAAGCCGGCGACTATGAAGATGACCCAGGTGAGGAGCGAAAGGAACACCGGGATCGCTATCCGCGACGTGATCGGGAAGTTGATAAACGGTATCACCTCGAATGAGTTCCCGATCAGAATGAAGATGAACAGCGCCATGAGGTACGGGAAGTACTTGATACCGGTCGGACCGATGATGCCCACGGCGACCTCATCTCGTACGAATGTCATCAGACCCTCGATGGAGAGCTGAAATTTGCCGGGTTGAACGGACCTCTTACGCAGACCGAAGTACAGCAGGCCGATCGCGATCGCTCCTGCCAGGAAGATGAGGAACACCGTGCGGGTGATCGGTAAACCAAGGATGTTGAAGATCTCTTCGCGAAACACGAAGATTTCACTGACGTCAGCGGGTGCACACACCACCTGTGCGGTGAGGTCGCAGGCTTCTTCTGCGGCTGCCAGTATCAGTTGGTCCACTCGAGTTCCCTTTCTGAGCCCCTTGCAACTGCGACCGCTTCGAGCGACAGCAGCGTGAGATAGCTAGCAACCGCTGAAACGCCCAGGACCACCCGATCGATGTCGGGACTCACCGCAACGATGAGGTACATCGCCATGGTGATCAAGCCGAGCCGGATGAAGAATCCGAACAGCGCTGCGGCATGATAGAGGGTCAGCGACACTCCCGCAGCCGTTGCAAGGATGTAACCGCCAAGCACAAAATTGATGACGACGATCGCGACGCCGATTCCCGCAGCGACCGCTCCCGCGACGCCACTGACCAACCAGAAGACGGCGACGAGCACGGGGGCCACGAATATCGCCCGCTTTGCGATGTTCTTTCCAATGATCGCCTCAACGGGGCGCTGTTCGACGGAGGGGTTGTGCATCGCGGCCGCACCGGTGCGGTCGTCAAACGCCATGGCTACGAGCCTTTCCTTCGTCTTCGAGAACCTCAGAAGCTTGCCAGAGGCGGTAGAACCCGAGGCCGACGCCGGCGAGTGTCCACAGAATGACCATGATCGGAGAGGTTCCGAAGAACCAATCGAGCAGCGAACCGACGAGCAGACCCGAGAGCACATACGACAGCAAATCGGCGTTCTTCGAGAACCCACCGGTGATGATGTCGCGAGCGGGCACGAGCTTGCTGCTCGGAGGTTGCTCGTCTCTGCTCCTGGTTGGATCCGAGTCGGTCACGGCGGTTGTCCTTGGACGTCGTTGCGCGGCTCGCTAACGGCTGCCGCAAGAGTAACGGGGCACGGGGGCGAGCAGCAATCCGAGCACTAGACGTACCCGTTGAATTCGACGGGGTACGCCGGAAAGGCACTCGCAAGTTCCTGGATGACGCCTCTGAGCTGGGCGAGCACAGCGGAGTCGTGACGCTTTCGCAGAATCTCGACGATCGCAGATCCAAGTGTCACCATCTGTTCCTGCTTCATGCCGATGGTCGTGACGGCAGCGGTACCCATCCGGATGCCCGACGTGACGAACGGCGAACGCGGATCGAACGGAATTGCGTTCCGGTTCAGCGTGACTCCCATCGAGTCGAGCAACGTCGCTGCTTCCTTGCCCGTCAACTCCTCATCGATCGACCGAAGGTCTGCGAGGAACATGTGGTTGTCGGTACCGCCCGAGATGACGCGGGTGCCTTGACCGATCATCGTGTTGGCCAGCACTGAGGCGTTGCGAACGATCTGGCGTGCGTACGAGGCGTACTCCTCGGTTGCTGCCTGCTTGAAACACAGCGCCTTGCCGGCGATCTGGTGGTTGATCGCTCCTCCCTGCGCCATGGGGAACACGGCTTTGTCGATCGCATTGGCATGCTCGCTCGTCGAGAGGATGAGCCCACCCCTCGGGCCGCGAAGCGCTTTGTGGGTCGTCGCGGTGACGATCTGGGCATGAGGTACCGGGCTCGGATGTGCACCGCCCGCGATCAATCCGATGATATGAGCGACGTCGACGAGCAGAATCGCTCCAACCTCGTCGGTGATCGACCGGAAGGCAGCCCAGTCGATGATCCGTGAGTAGGAAGAGTATCCGGCGACGATCATCTTCGGCTTGTGCTCGAGCGCAAGGCTTCGCACCTGATCGAGGTCGATGCGTTCCGTCTCCGGGTCCAAGCCATACGCGAGGAAGTTGAATAGCTGTCCTGAAAAATTCACGGGAGAGCCGTGTGTGAGATGTCCCCCCTGGTCGAGTCGCATGCCGAGGATCGTGTCTCCCGGTTCGAGCACCGCGAGGTACGCCGCCATGTTCGCCTGCGATCCCGAATGCGGCTGCACGTTTGCATGCTCCGCTCCGAACAGCTCTTTGGCCCTGTCGATGGCGAGAGTCTCGATCTCATCGATGACTTCGCAGCCCTCGTAATAGCGACGCCCCGGATAGCCCTCAGAGTACTTGTTCGCAAGTACCGAACCCGAGGCTTCCATCATGGCGTATGAGACGAAATTCTCCGATGCGATGAGTTGGACATGGGACCGCTGCCGTTGAGCATCGCGAGCGATGAGAGCGGCGAGGGTCGGGTCAGCCTGCGCAAGCGACGTCATATCGGTCATCGAAACTCCTGAAGATGAGGACAACCTAAATCTAGTGCGCCTGTTCGTCGACGATGTCTTTGCCACGCTCGAAAAAACGATCGGCAACGCCGAGCGCTGGCAACGGAAGCAACGGGGCCATCAAACCGTACGCCGTCGGCTCAACAGTGAACACGAGGTACAAGCCAAATGCCACAGCGCTTGACATGGCGAGCCTCACCGCGTTGCGCGTTTTGCTGCGAGTCGGTGCGAGCGCTCTCGTCCCTCCGAAACTGATCGCGAGAACCGGAGCCAGGACGATGAGAGGCCGGATCCTGGTGACCCAGAAGAGAACTACGAGCGTCGCGGCAACGATCAGCGCGATCAGAGCTGCCGCGAACCCGGTATCCATTGGACTCTCAGCACCAGAAAAACCTGCCACGGCGTACATGGCAAAGGCGAGACCGGTGCCGACAATCAGAAATCCCACGAGCGCGTTCGTGGGAATCGCTAGGAATCCAAACCACAACGCCATCGAGGAGAGCAACGTGCCGACGCTGATCCCAAGCCACCGGTTGCCGGTCACACCCGCACAGGGCCCTTGCGCAATACGACCTCCGAGGGATGCGTCAGGTCGACAAGCGTCGAGGGCGCGCCTCCTGCGGCTTCGCCCGGTAGGTAGGTGAGCACGTCGTCCCCGAAGATCGCTTCCGCTTGCTCCGCGGTGCAAACAGGGTCGGCGTTTGCCCTGTTCGCCGACGTCACGGCGAGCGGACCCGCCTGCTCGAGAAGATCGAGGGCCACCGGGTGGTCGGGACACCGAAGCGCCACCGTACGCCTCCGTGTGTGGCCGAGCCATGGAGGCGCTGTGTCGAGCCTGGGCACGACAAGGGTCACAGCTCCCGGCCAGTGCCGATCTGCCAGTTCGAGCGCCCTGTCACTCATAGCCCCAAGAACCAAGCCCTGTTCGAGCGAGGCGACGAGGATCGCGATCGGCTTTCCTTCGTCTCGACCTTTCAGGCCATATAGCCGCTCGAGCGCGGCTTCGTCGTAGAGATCTACGGCAAGGCCGTAGACCGTGTCTGTCGGTACCCCAACGATCTCGCCACGCTTGATTGCCCTTACTGCTGCCAGAACGCCCAAAGCACCTCCCCGAACATGTGGAACACAACGCTACACGACTGTGCCATGACCGACTACGAAACGGTCCGTTTCCGTGAGATCGGCGTGAACCTCGCCATCGAGATGTGCGAAGTGGCCGAGCGTGCGTTCCACGCAAAACTCCGAGATCTCACAGGCGACCATACCGTCGGGCCGCAGCCAGGCACCGGCCCCGCTGGCGATCCGTTTGAGGATCTCGTCACCCCGTGCTCCAGCGACAAGCGCCATACGGGGCTCCGCCAACACATCGGGAGGAAGCCTTTCGACCTCTTCTTCAGCCAGATACGGGGGGTTCGACACCAGGAGGTCGACCTTCCCCATGAGGTTGGAGGGCAGCGGGTCGAACAGATCACCGGTCAGCACTGTGACGTCGAGTCCATTGCGCTCGGCGTTGATGCGTGCCACGGCCGTTGCGTCGGATGAGAGATCCACCGCGTACACGGCGGCTTTCGGGAACGTCACAGCCAGGGCAAGTGCAAGGTTCCCGCTTCCCGTACACAGATCGACGATCACCCTCGGATCGTCCGCCAACGCCGCCAGACGCTCGAACATGTACTCCGTTTCAGGGCGCGGGATGAGCACCCGGGCATCGACGTATAGAACCACAGGCCCAAATGGGACGGTGCCCTCGATGTACTGCAACGGCTCGTGACCGAGGCGCCTCTGAACGTACGACTCAAACCACTCGACCTCGTGGTCCGTGACATCAAATCCCATGAGCACATCGGTACGGGACCGACCCGTCGCTGCCATCACGAGGCGGATGGCCTCGTGCTCGGCGATGCCCTTTCGGTCCGCGATGAGGTCTCGCGACCGCATCCGCTACGCCTCCTGTGCAAGCTTCATCGCAACGTCGTCGGCGATGAGCGCCGCATGGATCGCTTCGAGATCACCATCGAGCACCGCAGGCAACGAATGCACGGTGAGTCCGACACGGTGATCGGTCACCCGGTTCTCCTTGAAGTTGTAGGTCCGAATCTTCCCGGATCGTTCACCCGTCCCCACCTGTGATCTGCGAACTGAGGCACGCTCGCCAAGCTGCTCTTCGAGTTGAATCTGGTACAGCCGCGCACGCAACACGCGCATCGCCTTGATCTTGTTCTGTAGCTGCGACTTTTCGTCCTGGCACGACACGACTATGCCGGTTGGCTTGTGCGTGATCCGCACCGCGGAATCTGTCGTGTTCACAGACTGCCCGCCAGGCCCCTGTGATCGCATGGTCTCGATGATGAGATCGTTGTCGTGGATCTCGACCTCGACGGCCTGGACCTCGGGAAGAGCCGCTACGGTGGCGACCGAGGTGTGCACCCTCCCCTGGGATTCTGTCTTCGGAACGCGCTGGACTCGGTGCGGGCCAGCCTCGAACTTGAAGCGGGAGTATGCCCCTTTGCCCTTCACAGCGAAGGTCGCCTCCTTGATACCACCACCGCCGGTCGGCGAGACATCGATCGATTCGATCGACCAGCCGGACCGCTCGGCGAAACGTTCGTACATCCGGTACAGATCACCGGCCCACAAGGCTGCCTCATCACCACCGGTGGCTGCACGTATCTCCACGATGACGTCCTTGTCATCGTCGGGATCCTTAGGGATCAACAGCTCGCGGAGCTCGTCCTCGAGCATCTCCATCTCGACGGTACGCTCGTCGATAGTCTCAGCAAAGTATCGGAGCATCTCCGCGTCATCTTCTGCCTCGACAAGGTCCCTGGCTTCAGCGACGTCCTTCGCCGCTGCTCGGTACTTTCGGAAGTGCTCGACGATCGGCTTGAGCTCGGCGTGGCGGGAGGTGATCTCGCGATAGCGCTTCTGATCTGCTGTCACTGCCTGATCCGCTAACTGGCTGAGTGTGCTGTCGAACGCCTCCTCTACCTTCGCCAACCGTTCGAGAAGCCGTTCATCCATCGCCGTTGCCGAGGTCGTATTCCGCAGCCAACGCTGCAGGAGCAACCGCACCTCGTTCCTTCACTGCTGCGACTTCATCCGGCTCCAGCGCCGCGAGGAGGGACACGATCGCGACCTCGACCTGGTCGTCGGAAGGTTCCTTCGTCGTGATCGACTGGATCCAGATGCCCGGTTTCGATGCGAACGCAATCCACCGCTGACCTGCTGCAGCTCGCAGCACCTCGTACGAGATGCCGGCGATCACGGGGATCAGCAGGATCCTGGCAAGGACCTGCCACACGAACGAAAGCGGCGCAAGCGTGAGAAACACGACGAACGCCACCATGGCGACAATGATGATGAAGGAGGTCCCGCATCGCGGATGGCGGGGGCTGTATTTCTGGATCGACGCGATATCGAGCGGGTCACCGCCCTCGTATGCGTGGATGGTCTTGTGCTCGGCACCGTGGTACTCGAACACCCGTTTGATCTCGTCGCTTCTACCGATGAGCCAGATATACCCCACGATCAGGCCGATTCTCAATGCGCCATCGACCAGTACGAACAGGAAGCTGTTTCCTCCCACGAGATCCTTGATCCAGTTCGCAGCGAACACAGGAGCAAGAACGAAGATCCCGACCGCAGCGAGAACAGCGATCACCATGGTGAGGGCGATCTCCTTCTTCCCGATCTCCTCTTCCTCTTCGCCTGCCTTCTCAGCCGACCACGACAGGGCCTGGAAGCCGAGCTGGAGTGCCTCGGTCAAGACGAACACGCCGCGCAGAAACGGCACCCTGGCTAGCCGGTTCCTCGAATACAAGGCGGGAAGTTCGTTCCGTTTGGCTTCGATGACACCGTCTGGGCGCCGTGCGGCGACCGCCCAGGCGTCAGGAGCGCGCATCATCACGCCCTCGATGACCGCCTGGCCGCCGACAGAGGCACCAGGGGATCGGCTCAACTATTTCTCCGAGTCTTCAGTGGGGGAATCAACAGCCGACGCTGGTGCCGTCCCCGTCTGGCCGTATCGCCTGCGGAATCGTTCAACGCGACCTGTCGTGTCGACGAGGATCTGCTTTCCGGTGTAAAACGGGTGGCTTGCTGACGAGATCTCGACCTTGGCGAACGGGTAGGTGTTGCCGTCTTCCCATTCGATGGTCTCGGACGTATTGATCGTCGACTTCGTCAGGAAGGCGAAATCGGAGGACGTGTCCTGAAACACGACCGGACGATAGCTCGGATGGATGTCGGACTTCACGGCGTCTCCTGCTCGATACCATTGAACTGTAGTGACGTATTTCGCCTGCTCGTCACTGGCCGGCCTCGGCAACCGAGATCAGGAACTCTTCGTTGGACTTCGTGTTCTTGAGCCTATCCATGAGCAGTTCGAGAGCCGCACCAGACTCGAGGGCGAGGAGCACCCTCCTCAACTTCCACACCTGCGCGAGCTCGTGGCGATCCATGAGCAGCTCCTCACGGCGGGTACCCGAGGGTTCGATGTCGATGGCCGGATAGATGCGCTTGTCCGCAAGCTTACGGTCGAGCCGAAGCTCCATGTTGCCTGTTCCCTTGAACTCCTCGAAGATGACTTCGTCCATCCGGCTCCCAGTTTCGACGAGTGCCGTACCGATGATCGTGAGACTTCCGCCCTCCTCAATGTTTCGTGCTGCGCCGAAGAACCGTTTCGGTGGGTACAGGGCGGTCGAGTCCACGCCACCCGAGAGGATCCTTCCGGATGCCGGTGTCGCAAGGTTGTGTGCACGAGCAAGCCTGGTGATGGAGTCGAGCAGGACCACGACGTCGGTGCCCATCTCGACCATCCGCTTTGCGCGCTCGATAGCGAGCTCGGAAACCTGCGTGCCTTCCTCAGCGGGCCGGTCGAACGTCGAAAAGATGACCTCTCCCTTCACCGACCGT
Source organism: Acidimicrobiia bacterium (assembly GCA_036985995.1). Taxonomy (GTDB): domain Bacteria; phylum Actinomycetota; class Acidimicrobiia; order Spongiisociales; family UBA5794; genus JAMBLL01. Next base: position 16,070 of record BTQS01000017.1, read on the forward strand.
TGCATGTCGGTGACCTCTTCCGGGCGCTCGTCGACGAGCACAACCATGAGGTAGCATTCGGGATTGTTCGTGGTGATCGAGTGCGCGATGTCCTTGAGGACCGTCGTCTTGCCGGCCTTCGCCGGTGAGACAATCAAGCCACGCTGGCCCTTTCCGATGGGTGCGACCAGGTCGATGATGCGAGCCATCATCAGGTTGGGCTCACCATCCACCTCCAGGCGGAGACGTACGTCTGGGAACAGCGGAGTCAGCTTCGCGAACTTCGGACGCTCGGCAGCCTCTTCCGGGTCAATACCGTTCACCTTGACAGCACGGACAAGCGCCGGGAACTTCTCTTGGGCCCTGGCGGCACGGATCGGACCAGAGATGATGTCTCCCTTGCGGAGCCTGGTCTTGCGCACAACGTTGGCCGCAACGTACACGTCCTTCTCACCTGGGAGATACCCGGTGACGCGAAGGAACCCGTAGCCCTCGGGAAGGATGTCGAGTATTCCCTCACGAACCTCAAGCTCTGACTCATCGATGGGCTCCCGGTTGCGGTTCCGGTTGCGGTTCCGGTTGCGGTTGCGACGACTCCCCTGGTGGTCTGAGCCCTCGTCTTCGCGCTCAGTGTCGGAGTCCCTCTCGTTGCTTGCCGCATCTCCGGACGTCGTGGCATCCATGCGAGCGGTTGTCTTGGGCTCGGCCACAGCTTCAGGTATGTCTTCAGGCAGTAACGCCGGGTCGAACTTTTCGGATTCGAGGATCGCAGCGATGAGCTTCGACTTCTGGAGTCCATCGTGATCGATGTCGACCACTGAAGCCATCTCGCGAAGTGCAGGAAGCTTGAGCTCCTGCAGTCTGGCCCTTGGTGTACTCATCTCGTTTGTGCCCCTTTCGAGATGGTCAGGTTCGATGGCCATACGGCCGGGAACGGCGGCGTTGACACGCGACTGCGGACGAACGCCCTAGGAATGCCCACGACGGAGCCGAGACGGCTGGTCTGTGGGAACGAGGTCAGTATAGGGGCCCGGTCGCTCTACGCAACCATTTCACTCGCCGGTAGAGATGTCGGCCTCGAGAACTGGTGCCGGCGCCTCGCCTTCGCCTAGGTCCAGATCTTCGATCTTGTCGCCGCGACTGACGATCTTGCGAGCACTCGTCTTGATGTCTTCTATGTCCTTCGACGCTTGTCCGAAGTGCCGATCGAGGCTGAAAACACGGTCGTTGAGACGCCCGATGTCCGTGAGCAGCACACCGACTTCACGCTGAATCACCGAGGCTTGCTTGCGCATCTCGACGTCACGCAGGATGGCCCGCACGGTGGTCAGCGTCGCCATCAAGGTCGTGGGTGAAACGAGGTATACCTTCCGCTTATGGCTCTCGGCGATCACGGTCGGATGGTGTGCGTGCAGTTCGCCGTAGACGGCCTCAGACGGGATGAACATGAGGGCATTCTCTGCGGTCGTCCGGTCGTCATCGATAGGCTGTGAGACGTACTTCTCCGCGATGTCCCTGATGTGCTTCTTCGTGTCTGCCGAGAGCTGCTTGGAGGCTTTGTCACGCTCGGCCTGGTTCGGCGCCGCAAGCATCTCCTGATAGGCCTTGAGCGGGAACTTCGCGTCCACCGATATCGGCCCTGGAGGATCGGGCAGCATGATCAAGCAGTCGACCTGTTTTCCGTTTGCGAGGAGCGCCTGCATGTCGTATGCGAACGATGGCAACATGTCTTCGACGATGTCTGCGAGCTGCACTTCCCCGAACGCGCCTCGGGCGGGGTTGTCATCGAGCACGTGCTGAAGGCTCACGACCTGTTCTGACAACGCCTTGATGTTGTCTTGTGCCTTGTCGATCGTCTCGAGACGCTCCTTCAACCCGGCGAGGGATTCCGCTGTGTCCTTGGAGGACACAGCGAGGTTCTTGGTCATCTCCGCTTCGACCTTTGCGAGGCGTTCGTTGATCTCCCTGCCCAGCCGCTGCTGTGACTGGCTCACCGAGTCTGTCAGCGCCTTCGAGGATTCGACTTGCTGTTTCGAGACCGTATCGACCTTCCCTACAAGGGACTGCTGGGCCTGCATCAGGTCCAGCATGCGCTGCTGCATCTCGGCGGCCCGCGGATCGTCGACGGACCTGGTCGCGCGTGCCAACACGACTACCAGCACACCAATGGCAACCGCCAGCACGATCGCCAGACCTTCAATCATGATCCTCGTCCCTTGTGTTCACGCTCACTGCAAGCGTAGGAGAAACGTGTGACAGAAAGCGGTATGTAGCGCGTACTACGCATATCCCAGTATTGCTGCGACAGCGGCTGTTTCCGCCGGTACCACCTCTGGCAACTCCACGTCCCGTGTTGCGGTATCCGGATCTTTGAGACCATGGCCTGTCACTGTGCATACAACGTCACCGTCGGGAAGAGATTCGGCGAACTTCATGATGCCCGCGATTCCCGCTGCTGACGCCGGTTCGCAGAACACGCCTACCTCTCGCGCGAGAAGCCGGTAGGCGTCCAGGATCTCGGCATCGGTGACCGCTTCGATCCTTCCGCCCGATGCATCTCTGGCTTCTACCGCTCCGTCCCACGACGCAGGGTTACCGATCCTGATGGCGGTTGCGATCGTTTCGGGATCGTCGAACACCTCGCCGTAGACGATGGGTGCGGCACCCGCGGCCTGGAACCCCCACATCCGCGGTGTGACCCCGAGCTCGGTGTAGCCCTTCCAGTACGCCGTGATATTCCCGGCGTTACCCACCGGTAGCGCATGGACGGCCGGCGGGTGACCGAGGTCGTCAACGACTTCGAACGCAGCGGTCTTCTGCGCCTCGATCCGGTAAGGGTTGACGGAGTTGACCAGAGTGACATCGAAACCTTTCGAGAGAGAAAGCACGATGGAGAGGGCATCGTCGAAGTTGCCGTCAATTGGCACGATCGTTGCTCCGTGTGCAATGGCCTGTGCGAGCTTTCCGGCTGCGATCTTGCCTGCAGGCAGAACCACGACACAATCGATGCCGGCTCGTGCCGCGTATGCTGCGGCGGAAGCCGACGTGTTACCGGTCGATGCACACACGACCGCGCTCGCCCCGCCCTCGAGCGCCTTGGAGACCGCGAGCGTCATACCCCGGTCTTTGAACGATCCGGTCGGGTTCACTCCCTCGTACTTGAGGAATACCGGACGCCCGACCACGTCACTCACCGCCGGTGCAGGAATCAGAGGAGTACCACCTTCGAGAAGGGTGATGTTCGGCGTCGAATCCGACACGGGTAAGCGGTCCCCGTGCTCAGCGATGACGCCACGCCAGCTCACGTGTCATCCTCGAGTACACGGATCACCGACGCGACCTCGATGACCTCCCGGATCTCCTTGAGAGAAGCAAGCGCCGCCCGCTGGGCAGACTCAGAGGCACGATGTGTGACCACGATGAGCGCCGCCTCATCGTCCACACCCTCCTGCCATACGGAGCGGATAGAAACACCAGCATCGCCAAATCCAGCCGCGATCTGTGCGAGGACGCCTGGCTGGTCGTTCACCTGAAGCCGAACGTACCAGCGGGTTTGAACATCGGTGAATGGAACGATATCGGTGGATGCGAACCGGATCCGCGGCGCGACCTGGGCACCCGCGAGGGTTTCGCGCGCTGCATCGATCACATCACCGAGCACTGCGGTTGCGGTTGGATCTCCACCCGCTCCTGGCCCTGCGAACAGCAGAGATCCGATCGAGGGACCCTCGATGAACACCGCGTTCGTCGCACCGCGTATAGAGGCGAGCGGATGCTCATCGGGGATCATCGCTGGGTGGACTCGGGCGCTCACGCCCTCGTCCGTTCGTTCGCACACTGCAACCAGCTTCACTGTGTACCCAAACTGCGCCGCGAACGACATGTCGACCGCGGTCAGTTCCTCTATACCTTCCATATACACATCGTCGACACCGACCCACGTGCCGAATGCGAGCGAGGCGAGGATGGCCGCCTTCGCCGCAGAATCTGCCCCAGAAACGTCGGCCGCTGGATCCGTTTCGGCGTATCCGAGATTCTGCGCCTGTGACAGCGCCGCTGAATACGTCGCACCCTCCTCCGCCATCTGCGTGAGGATGTAGTTCGTGGTGCCGTTGACGATGCCGAGCACCCGGTCGAGACGTTCACCAGCGAGGGTTTCCGAGAGCGGTCGAATGATCGGTATGCCTCCTCCCACCGCGGCTTCGAAGAGAAACGGAACACCTGCTCGCTCGGCAGCGGCGATGAGCTCCGGACCGCGCGAGGCGATGAGCTCCTTGTTCGCAGACACGACTGGCTTGCCTGCCTCGAGTGCGGCCAGGATGAGATCACCCGCAGGGTCTTTTCCTCCCATCACCTCGACCACGAGATCGACCGTGGGATCGTTGACGACCTCGAAGGGATCGTCCGTGAGCAAGCCTTCCGTGATTACGAAGTCTCGTTCACGGTCGAGTCGATTCACACCGATCTTGCGCACGTCGAACGTCAAGCCGGTCTTCGCGGCGATCGCGTCCGATTCGCCAACGAGTCTGCGCACGAGAGCGC
>BTQS01000018.1:0-19910 GCA_036985995.1 Acidimicrobiia bacterium
GAAGGCACCGATGCGATCAGCACAAATCCGGTGACGAAAGTGCCGAACAGCGCGCCTGCGGTACCGATGGCCGAGAGATTCCCGACCACCGATCCGGCCGTGTCGAGCGAATCGATCAACAGCTTGGCCGCGATAGGTGTCACCATCGAAAGGATCGCCGCAGGGGCGAAGAAGCCGATCAGCGCAAGGATGACGATCGTACCGGGATCTTCGCCCGAGACTCCTCGGCCGATCACAGTCACCAGGGCAGGGGACACCACAGCCAGAACTCCACCGGAGATGAGAACCGGTCCGAGAAGGAGACGTGGATCCCTCGTGTCGGCAAGTCTGCCCCCCGCCCATGCACCGAGAGCGATAGCTGCGAGCACAGTGCCGATGATCCCGGTGAACGTCTGAAGGCTCACGCCCACGTACGGGGCGAGAATCCTACCGGCAACGACTTCGAGCACGAGGACGGCGCCTGCAGCAACGAACACCACCGCTCCGATGAACCATGAACGCATCCAGGAAGTATGGCCCTGCCGGCGGCCAAGCGTCATGACGCCGCCATTGCGCGGTAAGGTCGTTGCCCATGGATTGGCTCCTCGACCCCTTCGCTCTGGCGTTCCAGCAGCGAGCTTTGCTTGCCGGTGTGCTCACGGCGATCGCGTTCTCCGTCATCGGCACATGGGTCGTCATCCGCGGGATGACGTTTCTCGGGGATGCGCTCATTCATGGCGTCATACCAGGCATCGCACTCGCCATTCTCTTCGACTTCAACGCCCTCATCGGTGCAGCGGCTGCAGCCATCGTCATGATCGCCGGCATCAACCTCGTACATAGACAGACGGCGTTCTCTGAAGACACAGGTATCGGACTGCTATTCGCAGGCATGCTCGCCCTCGGCGTGATCCTCATCTCGAAAACTGATTCCTACACGGGAAGCCTGACGAACATCCTCTTTGGCAACGTACTAGGCGTGACGACCGGCGACATCGTGGTGCTCGCGGCTGTGACGGTGATCACCGTCGGCACGACGATGGCGTTGTTCCGTCACTTCCTGGTGTTGTCCTTCAACGAGCAGAAAGCGGCGTTGTTTGGCCTCCGCCCAAAGGCAACGCATGCAGTGATGCTCACCCTCATCACGATCGCGATCATCGGCTCGTTCCAGACCGTTGGAACACTGCTGGTGTTCGGCCTGCTCGTCGGACCTCCCGCCACAGCGGCGCTGCTCGTGCGACGCGTTCCTACGATGATGCTCACAGCTGCGGCTATCGGCGTGTTCTCAGTGGTCGTCGGGCTGATCATCAGCTATTACGCTGACACCTCGGGTTCTGCAACGATGGCAATCGTCCCGATCGTCCTGTTCTTCCTGATCCTCACAGGCAAATCGATCACGCAGAAACGGCACACGAGCACCAATGAGCCAAAGCGAACGATACTAAAGGCCTAAACAGCCTCCGTTCGAACGGAGAGCAGGCGGTTAGGAAGCCTTTCGGCGGTCCCTATCGCGGATGCGGCGACGCATCCTGCGACGTTCACCCTCGTCGAGGCCACCCCACACGCCCGCGCCCTGGTTCGTTGCAAGTGCGTACTGCAGGCAGACCTGAGCCACAGGACACTCGGCGCAGATCGCCTTGGCCGAGCTCGACGCGGATTCGTCCTCAGAGTCCGGAAAGAAGGTGTTGCTGTCGATGCCATTGCATGCAGCCTCCCCTCGCCAGTTGGTTTCTGGCTCCCCCAAGAGGTCGGTCAACGTCAGCACATTCAATCCTTCTCTGTAATTCCATATAACGACATCGGATGCCCTCCCTGTTCCGGTTTTCTCCGATTCTTTCGAACTGCTACAGCAACCCGGATGTTCCCAAACCGGATTTGGTGTCATCGTGACCCCATGTCACATCCGACTTGACCGAGATGACACCCTCGACCCGGATGGAGAGCTCCTCGAGCAGCTTTCTTTCCGATCGCGTGGCAACCGAACCGACCAGGTTGACAACACCATCGGTAACGGTCACCGATACGTCCCCTTCTTTCAGCTGGAGCACACCGATCAGCACGTCATTGATGACCTCGTCACGAAGCTGATCGTCGTCTCGTGCGAACGTCCCCATTATATCGGCGCGTGAGATGATGCCTTCAAGCGTCCCATCCGGGGTAACGACGGGGAGTCGCTTGACTCGCAGGTCGGTCATCTTACGCGCTGCCTCCGTCACGGTACTTTCCCTGTCAACGGTGTGCGGGTCGCCGGTCATGGCATCGGCAACGGTCTTCGCCTGAGGAGGCTCCGCTTCTCCGAGGAAGTTCGCAAGCAACCGTCGACGCTGTCTCCCCCAGGCGCGGCTCGCTTCAGCCGTCACGAAATCGGCCTCGGTAATGATGCCGATCACCTTGCGCTCGTCGTCCACAACGGGAAGACCGCTGATGCCGGCCTGTACCATCAAAGTCGCCGCTTCCTTCAAAGGCGCATCGCCACCGATGGTCTTCACATCTGGCGTCATCACGTCGCCGACCTTCACCGACAAACCTCCCCCCGACGGGTAGTTACGATCCCCAGGCTAGGGACTCAACACGAGATAGGCCACCCGAACGTGAGCGACGTGAAACGCACAGTGAACGCTACGCTTGGCACGAACGCGAACAAACAGACACCCGGGGGGGCGACGTGCCACTGAAGGTCACCTATCAAGGGATAGACGAGGTCGTAGACGATGACGTCACCGCACTGATCGGTTCTGACGCGGCGTCGACGATCCGTATCGTGAGGCCGGGCATCTCACGACGGCACGCAGTCCTTTCCCACGACGGTACTGGATGGAAGATCGAGGACGCCGGAAGCCGAAACGGCACCTACAAGGACGGTCAACGCATCCAGGTCGTCGCAATCGAGGCCCCGGCGACGTTGTACCTGGGCCATCCCACGGACGGTGAAGCGCTGACACTCACACCCATCAGCAACACCGAGGAACCCATCGCTCAGCGCGAGGACGAGGCAGCCGTTCAGGAAGACATCGACGCTTTCGTGCTACCGGCACCACCACCATCGCCCCAAACCGGCACAGACGCAGAACGAGAACTAGTGAGCATGCCGAACCCGTCCAGGACCACGGGCTACTCGGGTGCAACCGATGTTGATCTCGCCGCGTTGACGGCCGCACTGCGGGATCAGATCAACGCGGTCAAGGGTCTCGCATGGTCCATTTGGGCGATGATCGCTGTTACAGCGGCGCTCGTGGTGATGACGCTCTTCATCGGAATCCTGCGGAACTGAACGTTCAGGCGCCGTCCTCGGTGTCTCGAAGGAACCTTGCTACCTCTTCGGCGATCTCGTCTGCGGTCGGTAGATCATCAGGAATCTTCGACGTCGTTCCAACGCTGAGCTCGAGTCCTTCAACGAATTCCCTGGCATCAGAGCGGCGTTCAAGGATCTCGTCGAGTCTCTTGACCTGATCTTCAGCCTCCGCATCGAGCTCACCGAGCTCGAATGCGACATCGAGCTGCCCCGCTGCCTTGCGGAGGAGCGATACGATCGCCGGGTGGTACGGACGACCCACGTACTGGGGGACCTGTGCCCAGTAGCCGATCGCGGGGACGCCGGATTCCTCGATCGCTGCGCGAAATACCGTACCGGCGGACGCCGGCACCACGATCTCATCCATCAGCATCTCATCACCGGCTAGCAACAGACGCGAGTCCGACGACGTACAGAACACCGCCGTAGCCGGGGCATGTCGCACAGGAGTCGGAACGGCTCCGAGGGTGACGAGGCGGGTGACACCGAGAACTCCGACAAGATCGCTCAGCGTTTCGGACAACTGTGACCACGCGTAGTCGGGTTCGTTCCCCACCATCACGAGTACATCGCGACCGGAAGGTCGGATATGCACAATGTCCATCCTCGGCCACGTGAGCGAGATCATCTCCCCGGAGGAGAATCGGAGCACCGGGCGATTCGACCGGTAGTCGAACATGGCGTCGGGATCGAAGGAAACGACAATGTCGCCACCCTCAGCGAGCCAATCCGCAGTGTCGCTGGCAGCCGAGGCGGCGTCGCCCCATCCGGCCAGCCCCAAGACAAGCACAGGCTCATCCATGGGAGGCAGCGGCGACAGCGAGTATTGGGCCATACCGAGAGGATACCTGGGAAAACCGGACGTTATCGATTCGCGCTACAGATACAGGCCGCTCCCGCTCTCGGGAGTCCCACCTTCAATGGCGCGGCGCTGCCGCATACTCTCGAGTTGTGCGGACGCTGCCATCTGCTGGCTGATCAGCGAGGCCTGGATTCCGTGGAAGAGGCCTTCGAGCCACCCGATCAACTGTGCCTGGGCAACACGCAACTCTGCCTCGGTGGGGGTGACATCGCCGATCGGCACGAACACGGCGTCGAGCTCCTCGACGAGGTCATCCGAGAGCACTTCTTTGAGTTCCTCAAGTGAGCGGTCGTAGATCGACAACAGTCGCACCCTGCCTGCATCGTCGAGCGGCGCCTCGCGTACCTCATCGAGCATGGCACGGGTCATGGAAGCGATTCGGATCAGTTTCGACGGCTCAGATACGGACGGTCGGACCCGATCGGACTCGCTGGACGAGTCTTGGTCGACAATCACCTCTGGGGTGACCGGTTCTGTCGGTGTGGACGTGGGCTGGGACTCCATACAAGAAGCATACGGCGCGTTCCGAGGTGTCGATACCGGTACGATGCCGCGATGAGCGACACCGCATCACCGGAGCCAGGGACCAAGAGGCACCGAATACGCTCGATCCTCAAGAAGGTCCTCTGGGTTGGGTTCGCGCTCGTGATCATCCTCGCGATCTCGGGGTCGCTGTTCGCAAGGTACTCGGTGCGCAGGGCCTTCCCTCAGACGAACGGCACGATCCAGATCGCAGGCCTCAAAGGCGAGGTAGAGATCATCCGCGACTCGATGGGGATCCCCCACATCTACGCAGACAATGTTGAGGACCTGTTTCTCGCTCAGGGCTATGTCCATGCCCAGGACCGCTTCTACCAGATGGATTTCTGGCGAAAGATCTCCTATGGAGAGCTGTCATCGATGTTCGGAAGCAGTCAGATCGAAACGGACACGTTCATCAGGACCCTTGGCTGGGGTCGTCTCGCCGAGATCCAGTACGAACGCGAGACGGAGGAGAACCGGGTGATCCTTGACGCCTATGCAGCGGGTGTCAACGCGTACCTTGCCACACAGTCTCCATCTGACCTCAGCTTCGAGTACTCCATCCTCGAACTGCTGAACCACAACTACACACCGGAGCCCTGGACCGGAGCGCAATCGCTGGCATGGGGCAAGGTGATGGCGTGGGATCTGGGCGGCAACCACGGAACAGAGATCGACCGAGCTCTCGCCCTCGGATCACTACCGCCCGAGCGCGTCGCTCAGCTGTACCCCTCATACCCGGGCGATCGCAACCCGTACATCGTCGAGCTCACCGACGCGGTGGCGATGGGCACTCCGGTCGAGCTCAGGGTGCCGGTGAGCTCGACAGTGGCGCTGCAATCGGCTGGTGCGGCCATTGATGCGCTCAACCGGATCACGGGCGGTGGCAGCGAGACGGGCATAGGGTCGAACTCATGGGCGGTGAGCGGGGATCTCACGCCGACCGGGTCCCCGCAACTCATGAACGACCCTCATCTGTCGAGCCAGATGCCGTCGATCTGGTATCAGGTAGGGCTGCATTGCCGGACGGTGACCGAGGAGTGTCCATACGATGTCGCAGGTTTCTCGTTTGCAGGTGTGCCGGGGGTTGTCATCGGACATAACGCGAACATCGCCTGGGGTTTCACCAACGTTGGACCGGACGTTCAGGACCTCTACATCGAAAAGATCAACCCCGACAACCCGAACCAGTACGAGCTCAACGGCGAGTGGGTCGACATGGAGGTTCGTACCGAGATCATCGAGGTCGCCGGCAGCGGTACCCGGGAGGTGACCGTTCGCTCCACGCGGCACGGTCCGATCATCTCCGGTATCTACGAGCCGCTCGACGATTTCGACATGGCAGGTGTCGACCTTCCCGACAACTACGCGGTGGCTTTCCGATGGACGGGCCTCGACGACGTGCCATCCGTCGTCGGTCCCATCCTCGGGATCGACCGAGCAAGCGACTTCGACGAGTTCCGTGAGGCTGCGTTCCTGTTCGCTGTGCCCGCACAGAACCTTCTCTATGCCGATATCGAAGGGAACATCGGCTACCAGATGCCCGGCAATATCCCTATACGCGCCAACGGCGACGGCACGGTACCGGTGCCCGGCTGGACCGATGAGTACGAGTGGAACGGCTTCATCCCGTACGAGGATCTCCCGGTGGTCCTCAATCCTGAGTCTGGCTACATCGTCACAGCGAACAACGCCGTCATAGATGAGGGATACCCGTATCTCATCACCAAGGACTGGGACTACGGCTACCGCGCGCGGCGTATCGTCGACCTCGTCACGTCCAACTTCGGAATCGGGCTCGAAGATCAGGCAACCATCCAGTTCGACAGCTACGACCTGAATGCCGAACGGATCATTCCCTTCCTCGAAGGAGCCATGATGGCGGCAGCCGATCGAGAGCTGGGAGGCCTGGAGCTCGACGCCCTGCGAGTACTGTCGCTGTGGGATCGGCAGAACTTCGCCAACAGCACAGGAGCGGCGGTGTGGAATGTGACGTGGCGCAACCTGCTTGCCCGCACCTTCCGCGATGAGTTGCCGGAACAGTTGTGGCCGGAGGGCAACTCCCGGTGGTTTGAGGTCGTATGGAACCTGCTCGACGCACCGAACGACGCCTTCTGGGACGATGTGACCACTCCGAAGGTCGAGACGAGAGACGACATCCTGGTCGAAAGCTTCTTCGCAGCTGTGGACGAATTGCGCGACACCCTCGGCGGGGAGGTTGCATCGTGGAAGTGGGGCGACCTGCACACGATGACCTTCGTCAATCAGTCACTCGGCCTGTCCGGTGTCGGGCTGATCGATGACCGGTTCAACAGGGGACCTTTCCCGGCTAGCGGCAGCAAGAGCGTCGTCAACGCCGTCGGCTGGACGGCAACCGAAGGCTATGAGGTCGACTGGCTCCCTTCGATGCGGATGCTCGTGGACCTCGGCGACCTGACGAAGTCACGGGCCATTCATACAACGGGGCAATCAGGCCATGTCGATAACGAGCACTACGACGACATGATCCCGCTGTGGCTCGCCGGCGAAACGGCACCGTTCCTCTGGGACAGATCCGACGTCGAGGCCGACGCAGAAGCAAGGCTCATCCTGAGCCCGTAGTACGCAGTGAATCAGAGTGGATCGGCTGAGCAGGTTCGTCCTCCCTTCAGGGGGGACGGGCGAGCTTGCGAGCCAGGGGGGTCTGCGAGCCTGCGAGCCCGGAGTGGCTGGAGGCCTCCTGGTGGTGCCCACCCTCTCCTTCGGCTGTTGGCTGTGAGCTGTCAGCCGCTCACGGCCTTCACCCTGATCGTGTGCCATCCCTCGGCACCGTCGGGACGGGGCGATACGGGTGCTTCGGTCTGGGTATATCCGGTCGCATCCGTAGCCCGGACCGAGATGAGGTGTTCACCCTCAGACAACTCCGTGTCGAGCTTCCACTGGACCCACGAGTTCTCAGACAGAGGGTCTGTCAGCTCGGCGAATTGCCATGATCCTCCATCGATCTGCACCTCCACGAGCTCAACCCCTCTCGTGGGTGCCCATGCGACACCGCCGAACGTGTATGGACCTGCTTGGACCTTTGCGCGGTTGGCGGGTCTGTCGATGCGTGACTGCGTTTTGATGGGACCTTCCTTGGACCAGCCACGGGGGATCCAGTACCCGTCGAAGCTGTCCCACGTGGTCAGCTCGATCTCAGTGAGCCACTTGGTCGCCGAGACGTATCCGTACAGGCCGGGAACGACGAGACGGGCAGGGAAGCCGTGTTTCGCAGGCAGAACTTCACGGTTCATTCCGATGACGACCATCGCATCACGATCATCGAAGGCGAACTCCGTAGGGAAGCCGGCCGTGAACCCATCAATCGATCGGCCAACGATCTGGTCCGCTCCCGGTTGGACTCCAGCCATGTCCAGGATGTCACGGAGGAAAACTCCGGTCCACAGTGCGCTACCGACGAGGTTGCCACCGACCTCGTTCGATACGCACGAGAGCGTGGCATACCGCTCGACGAGCGGCATCGAAGCGATGTCGTCGTAGCCCAGCACGATCTCGTTGTCCACCATGCCCTTGACGGTGAGCGTCCACTCTGCCGGATCGATCGTCGGAACAACGAGAGCAGTGTCGATCCTGTAAAAGGCCGCGTTGCCCACGACGACCGGGGCAACACCAGAGAGCCCAAAATCATTCGCCGCCGTCGGATCGAGTTGTACCTCGACCGGGTCGGGGAGAATCAACGCCGCGCGTTGCGCCTCGGCACGTCCTCGTATCTTCCCGCGTCCGATACCGATCGCAACCACGGTCACGGTGGCAGCGCCCGCGAGGCCCAACATCAGACGTCTGCGTGAGATGTCTATGACATCGTTGTCGGTGACACCATGGCTCTCAGAGCCCACCCACCTCGTGACGCCGAACCAGGTCACAATACCGATACCCATCGCAGCGGACGTCGAAGCCAATGCCAGCGGTCCCGAAACTCCAGGCTGGGTCATCTGTGCCGCGATCCCGACGATGCCGGCGACTGCGAAGCCGACGATGATCCGTAGCGGCTTGTCGACCGAAGCTTTGCCAAGGAACCAACCGATGACAAGCGAAACGACGAAGATGCTTATGGCCAGGACGGCTTTGTCGGCAAGGCCGAAGGCTGAGATGGCGAAGGTCTTGAGCCACGGTGGTGAGACATCGATCACGTACGCACCGATCGCAGAGATAGCGGACGGAACCGCGTCCGACATGCCGGCGAAGAGTTCCGTAGCCCCGAGGGCCACAGATACGCCTGCAACGCCAGCCCAACCGGACCGTCGCTTCGCCTTGTACTGGCGGGAAGTCGTCATTGAGCTATTGAACCGCACAACGACGAGAACCGTTCCCTCACGGGTCGATCAGAGCGAGGAATTCATCTTTTGGTAAGGAATTGAGCACCCTTTCGCGCGGTACCCATCCTTTCCGAGCCTGAGACACACCCCACCGCATGTTGGCCAATTCCGTCGTGCGATGAGCATCGGTCGATATCGCGAAACGAATACCCGGAATCTCGAGGGCCTTCCGGATCAACGACGCTGCAAGGTCGAGGCGGTGAAGATGGCTGTTGATCTCGAGAGCGGTCCCGATGTCGGCTGCGGCCTCGAACACGGCATCGGCGTTGAAACGGATACCGGGCCGCCTGCCGATCTTGCGTCCCGACGGGTGGCCGATGACCGTGACGGCGGGATTCTCGATGGCTGCAAGCAGTCGCTTCGTTTGTGCCGGTTCGTCGAGGTCGAAATGCGAGTGAACAGATGCAACCCCGAAGTCGAACATCTCTAAGAAATCGGGGTCGTAGTCGAGTGAGCCATCGACCCCGATGTTGAGCTCCACACCGTGAAGGATCGCGAGGTTCGGGAACCGATCACGCTGGCGCTCTATCTCATCTCCCTGCTCGATCATCCGTTCTCTGCTGAGACCGTTCATGGCGAGATCCTCACCGTGATCGGTGATCGCCACGTATTCGAGGCCCGTCACTACGACAGCATCCAGCATCTCACCAAGCGAGCTGCGGCCATCACCGGACCAGGTCGTGTGAATGTGGAGATCACCGCGGATGTCGTCGATACCGATCGGTGCAGGCAAGGCGCCAGCATCGGCTGCAGCGATCTCGCCCGTCCCTTCCCTGATCTCGGGTGTGATCCACTGCAAGCCGAGGGCGGCGTAGATCTCACTTTCAGTGACCGCCGCTTCGACCTCTGCCGTGTCGAGTGACGAAAGCGAGTACTCGTTGAGCGTCAAACCCCGCTCGAGGCTGCGTTGCCGTAGTTCGATGTTGTGTCCCTTTGACCCGGTGAAATAGAGCAGAGCGGCACCGAACGCCTCCTCTGGAACCACACGCAGATCGACCTGCATCACGTCATCGACAACGACCGACGCCTTCGTTCTTCCCGATCCAAGAATCGCCGAAACGCCCGGCATCGTTGTGAACCGTGCGATGACTGCTTTGGGCTCGTCCGAGGTCACGAGAATGTCGACGTCGCCGATCGTTTCAGACAATCGGCGCAAGCTGCCCGCGTATTCGATCCGAATCACGTCACCGGATCTACTGAGCTCGACCATCACCCGGTTGGCGATCTCCATTGCATCGAAGATCGGGGTCCGTGTATCGCTCGAGTGGAGACCGAGAAGCTCGATGGATCGTGCGATCTTCTCCTCCGATTTGACGCCGAATCCCGGAAGGGTGCGAAGCTCTCGCTTCTCCAGGGCCTGTTCGAGTCCTTCGACGTCCACCACACCCAGATGCGCCTGCAACGCGAGAACCGTCTTCGGCCCGAGTCCCGGGATTGCCATGAGCTCCAGCATGGATGCAGGGAACTGTTCCTTCAGCCGCTCCACCTTCCCGATGCTTCCGCTGTTGACGAATTCAACGATCTTGCGCGCCGTCGAATCACCGACGCCGTCGATCGTCTTCAGCTCGTCGAGGGACAGGTCACTGATCTCGTCTGGCGAGGAGACGATCGCATCGATGGCCTTCTCGTAGGCTCGGGTCCGAAACGACTGACTCTGCCCATCTTCCAGCTTCGTATAGACCACAAGCTGACGCAGTGCCGCCACGATGGACGCGTTCGACGGATTCACACCGACATCAAGGCGTACGCGACGAACAGAGCAATCAAAACGAGGCCTTCCAGTCTTGTTATCCGTTGCGACGTGAACGCGAACAACCCGGCGAACAGCGCCGTTGCGACCATCATTGCCACCAACAACGGGCCCAGCACACCGAGCTTTCCTGGACCAACCACGATGGCGAGCCCTGCAACGCCAAGTGAATTGAACATGTTCGAGCCGAGGACGTTCCCAAGAACGAGATCGGACTGCCGCCTTCGTGCCGCAGCGACCGCTGCAGAGAGCTCCGGCAGGCTGGTTCCCACACCCGTGATGAGCCCCATGAACACCATGGACAGACCAATGCTGTCTCCAATGCCCTCGACCCCAATGAGGAGCTGTTGGCCTGCGACGACCGTGGCAATGAGTGCCACGAGGCCGTACACGGCCTCTACCCATACGCGGTCGGGATCAGCTTCGATCTCGTCGGGCTCTTCGGCTGGATCGTTAGGGTTGTCTTTCGCCCAACGGATCAGCAGTACGAGCGCGAGGATCATCCCGGCAAGCAACGCGATCCCTTCGATCCTGGAAACGGTCTGCGGGAGGAGAACAACCGCAAGGGTGACGACTGCTGCCAACATCAGCAGCCCTTCCCGTTTGATGACGGCATGACTGGTGGAAACCGTTGTGATGACGGCAGCCACCCCGAGGACCAGCGTGATGTTGGCCGTGTTGGATGCGACGACGTTGCTCAGCGCCAGGTCGAGGTTGCCCTGCGTCGAAGCAACGGCGGAGACTACGAACTCGGGAATGGATGTTCCGAAGCCCACGATGACGGCTCCGATGATGACCGTTGAGATGTTGAGCACCTTGGCGATACGGACGGCAGATAACACGAGGCGGTCCGCAGCAACGATGAGGACCGCTAGTCCCACAACGACCCTGAGGATGTCTATTCCCAACCGGTACCTCCCAACGGCCTCGATGGTAACGGAGGCTGGCCTGCCCTGGCTCGACCCTGTATCTCACTAGGCTTCCGGCTCCATGGCTGATTTCGATGATCTCGTACATGACACCTGGTTGAGCTCCGACGCCGCTGTTCCAAAGCGGTTCCTGCGACCGGTCCTGCAGTTCACCCGGGTCGAGGCAGCAGGTGGCATCGTCTTGCTCATCGCAGCAGTGATCGCGATCGTATGGGCGAACTCACCGTGGTACGAGAGCTACTTCGCGGTCTTCGAGACCCGTGTGGAGTTGAGTGGCTACGTCATCGAGATCAACGAGTCGATCAAAGACCTGATAAACGATGGCTTGATGGCCATCTTCTTTTTCGTCGTCGGCCTCGAGATCAAGCGAGAGCTGGTCGTCGGTGAGCTCAACTCGTTCAAGAAGGCTTCGCTCCCGGCACTGGCAGCGTTGGGTGGCATGGTGGTCCCCGCCTTGATCTACGTCGCGTTCGTCGCAGGTACTGGTGATCCTGAGGCCCTCCGGGGCTGGGGTATCCCCATCGCAACGGACATCGCCTTCTCTGTGGGTGTGGTCGCACTCCTGGGTTCCCGTGTCTCTGTGGGTGCCAAGCTGTTCCTCCTTGCCCTTGCCATCGTCGACGACATCGGCGCGATTGCCGTCATCGCTGTGTTCTATACGGACGAGCTCAAAATCGGATACCTCATATTCGCAATCGGCGTGCTCGTGGCCGGCTACCTCGGTCGCCGAGTGGGCATCGCCAGCATGCTGTTCTACGTACCCATCGGCATCATCGTGTGGTACGCGTTCTTGGAGTCCGGTGTCCACGCGACAATTGCCGGCGTCGCTCTTGGCCTTCTCACTCCTGTAAGGGCGAGGTACTCCGACGAACAGTTCCGGCAGAAGGCCATAGCCGTTCTCGATCGGTGGGACCTCAACCGCGCATCTCGGCATGCCACAGAGCGTCTCGACCACGATGCTCTGGAACTAGCTGAAGTAGCGAAGGCGTCGGTCTCTCCACTGAATCGCCTCGAACATGCCCTCCACCCATGGTCATCGTTCGTGATCATTCCGCTGTTCGCACTCGCAAACGCCGGGGTTCGATTCGTCGGTTCTGACACTCCCTTCGGAGAGCAACTGACAAGCCCGATTCTTCTCGGCGTCGCCGTCGGCTTGATGGTCGGCAAGCCGGTAGGAATCACGATTGCTACCTGGATCGGCGTCAAGCTCAAGCTTGGTGTGCTCCCGCGTCGCACATCGATGAAGACCATCGTGGGCCTTGGATTCCTCGCGGGTATCGGGTTCACCGTTTCCCTCTTCGTGACCGAGCTCGCCTTCCGCCTTCCGATCTTTGGAAACGAAGCGAAGCTCGGGATCTTCATCGGATCCGGCGTAGCCGGTGCCGTCGGCTACCTGATCCTCCGCTCACTGCGCACCCCGGCAGAGGAGTACGAGGAAGCTGCCGAGGACCTTGCCGAATCCACAGAGCCCGCCTGATCGGGAACACATCGTCGAGGTAGGCAGTTGTCTTGACGATGAGCTCAGGACCGAACCCCGCCGCCGCTGCCTGGAGCATGCTCCGAGCCAGACGCGTCAGACCTCCCCGACCCCACGGCACCGACACGGTCGACAGCAGTGACCTCGCATCGATTCTCGAGGAGTGTCTTGCTTCCGGCGTAGCATCCCTCGTCGCCAACGCAGGTGCGCTCGAGACGTACCGCGACGCTATGGAACGCATCGACCCCGACCAGCTCGGACCTGCCGAAGCCCTCGCCTACTGGATGAACCTCTACAACGCAGGGGCGCTTTGGACAGCCGGCCATGCGTACAACGAGGACGCATCGTCAGTTCTCCGCATACCAGGGGCCTTCTCGCACCGATGGGCGACGGTGCAGGGCGAACGCCTCTCGCTCGATGACATCGAGCACGGCAAGATCCGAAGGTTCGGAGATCCGCGCATCCACGGAGCGCTGGTGTGCGGATCCGTGTCATGTCCGACGCTGCGATCTGAGCCGTATGTCGGTTCTTCACTCGATCATCAGCTCGACGACCAGCTTCGCTTCTTCGTCGCGCAGGGCGGAGGTCGCCTATCCCGATCAGACAACACCGTGTGGCTGTCGTCGGTGTTCAAGTGGTACGGGAGAGATTTCACTCGTCCAGACGCGATGCCGAGCATCGTCCCAACGGCCAAGGCTCGGCTCAGGGACACCGTCGCCATCTGGTTCTCAGCAGATGACGCCGCCTATATCTGGGCGCACCAGCCTCGGATCGAGTACATGCCTTACGACTGGGGTCTCGGCTGTTCCGTTGCGTGAACCTGGGTTCGGACACCGAGTAGAAAGACGACCACAGCAACGACCGCCGCTGCCATGTCGAACGGGATCACGTACCGCATCAGATCCGATCCCGACACGATCCATGCTCCATTGGCTCCGAAACCGACGATCGACAGATAGTTCCAGATCGACCAAACACAGAACAACCCGACTACTGAACCAGCGATAGCCGCCCATGTGCGAGAAACCAACCGGTACATCCCGATCGTCACTGCCGCCACCACCCACGCTATGTCGAGCGCGGAGAGAAGCTGCAGAAATTGCGTGGAAGGATCGAATCGCACCGCAGCCGACGACGCAAGGGTCACGAGCCCGACCGTGCCGGTGACCAACACCACGAGGCCAACGCCACTCGCTATCGAGCGAAGCGTCGGCCCCCACGAAGTCTGGACGAACCACGGTTCGTCACCGAACCCCATCATGTTGATCGTCATAACGAGCGCGAACACAACCAGAGTCGTGAGTTGAGCGATGAACCATCCGGTCGGTGTGTCACCGGCGCGGACGAACAACAGGGGAATCGAGGCGACAAGTCCTCCGATCAGCCACGGAACCGCTCTCAGCAGGGCTCGCTCGATCGGTGGCACAGTCAGACGCCGACCGGTCGCTGCCCCATACGACCCTCGTGGATCCGTCGCTCTGCAATCTCGAGGTACTCAGCGCTGAGGTCGTAGCCGACGTAGCGGCGGCCTGTTTCCACCGCCGCGACCGCTGTCGATCCAGAACCGAGGAACGGATCAAGCACGAGGTCTCCCTCAAAGGTATATAGCTCGATGAGCCGTCGCGGAAGCTCCACAGGGAACGGAGCCGGGTGTCCGACCCTGCGAGCCGACTCGGGGAGAATGTCCCAGATCGAGACGGTCGCCTCCAGGAACTCCTCCTTCGAGATCGTGTCCTGCCCGGCGCGCATCCGCGAGAAAGATCCCTTGGAGCCCACGATGATGTACTCGTGGACATCTCGAAGCGTCGGATTCTTCGCGGACCTCCACGATCCCCACGCACATGACCCGCCTGCAGATTTCGCCTTCTGCCAGATGATCTCGCCTCGAAGATCGAACCCGATCTCGGTCAACAGAGACGCGATGTACTGATTCAGCGGCAGGTACGGTCTACGGCCGAGGTTGGCAACGTTCACAGCTATGCGTCCGCCGGGTTCGATGACTCTGAAGGTCTCGCTGAACACACGATGAAGCAAACCGAGGTACTCATCGAGGCCGAGATCGTCGTCGTAGTCCTTCCCGACGTTGTATGGAGGTGACGTGACCATGAGGGCAACACAGTTGTCCGGAATCTGACTCATCGATTCAGATGAATCGCAGAACAGTTGGTCGATGATGGCCGAAGGCGGATCGACCGGCTCTCCGCGGTCGACCTCGGCGCGGCGTTGGAGCATGCGTCTTGCATAGAAATCCGACGCATCGTGCCCTTCACGCTTTCCAGCGCCGAATCGGGCGGTACTGGTCGCCACGGTCACCTCCTGATGCGGAACCGTAGTACCGCGGGTGCCCAGAACCGGGGAGTGTCAACGCACGACTGCCTTGTATGAACCGAGGTTGAGGAGGGCCGCCGCGTTCGCAGGGGGTGGATCGAGTACGTGCTTCAGTCCATCTGGACCTGGCTCGTGGACGAGATCGATGAAGAACCGGTAGTTCCACGCTACGCCCGCCGGTCGCGATTCGATCCGAGTGAGGTTCGCTCCGCGCAAGCCCAGCTCTGTGAGAACCAGAGCGAGCGACCCCGGCGTATGGGAACCTGTAACGACGATCGTCGTCTTGTCGTCATCCTCGTTCACCTCCGGCTCTCCTACACGGAGCACGACGAAACGCGTCGTGTTGTGGTCCTTGTCGAGGACGTTCTCCATTAACACGTCCAGACCGTGCGCAGCTCCTGCCCTGGGCGGTGCGAGCGCAGCGATGGTCGGGTCACCGAGTTCCGCCACCTGACGAACAGCCCCCGCGGTGTCATGGGTGGGAACGGCATCGACACCGAGATCGAGAAGGAAGTGCTCGGCCTGAGCCAGCGCCTGAGGATGTGACCGCACTTCACGTATCGTATCGACCGTCGCTCCTGGTACGCCGTGCAACGTGTGGCGCACTTCGACCAGATGCTCGGCGAGGATCGAGAACCGAACATGGCTTGCATCACCGGGAAGTCGGTCGAGGACCGGAAGCACTGAACCCGTCGTGGAGTTCTCAACCGGCACGACGAGCCGATCAACCTGTCCATGCTCGAGGGCATCGAATGCAGCAGCGAAACCGTTGTGGCCTATGTACTCACCATCGGTGAACAGCTCGGTCGCGGCGCGGTAGCTGTAGCTGTACGGTTCCCCCTGGTATCCGATTCTCATGCCCGTTGACCCTAGTGGTCTGTGCGCTCATGGCAGTCCTGCCGGCTGCTACCCGCTTGAGTCAGGTCATCTTATCGAGAAGCATCGCGAGATCCTGTACGACAACCTGCTCATCCGCACCGATCTCTTTCACGCCATCATCGAGCATGACGTAACAGAACGGACAGCCCGTTGCGATCACATCGGCTCCGGTCCCGACCGCTTCCTCGGTTCGTTCGATGTTCACTTTCTTGCCGGTGCGCTCCTCGAACCAGAACTTGCCTCCGCCTGCGCCGCAACAGAACGACTTCATTCCGTTACGTTCCATCTCGACTCGGACACCAGACGAATCGACGATCGAGCGAGGAGCAAGGAACGTGTCGTTGTGGCGTCCGAGATAGCAAGGATCATGGAAAACGATCGACTCGCCCGTCGAAGTCGGGGTGAGCCTCCCCTCTTCGACGAGTTGGCTCAAGAGCTCGGAATGATGGATGACGGTGTACTCACCGCCGAACTGCGGGTACTCGTTTCCGAGCGTGTTGAGACAGTGGGGACACTGGGTGACGATCTTGTCGACCCCGAGGTCGTTGAGCGTCTCGATGTTCTGAAGGGCAAGACCCTGGAAGACATATTCGTTTCCGGTCCGGCGTGCCGGGTCACCTGTGCACAGCTCACGTGGGCCGAGGATGGCGAAGTCGACGCCGGCTTTGTGCAGCAGTCGCGCCGTCGCGACGGTTGCAGTCCGATTCCGGTCGTCGAACGATCCAGCGCAGCCGACCCACATCAGATATTCGGCCGTGACGCCAGGCTCGTCGAGGCGCTTTACCTCGAAGTCGAGTTGATCCACCCAGTCGCCGCGAGTGCTCTGATCGACCCCGTAGGGGTTTGAGGAGTTCTCCATCGACACGTAGGTCTTGCCCAGCTCGGATGGAAAATCGGCTTCCATGAGCGACAGATACCGACGCATATCGAGGATCTTGTCGAGGATCTCGATGTCCGCAGGGCAGATCTCGTCACAAGCGCGACAGGTAGTACATGCCCAGAGCTCCTCAGGCGTGATCAGCTCGAACACGTTGTCCGACGTGACCATGATGGCACCGTCAACGCCTACCGGTGGCGACTGCGCGGGGTCAGCGGTCATCGACGCGACAGTTCCGAGTTTGAGGACGATCTCACGTGGGTCGAGTGGCTTCCCCGTCATGCTGGCGGGGCACACCGACGTACACCGACCACAGATCGTGCATGCATCGGTGTCGAGAAGTTGCTTCCACGTGAACTCGGCAACGGTTGAGGCCCCAACTGTTTCGATGTCGGTTGCCTCCAAGAGGTTGGGCATCTCGCGCATCGCTCCCTTGGGGCGCTCCCGCGGGGACAGGGCGAGGTTGGCCGGCGTCGTAACCATGTGACGCAGCTTCGTCGTAGGAAGGATCACGAGGAACGCGATGAACGCAACGACGTGAGCGATCCAGAAAACCTGATGGATTCCGCTCGCGGACGACTGAGACACGAGACTCGA
Source organism: Acidimicrobiia bacterium (assembly GCA_036985995.1). Taxonomy (GTDB): domain Bacteria; phylum Actinomycetota; class Acidimicrobiia; order Spongiisociales; family UBA5794; genus JAMBLL01. The sequence continues at coordinate 17,848 of BTQS01000018.1, forward strand.
GAACGGAAATCCCACGAATGACCATTTCTCGAAACCTGGCTGGCCTGCCAGCGCGATTCGGGCAGCCTCCGTGGCGAGCCCTGTGACACCGATAGCGCCGAGAACGAACAGGATCCAGGCGTCCTCCGGTCTGGATTTGGACCGGATACGCCATGGCCTCGTGCCGTAGCGACGAACAGCAGCCCACACCACGCCTGCGAGGAAGGCGATGGCTGCTGCATCCAGGACGGCAGAGAATCCAAGGTAGATGTTGCCGTAGAGGAACTTGAAGTCCACCGGGAGGAGATGGTCGATCTCCAGGATCACCGTTCCGAGGAAGAGGATGATGAAGCCGTAGTACATGAGCGCATGCATCACTCCGGCAGCCGGATCTTCCATGACGGTTCGCATCGACACGCCCTCACGGAACCGATGGAGTCGCCGCTTCAGATCACCGGATCGGCGTTCCCACGTCCCGCGTTCCCAGTTGCGGGCCCGTTGTGCGAACAATCCGATAGACACTCCAAGGAACGTTGCCACGACGACGTAGAACAGCGCAACGACGAGCTGCGGAATGTTGCCGAACACCACACGACCGACCTCGAAATTGGGCTCGCCCGGAAACGTGGCGAGCCACCACAGCGCCAGAGTGCCGAAAACGGCCAGGGCCGCAAGAACCCCGAGAAGCACCGAGGCTGAGGGACGCGAGGACGTGGTCCGCTCCTTGTCGGCATCCGTCGTGGTCACTCGGCACTCCTTAGCTCCAGACGGTGGGATTGTAGGCGGCCGGCCTCACCGCCCAGATTCCAGCTCGACCAGGTTCGGGAACCTGGTCGTCGACCTGTCATGACTCCGCTGGTGGCTCCGGCTGCGCTTCGGGCTCGGAGGCCGGTGCCTGGGCCGATCCAAGGCCGAGTTCGGCCTTGAGCTCTTCGAGCTTCGCATCTGCCTGGACAACGTTGATGGCTGCTCGCAGCTCTGCCTCAGCGCCCTCCGGGGTCGCCTCGCGGAGCTCGGCTCGAGCCATTGCCTCGGCTTTGCGCCGCTCGATCTTTGCCTCAACCTGATCGAGCGAGGGACCCGTGTCAGATATCGAAGACGACATCGACGCCACGGCGTCGTTGACCGCTTCTTGCATCTTCGCCTGCTCGAGCTGCCCGAGAAGCTCCATCCGCCTGGCAGACAGCTCCTGGAGTTTCATGGCGTTCTGCTGCACGGCATCCTTGGCCTTCTCGGCCTGGGACTGAGCAACCGTGAATTGATCCTTCAAAGATGCGAGATTATTCTCAGCCGCCTGGAGCTTCATAGCGATGGATTGCGCCGCCAGCGTCCACTTCTCGACGGCTTCCGAGTCACCGGCCGTTTTGGCTTCTTCGGCCTTGAGGATTGCCTGTTTGGCCATTTCTCGAGCTTCACCCGAGTCGTCTGCTGACTTATCGATCTGAGACTCGAGCTGTGTGCGGTGTGCAACGACCTTGGCGGCCTGGTTCCTCAGTTCCTGGTCCTGTTTCTTGGCCGTGTTGATGGCGGCCTCTATCTCGATCTTCGGATCCATGGCGTTCTCAGCCGTGGTGATGAACAACGCCTTGATGTAGGCCCATATGCGAGAGAGCATGTCGCCTCCGGGAGTGCTCGGTATGTGTGCCCAAGGAATACTAGAACTTCGGCCGGTACTCGGTGCTTGGACTGATGGGCCCTCCTTTCAGGGATGAGTCCCCCCTTCAGGGGGGACAGGCGAGCTTGCGAGCCAGGGGGGTCTGCGAGCTCGCGAGCCTGGAGTGGCTAGAGGTTTCCTGGTGGCTCGGTATCCCCCTACATCGCTCGTCCCTCACTCTGTCGTCCCCCTTAAAAAGAGGACAGTCTTCCGTCTATCTGCGCCTGCCGCCGCCTCGCATCCGGGGAATACGAGGCCGCGATTGTCCTCCCGAGCGCGAGTAGCCACGTCCGCCGCTCCCGAAGGTGCGTATCGCCTGGGTCGCCAGGAAGATCTCGAGCAGGTTGCCTGCTCCGTAGGACGAGCGACGTTGCGAACGTCGCTTGTACTCCGGGCTGGACCCGATGACGTCTGGTGTCGGCTTTCCTTG
>BTQS01000019.1:0-18277 GCA_036985995.1 Acidimicrobiia bacterium
GGTGCGGGGGTGTGCGGGTGCATCGGCCGGTCGGACAACGCGTCCCTGTGAGCCGTCTCGACCCTACGCCCCAGGTACATCACGGCGACGCGGTCAGAGATGTGCCGCACCACAGACAGATCATGAGCGATGAACAGATATGTCAAACCGTATTCATCCTGTAGATCGTCGAGCAGGTTGAGTACCTGTGCCTGGATGGAAACATCGAGCGCAGACACCGGCTCATCGAGCACGATGAACGACGGATTCAATGCGAGTGCACGAGCGATGCCGATGCGCTGGCGCTGACCGCCGGAGAACTCATGGGGGTACCGGTTGACATGCTCTGGCTGCAAGCCAACGACCTTCAACAGTTCCTTCACCTCCGTGACGCGAGCTTGCTTGTCGCCCTCGGCGTGGACCGTGAGCGGCTCGGCGATGATCGATGCGACCGTCATCCTCGGATTCAGCGACGCATACGGGTCCTGGAAAACGATCTGGATGTCTTTACGGACCGCTCGCAGCTCAGACTTGTTCGCTGCGGCGATGTTGACCACCGCTCCGGTCGTGTCGGAGCGGAACCAGACATCACCGGACGTTGGATCGAGCAAACGAATGATTGAGCGTGCCGTCGTCGACTTGCCGCAGCCCGACTCGCCGACGAGACCCATGGTCTCGCCCTTCTTGATCTCGAAAGAGATGTCCGAAACAGCCTTTACAGCACCGATCTGCCTCCTGAAGAACACGCCCCTGGCGATCGGAAACTCCTTCACCAGGTGGTTGACCCGCATGATCACATCATCGGGCAGGCTCGACGCGTCCATGACCTCGTCGTCGACCGAAGAGTGAAGCGTGTCGCTCACGATGTGACCCCGGCACTTCTGTCGTCGTCCTGGACCAACGTCTTCAAGTCGAGCTCTTCTGCCCGGTGGCACGCAACGAACTGCTCACCGTCACCTATGTGATGAAGAGCGGGGAGCACCCGTCCGCAGATCTCGATCGCGAACTCGCACCGGGGCCGGAACCTGCAGCCGACCGGAAGGTCGATGACAGAGGGCGGCACTCCCGCGATCGAATGGAGCCGGGCGCGCTGCACCTCATCCAAACGTGTCATCGAACCCAGCAACCCCCATGTGTACGGGTGCTGGGGATTGTGAAAGATGTCATCGGCCGTACCGGATTCAACAATACCGCCGGCGTACATCACCTGGATGGTGTCGCAGAAACCCGCTACGACACCGAGGTCGTGCGTGATGAGTAGCACAGCCGTGCCCCGATCCTCAGCCAGCTTGAGCATCAGGTCCATGATCTGTGCCTGCGTCGTCACATCGAGGGCAGTCGTTGGCTCGTCTGCGATCAACAGGTCGGGGTTACACGATAACCCCATCGCGATCATCACACGCTGGCGCATACCTCCGGAGAACTGATGCGGATAGTCCTCGAGCATCTCGGAAGCATTCGGGATCTGCACATCCTCGAGTGCCTTGATGGCGATGCCTCGAGCGTCCTTCCTCGAGGCGTTCTGATGGAGCACGATCGTTTCGACGAGCTGATCGCCGATCGTGTACACAGGATTCAAGGCCGTCATCGGATCCTGGAAGATCATCGCGATCTTTCCACCCCGGATGGTCTGCATCTCGTCTTCACCGAGTTCGAGGAGGTTCTCACCCCGATATTCAATGTTTCCAGTGACGATCTCGCCGGCCGGCGGTTCTATGAGGCGCATGATCGACATCGCGGCGACGGACTTTCCAGAGCCGGATTCTCCGACGACCCCGCGGCGCTCACCAGGCATGAGATCGAATGAGATGCCATCCACAGCGCGAACGACGCCTTCTTCAGTGGTGAAATACGTGCGAAGGTCCTCGACCCTCAGAAGTGGTGCAGTCACCCAGGCCCTACTTCCGCTCGATCGTCTGCGTAGGGTCGAGCGCGTCCCGCAAGCCGTCACCGAGGAAGTTGATCGCAAGCACCGTGCTCACCAATGCGAACCCGGAAAACACCATCTCCCACCAGAAACCGCGCACTGCCATGCGACCACCCTCGGCGACCATCGCGCCCCACGTCGGCGTAGGCGGCCGAACACCGAATCCCAGGAACGAGAGCGCAGCCTCGATGACAATCGCTGCGCCGACGACCAACGTTGTCTGGACGATGATCGAACTCATCGCGTTGGGCAGTATGTGCCGGAAGACGATCCGCCTGTCGCCTGCCCCTGCCGCCCGTGCAGCCTCAACGAACTCCTTCTCCCTCAGTGAGAGAAATTCGGCTCGAACGATCCGCGAGAGTCCGCCCCACAACAGAAACCCGAAGAGGAGCGCGATCCCGAACGGACCCGCCCTCAGCCACTGTGGTAGAAACTCGATCTCAGGCAGGATGCGACCGACCACGATCGCTACCGGTAACAGCGGTAGACCGAGGACGAGGTCGGTGAAACGCATCAGGGACTGGTCGATCCCTCCCGGGTAGTAGCCGGCAAGGGCGCCGACCAACGTACCAAGCGATGCGACCATGAGGCCGGCGACCACACCGACGATGAGCGATGCCCGGCCACCAAAGATGACCCTGGAGAACACGGATCGGCCAAGGTCGTCGGTTCCGAACACCAACGCTGTGCGCGACGCCTCGAATGCCACCTTCTCTCTATCGACTATCTGTGTGAAAAAGACGTTGTCGCTTGCCGCTCTCGGTTCGATGTTCCGAAGAATTCGGCCGTTGCCGTCAACGAGGATTTGGGCGGGATTGTCGATCAAACCCGCGCTTTGCATGAGCGGCGCGGCCGTGACGACCAGGATGAGGAAGCCGAGAAACACCGTGGCGAGCATGGCGAGGCGGTGGCGGCGTAACCGGGTTGAAAAGAGGTCCCATTGGGTAACCGGTTCGACAGATATACCTTCGACCTCAGCAAAGTCAACCGTTGCTATTGACTCGGACCTCGGCTCAGTCATATCGAACCCTCGGATCCATGACGCCGTAGAAGATGTCTGCAACGATGTTCATGATCACGATTCCGATGCCGATGATCATCACGATCGCCATGACAACCGGGTAGTCGATCGTTCCAATGGCGTTGATGTAGAGACGGCCGACACCGGGCCATCCGAAGATCGACTCGGTGATGATCGCACCACCGATCATGAACGCGATGTCGAGCGACACGAGGGTAACGATCGGGATCATGGCATTTCGCAGCGCGTGCTTCACGATCACCTTGTGGCGTGGCAAACCCTTCGCTTTCGCTGTGCGCAGATAGTCTGAATGCAGCACTTCGAGCATCGAAGCACGCTGGAACCGCGCATACCCGGCAAGCGAGATCAACGCGATCGAGATCGCGGGAAGCGCCAGGTGCCGCAACGTGTCGGCGATCTTTCCCCAAATCGACATGCTCGCGTAACCCGGATCGTTCATTCCCGTAACGAAGAACAGCTTCACACCGGTCCACTTCTCGAGATACAACGCAAGCACGATCTGAAGGCCCACAGCGATGATGAAGATCGGAGTCGAGAACGCCATGAACGCGCCGATCGTCCCGAGCTGGTCGAAGAAGGAGTACTGCTTGATGGCCTGATAGATACCGAGCGGGATACCGACGACGAGCGCTAAGACGAGTGCTGCGAACCCAAGCCGGAATGTTGCCCCCACTCGCGAGAACACAAGATCCCACACATCACCCGCTCCCTGGAACGAGATGCCCCAGTTGAATCGGATCGTCGCGTTCACCATCGCGATATACAGCGCGAGCGACCAAAGTCCTAGCAGGTACACGCCGCTCCACCGCGAACGCACGAACTTCACGATGAGGAAGGTCGCAAGTCCGGCGACGACGATCGAGATGATGGGGATGGCATTGTGCAGGGTGAACTCGTTGAGACTCACGTAGTTCTTGAGCCAGGTCGTGTACTGCTTCCACACCGGCTGATCGAGTCCCCACTGCTTCGTCAGTTGTGCGATGAACGGCTGCATTCTCGGGTTCAACTTCAGCCGGTCCAACGGCCCGCCGCCGGATGCCTGGAGTAGCGCGAAGACGATCACGCTGAGTGCGAGCAACGTGACCAAGCCGTATAGCAACCGGCGAGTGATATATGCGAGCAGGTGAACGCCTCCGGCCCTTGAGCGTCAAGAACTATAACATCGGACCCCAACGGCACGCAGGCGGAACGACAAAGGATCAACGCACCCGTCCTGACGTCACGTACGCGGAAAGGGAGCCCCGAAGGGCTCCCTTTCATCACATTCACATCGAATGTGAACCAGTCCTAGAGATCACTCCGGTACCAGCTCTCGATGTTCCACGTGTGGCTGGCATCGGTCGGGTTGTGCTTGAACCCGCCGATCTCGTCCTCCCACACCGCAGCCGTCACAAGACGTGAATACAGCGGGAAGATGACCAGGTTGTCTGCGATGATGTTCTCGGCTTCGTTGATGAGAGGAATAAGCGTCGACTCATCTACGGTCGAGTTCAACTCGTCACGAATCACTGCGAACCGGGCCGTTGCATCGTTGATGACCGATGAATCTTCGGTGCCCCAGCGGTAGTAATTCGCACCATCCGGCAGTGGACCCTCCGGATCGAAGATGTCCATGTCGCCGATGAGAGACGAGAAGCCGGGTGACCCGACCCATGCCCACTCACCGAGATCCCACTTGCCGGCGTCAAGCGTTTCACCAAAGAACAGCTGGCTGTCTTCAAGCTGGTTCTCGTACGGAATGCCCGAAGCTTCGAACATAGAGACGAACAGCTCAGACATCCTCACGCGAGCCTGGTTGTTCGACGTCGTCGAGAAGACAACAGAGCACTCCTTGCCCTCAGCCTCGACAGCCCGTAGATAGCTCTCGTTGGCGGCAGCATTGTCAACGACGTACTGGTCCCACGCACCCTGGGAAAGGGATGGTGAGTACGCCTGGACGAACGACGACAACGGTTCGACTTGACCGGCAAGGAGCTCATCCGTGAGGACTCTCTTGTCGACCGTCTGTGCGATTGCCAGACGCATGTCGTAGTTGTCGTTACAGCTGTTCGGGTTACGTTCGAGTCGGCCTGGACCGAACTGGAAGTTCAGGTGCTCCCACACCGCTCCGGAAAGGACCTCGACACGAGCACCATCAGGCTCGAGAGCTTGGAGTGTCTCGATGTTCTCGGTATTCGGATCCGGATTGATGACGTCGACCTCACGAGCCTTGAAGGCGTTGATGATCGACTCTGTCTCAGGGATGAACTTGAAGGTCACCTTGTCGAGATACGGGAGCTGCTGCCCCGTCTCGGCATCCTTCTTCCAGTAGTTGTCGTTGCGGACGAGTGTCACGAACTCACCCTTCGCCCACTCACTGAACTTGAACGGACCGTTCGAGAGCCAACGCTTGTCGTTCCAGTCGGCGACGAAGTCGGATCCTTCGATCGCGGCCTTCGGGAGAATCTCGCCGAACAACGACTCATACACCACGGTCGGTTTAGCCAACGTATACGTGAACGTCTTGTCCGTGAACTCGGACGCGACGATGTCTTCGTACGTGACACGCGTGATCGGAAGATCCGGGTTCATGATCGTGTCCAGCGTGAACTGGAAGTCTTCACCGCTGACCGGAGAGCCGTCTTCCCAGACAGCCTCGGGAAGGATGTTGTACGTCACAGTCATGGTTCCGTCGTCGTTGACAACAACGCCGCCGTTAGTAATGGTCGGGAGCTCCGTCACGAGTTCCGGGATGTACTCCAGCGTATAGCCGTCGATCTCCTGGACGCCCGCGGCATAACCCTGACCGATGATCGCAACAATGAAGTTGTTACCGCCGGGAATGAATGCATTCAGGGTCGGGGGCTCTTGGCTGTCCGCGATGATTGCCTCACCACCGTACGGTCTCTCGAGCTTCGGCTCGGTCGTGGTTGTCGTCGCGGGTGCCTTCGTGGTTGTCGTCGTTTCTGCTACCGCTGCGGTAGTCGTCGTGGTCTCAACAGTGCCACCGCTGCCATCCCCTGTGGATGAACAAGCAGCCGCCACAAGGGCGAAAGCAATGAGGAGCACCATGAACGACACCTTGCGGCTACGCCACAATGGTTTCAAAGTTTGCCTCCTTAGTCAGCGCTGAGCACGCCCATCGCTCCTAGACCAAGAAGGTCAGGACGCCAACAACCACGTCAACGAGAACGTGGTTATGGCGAACAGAACCGAAAGGATCACCGTGAGGCGGTCCAAGTTTCGCTCGACCACGGTCGAGCCACCGATGTTCCCGCTACTCATCCCACCACCGAACATGTCACCCATGCCTCCGCCCTTTCCTGCGTGCAGCAGGATCAGGAAGATCAACGCCAGAGAGACGAGAAGATGGATAACGGCCACGATTCCATCAAACAATGTACGAACCCTTTCTCGCACTGAACCCGCGTACAAGACGGGTCCAATCACCGGGAAGTATGGCGAGCAGCGTGCGCTACCGCAACTACATCGGGAGCACAAACCCACAGACCCTTGCGCCACAAGCGCCGCGCCATGCCGGTTGATCAGCCGATCCGGAAAGCCCATCGGTGTGAGAAGGGCTCGTCTGTCGGTTCTGGGTGAAATCGCCCGAACTTTGCCAGGATCGCTCCGACACGGCTGATCATGGTCCTCATGATGTTGACATCGTGTCGTGGCTGCCTGATACCGACTCGGATATGCGCACCCAGAGAGTATCGCCAATTCTCAAGAACTATGCAAGATATCCCTAAGGTTCCAGTTAAGCCACGGAGTACCGCTCACCCAGCCTGTGCGGCAACCCTTGCTGCGGCTTCTTCGACGAGGCCCGGATCACCGAGGTATGTGTGCTCAAGAAGCTTAAGGTCTTTGTCGAGTCTGTACACCGCAGGAATGCCCGTCGGGATGTTCAGGTCGGCGATATCGGCATCTGAGATCCCCTCGAGGTGCTTCACGAGCGCTCGCTGAGAGTTGCCGTGTGCAACGACGAGCACGCGCTTTCCACTCCGGAGATCCGGAACGATGGCGTCGTACCAGTAGGGCAGCATACGATCGACGACGTCTCGGAGGCACTCGGTGGCTGGAAGTTGCTCGGGTGCGAGATCCCTGTAGCGGCGATCGTGGCACGGATGCCGTTCGTCGCTGCGTTCAAGCGCAGGAGGCGGCGTGGCATACGATCGGCGCCACAGGTGTACCTGGTCGGGGCCGTACTGCTCGGCGGTGTCCTTCTTGTTCAGTCCCTGGAGCGCCCCGTAGTGACGTTCGTTGAGCCGCCAATGACGTCTGACAGGTATCCACCCGAGACCCATCTCCTCCAGCGCGAGGTTCGCTGTCGCGATCGCCCGCGTCAGGACAGAGGTATGGACAACGTCGAAGTCGAAACCTTCGACCTTCATCAAGGCACCCGCGGCGACCGCTTCGTCACGCCCACGCTCAGAGAGCATGACATCGGTCCAGCCCGTGAAGATGTTCTCCAGGTTCCAGACGCTTTCTCCATGGCGAAGCAACACGAGTGTGTAGGTTGCATCCATACGGCCAGCGTACTCCCTACGCGTCGCCAGGATCGAGGCCGAACGTCACCTGTCGCACGTTCCACGACGGTGTTCGCAGACCGGACCACTGGTTGCTCTGCGGTTTCACCGCCGCTTCCTCAGCGAACGACAACAAGCCGTTGTGCGCCGCACCGCAGGATCTGATCGCGACCCCGAGCAGCACCCTGCCGTGGTGTTCCGGCTCATTCCCAAAGGTCATGTAGCGCACCGTGAAGTTCGTGCGACCAGTGTTGAGGTCGCCCTCGGCCTCTATCGAACGGACACCATCAGCCTGGCGTAAACGCTCGATGACCGTGTCGATATGGTCGCCGAGCTCTTCGTCTGCCCAGCCGACCCTGCGAACGACGTCGAACTGAAACGTGAGATGAAAGAGAGTCATGCGCCAAAGGCTAGAGAATTTGGGCGCCGGTTACACCCAATATCTGATCACCGACGCGAATGCATCCGGGTCGAGGGAAGCGCCGCCGACAAGTCCGCCATCGATGTCTCGCTTTGCCATCAGGCCTTTGACGTTGCCCGGGTTGATAGAGCCGCCGTAGAGCACACGAATGTCGTCGGCTGCTCCTCCGGCGAAGGAGCGCACCTGTTCCCTCACGAACGTGCACATCGCCCCAGCGTCGTCCGCGCTGGCGGTTCTGCCTGTCCCAATCGCCCAGATGGGCTCGTACGCGACGACGAGCGACCCGACCATCTCCGGAGCGATCCCCGCGAGACTCGCCTGAACTTGTGTGCCGACCACCGCCTCGGCGTCCCCTGCCTCACGCTCGTCTTCTGTCTCGCCAACACACACGATCGGCGTCATGGCCTCACCGAGCACAGCCTTCGCCTTTCGGTTGACGATCTCATCCGTTTCGCCGAACAACTGACGACGCTCGGAATGTCCAACGAGGACGTACGACACGCTCAACTTCGCCAGCATGGATGGTGCCACCTCGCCCGTGTAGGCGCCCTTGTCGTGCCAGTCGACGTTCTGGGCGCCCAACCTGATCGACAGGTGATCTGCCTCGATCACTATCTGTACCGAGCGCAGCGCAGTGAACGGAGGGCACACGAGCACCTCGACCCGCTCATAGTCGCTCAGGTCAAGGCGGTAGCTCAGCTTCTGCACCATCTGGATTGCTTCGAGATGGTTGACGTTCATCTTCCAATTGCCGGCGATGAGGTTCTTACGCATCCGGATTCTCCTTTTCGAGCACCGCGATACCGGGCAGCGTGGCACCTTTGAGCATCTCGAGCCCTGCACCACCACCACTCGACATGTGCGACACGTCGTCTTGTTTGCCAAGCATCCTGATCGCAGCCACGCTGTCTCCCCCGCCGACAACGGTGTACCCGTCGCTCGAGGCGACAGCGTCTGCGATACCCTCGGTGCCACGGCGGAACGTTTCCCATTCGAACACACCCATCGGACCGTTCCAGAACACCGCCTCCGCTTCGACGATCGTGCTCGAGAACTGTTCGACAGTCCGTGGGCCCACATCGAGACCAAGGCCATCACTCGGAATCTCAGAGATGGCTACCGTTTCGTGGATAGCATCAGCAGCGAACCGCTCGGCGACCACGATGTCGCGTGGAAGCACGATCTTGTCGCCGTGCTCCGAGTCGAGCAACTTCTCGACGGTGGCAAGCATCGATTCCTCGAACAACGAGGCTCCGATGTCGTAGCCTGCGGCACGAAGCAGCGTGAAACACATCCCTCCTCCGATGAGCATGAGGTCGACCTTTGGCAGCAGGTGCTCGATGGCACCGAGCTTATCTGAAATCTTCGCTCCCCCCATGACGACGACGTACGGGCGATCATCCCCTTCGAGGAGCCTGTCGAACGCCGCGATCTCCGCGGCCAGCAGTCGACCGGCCGCCGACGGCAACTTCGTCGCGATGCCGACGTTGGATGCATGTTTCCTGTGCGCCGTCCCGAAAGCGTCGCTGACGAACACATCCGCCAGGGCCGAGAGACCATCGGCCATGGCAGGATCGTTTGTTGTCTCTCCGGGCTCGAACCGGGTGTTCTCGAGCACGACCACGGCCCCCATGGGTGCCTCAGCTATCGCAGCCTGCACACCGGACCCGTACACGCCGGGTGCGAGCACGGTCGGGAAGCCACCGAGCTCACCGAGTGCCGCTGCCACGGGACCCATCGACAGAGAAGGATCGATACCCTTCGGACGGCCAAGATGACTCGCGACGACGACCCGGTCGGCACCGGCACGCACCTCGTTGATAGTGGCCAGGCTCGAAGTGATCCGGAATGTGTCACCGACAACGCCGTCCTTGAGCGGCACGTTGAGATCGGACCGCACGAGGACGGTGCGCCCCGAAAGCTCGATGGAATCGAGGACCGGAAGCGCGTGGTCAGGCAAGCTTACGGGCGAGATCGACGAGTCGACTCGCGTATCCCCATTCGTTGTCGTACCAACCGAACACCTTCACCACGGAGTCGAGAACCATCGTGGATGTGCCATCGATGATGACCGAGTGCGGGTCACCAATGATGTCGGACGATACGATCGGATCCTCCGTGTAACGCATCAAGCCCTTGAGGGGGCCCTCGGCTGCCGCCTTGAGCGCCGCGTTCACCTCGTCGACGGTAGTCGGCCGAGAGACGTTCACCACCAGGTCGGTGATGGACCCATCAACCACGGGGACGCGAAGCGCCGTGGCCTGGAGCTTGCCGTCGAGGTTCGGGAGAACCTTGCCGACGGCCGACGCTGCGCCGGTGTTCGTCGGAATGATGTTCTGTGCGGCCGACCGTGCTCGACGAGGATCTTTGTGCATCACGTCCGACAGCGACTGGTCGTTCGTGTACGCATGCACCGTTGTGAACATGCCGTTCTCGATTCCGAATGTGTCGTCGATGACTTTGGCCATGGGCGAAACGCAGTTCGTTGTGCATGATGCGTTGGAGATGATGCGGTGATTCTCCGTGTCGAGTGCGTCGTCGTTGACTCCAAGCACGATCGATACGTCCGGGTCACCCATGGGTGCAGTCACGATGACGTACTTCGCGCCCGCGGCGAGGTGCTTCGATGCCGCCTGATGGGTGCGGAACACGCCGGTCGATTCGATGACGACGTCGATGTCGAGATCACCCCATGGGAGTTGCTCAGGATCTCTTTCGGCGAACACTTTGAAGCGGTCTCCGTCGACGACGATGTCACCATCGACGACCTCGACCGTCCCGGGATATCGGCCGTGCACCGAGTCGTACCTCAGCAGGTTGGCATTTGCCTCTACGTCTCCCAGATCGTTGATTGCAACGATGTCGATGCCTCGGAAGGCAGAAGTGATGTCTTCGAACGTCGCTTCGAGCGAGGCCGCATCCGTGATGTCCAGATTGAGGGCTACCTTGCGCAAATCCGTTGCGACGTTGGTGCCCTTTGCTGCGCGGAAGAAGTTCCGGCCGATCCGCCCGAAACCGTTGATCGCTACTCTCATGGGTCACTCCTGAAACTACGGGGCGTGATCGCGCCCAGTACCACTCCGAGCTTGCCGGGATCGTGGCTCGGCCAGCCGGCGCCGGCGTCTAGGACGTCAGCTGTGATCAGGTCGGCGCCGTAGGTCGCGGCGATGCCCGGGTCGAAATGGATCCCTTGAAGCGGTGAAGTGGTGTCTATGACTTGGTTGTTTGCGACAATAGTACCCGGGGGGCGCGCTCCCGTCAGCCGGATGAGAGCATCGAGATGATCGAGGCCGTCCATTCCGAGAGTTTCGCCATCCTGTGTGATCAAGTTCGCAACGTAGATGAGCTGAGCGTCACAGCGGTTGATCGCCTCGGTGACGCCTGGAACCCTCATCGCAGCGATCGTCGACGTCATCAGGCTTCCCGGCCCGAGAATGATCTGGTCTGCAGCCGCGATCGCCTCGAGAGCCCGTGGCGTCGCGGCGGCTGTATCGGGCACAACCGAGATAGCGCCGATATGGCCCCTGTGGCGGGCGATCGTCACCTGACCCGAAAGGACTGCCCCTTCGCTTTCTGCCCGCAACACGAGGCGGTCCCTGCATGCCGGGATCACGGAACCCGACGTACCGAGTAGCCGTTCTGCTCGTATGAGCGCTTGCTCGAATGACCCTTCGATGTCCGTGAGCCCTGCAAGTATGAGGTTCCCGAGCGAATGCCCCGCCACGTCCGCACTGTCGAACCGGTACTCGAACAGGCGCTTCCAGATCGACTCGTCGGGTGTCAGAGCGATGAGACATTTTCGGATGTCACCGGGTGGTGGAATATCGAGATGGGGCGTGAGCCGTCCGCTGGAACCCCCGTCGTCACTCACGGACACGATTGCGTCAACGCGCCCGGCGTAGCCGAGCACAGCCTGGAGCGTCTTCGAGAGCCCGTGTCCCCCACCGATCGCCACGACGTGGGGACCGTCGAATGACAGGTCGAGCTCTTGTAGGAGCGTTTGGGGCTCGGTACCAAGCGGATGTGTCACCTGTCAATGTCCCTGTGATGGATCGCCGTGGCCACGCCACGTGCTGCCAGATGAGCGCCGATCGCCTCGGCGAGCGCGACGCTGCGATGCCGCCCACCAGTGCAGCCGATGCCGATCGTGAGATACGACTTACCCTCGGCCTCGTAGTGCGGCACGAGAAAGTCGAGAAGGCCCGAAACGCGTTCGAGGAACTCGTCGGCTTCCGGGTGTGAGAACACGTAGTCACGCACCGGTGCGTCCAGTCCCGTGTGGGGACGAAGCTCGGGAATCCAATGTGGATTCGGGAGGAATCGCACATCAAACAGCAGGTCCACGACACTCGGCACACCACGTTTGAAGCCGAACGATGTGACGTCGACCCGCATCGATGCCTGTACAACCGAATCGGTGAACGCATCCTGAAGCCGGTCCCGGAGCTCATGAACGCTCAGCTCACTCGTATCGATGATGACGTCTGAACTCGCCCGAACGTCTTCGAACGCTGTGCGTTCACCGGCGATGGCCTCATCTAGCGATGACGCCTCCACAGGATGGGTCCGGCGAGTCTCTTCGAACCGCCGTGCGAGCACCCGGTCGTCGGCGGTGAGGAATAGCACTGTGGTGCGTAGTCCATCTCGATGCAGGCCGATGAGCGCGAGATCGAGACTCTCGGCATCCATCCCCGCCCGCGTGTCGACGACTACGGCTATGCGAGAGCGACTCCCCTCTGCCGTCCCAACAGAACGGACCAGATTGGCGATGAGCTCAGTAGGCAGGTTGTCAACGACGAAGTAGCCGATATCTTCGAGGACGTTCGCGGCTTGAGATCTACCGGCACCGGACAAACCGGTGATGATCACAACGTGCGCGGACTCGTTCGTGTTCGGCATCGTCGGTTACACCTCGTGGAGGGCTTCGTAGAGTACTGATGCCACCCTATCGGGTACGACCTGGCTGAGGTCACCAATCTCGACCTCGCGCATCTTCTTGACGGACCCGAATCTTCGCATGAGGGCCTTCTTCCTTGCCGGACCGATCCCTTCGACCCGATCGAGCACAGAGCCGACCATCGAGCGATCCCGCAGCTGTCTGTGGTACGCGACGGCGAATCGGTGGGCTTCGTCGCGCACTCTCTGGAGCAAATACAGCGACTCCTCACCTCGCGGTATGACGATAGGGTCGGCTCGGCCGGGGATGAACACCTCTTCGAGCTTCTTTGCGAGTCCGATCACCGGGATATCGAGGTCCAGTTCCGACAGCACGCCCGATGCTCTGGAAAGTTGACCCTTCCCGCCGTCGATGACTACGAGACCCGGTGGATAGGAGAACGTATCACCTTCTTTGTGTGGATGATCGGTTTCTGCGAGATATGCCGTGAACCTTCGGCGGATCACTTCTTCCATCGCGGCAAAGTCGTCCTGTCCCTGCAGCGTCTTGATCCTGAACCGTCGATATTGAGATTTTTTCGGGAGGCCATCCTCGAACACGACCATGGACGCCACAGTGAACCGGCCTTGAATGGTTGAGATGTCGTAACACTCGATTCGCAGGGGTGAAGCGGGCAGATCGAGGGTGTCCTGAAGGCTGCGAAGGGCTCGTGCCCTCGCATTGTGGTCGGAGTGACGCTTCAGGCGATACCTGGCGAATTCCGTACGAGCGTTCGCCTCCGCGGTCTCCATGATCCGGCGTTTGGCGCCGCGTTTGGGAACCCGCAGCGAGACCTTCGACCCCCTGGCGAGGTGAAGCCATTCGACCCACAGGTCGACGTCCGGCGGCAGCTCGGGGACGAGGATCCGCTTAGGCGGCTGCTCGTCCCGATAGAGCTGACCGATCATCCTTCCGATAAAGGTCGGCCGATCGATGTCCTCGACACGATCCACGACCATCGTCTTGCGTCCGGTGACACGACCTTTTCGAATGTTGAGCACCACCAGGACGAACTCGAGGTCATCTTCGTCTGTAGCGAGCACGTCGAAGTCCTCGCGGGTTTCCGTTACGAGCTCCTGGCGCTCGAGTGCGGTCCGCATCGCTATCGCCTGATCCCGCAGCCGCGCCGCCTGCTCGAAGTCCTGGCTCGCGGCCGTCGTTCGCATCGACTCCTCGATGTTCGCGATCAGTTCTTCGCTGTCCCCGCTGAGGAATCCGGCGAGCCCGTCGACGTGGCTCGTGTACTCATCGTGTGAAACGGCGCCGATGCACGGACCTGAGCACTTCTCGATATGAAAGAGGAGGCACGGTCGGCCCGATGCTTCATGACGCCGAAATTTCGCGTCGGTGCACGTACGAATGGGGAAGGAACGTAACAGGCCGTCGAGGGTCTGTCGGATCGCATATGCCCTGGCATACGGGCCGAAGTAGTCGACTCCTTTCCTTTTGCGCCCGCGCATCACGCGAGCACGCGGCCACGCATCACTTGTCGTGATCGCAAGGTATGGAAAGCTCTTGTCGTCCTTGAGCCGAACGTTGAACAGCGGCTGGTGCACCTGGACCAGGGAGAACTCGAGCATGAGCGCAGCGACCTCGGAGTCTGTAACGATCCACTCGAGGTCCGAAGCGGAGTCGACCATCGTACGGGTTCTCGGTGCAAGATCCTTCGCGAAGTAGTTGGCAGTTCGCTTCCTCAGGGACTTCGCCTTGCCGACATAGAGAGCACGACCGTGGACGTCACGGAAGATGTACACTCCCGGACCTTCGGGGATCGTTGCCGGTGGTGGTCGCTCGAGCATCGCGTCCATGGTACCGACGGCTCAAAGGCCCTCCGGTACCATCCGCCTCCATCGGAAACCCGCCAGACGCGGGATGTGCTCCTGACCGACATAGGCCGGAAAACGGGAGATCGTTTCTGCGCTCAGGCCTCGTTCGATCATCCGATCGAGCGACCACCCGGCGGCCGCAGCAGCAGTGAGCAGTTCACCGACAGGCCGGTGGTAGAACTCGATCGTTCGCGGGCCCGCCGCTTCGAGCGACGATCCCTCACTGAGATAGGTTCCCCACCTCCACAGGACCTCTCCGTCGCTGTCCATCAAGGGTGCAGATCCTGGAGCCGTGTAGACGGGATGATTCATTGCGACGACAAGGTGGCCTCCCGGCTTCACGATTCTGGCGACGTCCGAAAAGAAAGAGGAATGGTCGGCTATCAGGTCGACCAGGTAGACGCTGAAGGCGCGATCGAAGGTGTCGGGCTTGAGCCATGTGAGGCCGGGAAGCCGTGCCTGGACAACGGGTCCGGCCGATACGGCGATCCTCAGCAACTCGAGCGAGAGGTCGGTGCCGATGATGGAGCCTCCAACGAGTCGCATGACCTGGCCTTCACCGCAACCCAGGTCGAGAGAGAGGCCCCCGGTTCCATCGAAAAGCTCGAGGAGGATCGGATGTATGTCCTGGGTGTACGCGGGGTCGTCTCGCACCTCGTCGGTCCACCACGCTGCAATGTCATCCCAGGAATCACTCATGGTCCTTCTCGATCGTTCGATGCATATCTAGCGTTCCAGCCACGGGACATTACTTCGAGGAGGCGACGGTGATTCTCATCAGGCGGCCTGTGGTCCTCGCTGCCCTGGGTGGCACGCTCAGCCTCTTGGCCACCATCGCCCTGATCGAGATCAGCCGTAGTTGGCAACAGCCAACTCCCATCGCGGGGGATCCCGCTATCTACGGCGAAATGGCCGACGCGATTCTCGGCGGCGCCATCCCCTACGTCGATGTGACGGTCGAGCACCTGCCCGTGCTCCTCGTTCCGATCCTCTTCGTTGGAATTCTCGTGCCTTTGACATCGGTCTCCTACACCGGTCTCTGGGTGTTGGTGACCATCGGCTTCGTCCTGATCACGGTCGCACTCGCCGATCGGATCACCCTTGTGGAGAACTATCAGCGGCGATTCACTCTGGTTGTTCTCCCCATGCTGCCGCTCGTGATCTTCAGGCTCGAAATCTACGTGGTCCTCCTGGCGATCCTCGCGATCGGCGCGTTCGCGGCTTCACACTACCGTACGGGATCGATCTGGACCTTGCTCGGGATCGTGGCGAAGGGCTGGCCGATCGCGCTTGTCGGGATCCCGCTTCGCAGGAAGCACACGGCGCTGGCAATCGCTGTTGTTGGAATCAGTGTCGCGGCGCTCGGGATCGTATTGTCTTTGCCCGGTTTCCAGCAGGGCCGCTCGTTCGAAGGTATCCACTCTGAGACGATCGTCGGAAATATCATCCTCATCTATCGCCACCTGACAGGTCGCGACCTGGGATTGATCGGGGTTGCCGGCGCCACGTATGTTTCGGCACCCGCGGTCGCCGTCGTTGCGAACGCGCTCATCGCCCTTCCCATCATTGCGATCGCTATTCGAACTACGTTTCGCACGAAACGCATGGATCTCCTCGTCGGGGCAGCAGGGCTTGGAGTCGCGGGCATCATCGCACTCAGCCCTCTGTTCTCGGCACAGTTCATGTTCTGGCTTGTACCGTTCGTTGCGCTTCTCTCAAAACGCGGCAGATCTGCATATGTGGTCGCTGCGACACTTTCCACCGCTCTTGTCGCCTTTTGGAATCCCTTTGAGGCATGGTGGGCCATAGAAGTGTTCGCCCGCAACACTGCGTTCATCATTCTCGTCGTTGCCTGGGTCTGCGAACTGCGAAGCGAGTTGTCGAAGGCAACACCGGTTCCGTCACGCGCCGAGAACCTCGCGTAGGAACTTGCCCGTGTAGCTCTCAGGAACGTCTGCGACGTCCTCGGGCGTCCCCTCAGCGACGATCCGCCCTCCACCGTCGCCGCCTTCGGGTCCGAGGTCGATCACCCAGTCGGCCGACTTGATGACATCCAGGTTGTGCTCGATCACAACAACCGTGTTCCCACCGTCGACGAGCCGTTGCAATACACCAAGGAGCTTGCGGATGTCGTCGAAATGCAAACCGGTCGTCGGCTCGTCGAGGACGTACAGCGTCCTACCGGTCGAACGCTTGCCGAGCTCAGACGCCAGCTTGACCCTCTGGGCCTCGCCACCGGACAACGTCGGCGCCGGCTGGCCGAGCCGAACATATCCAAGTCCGACATCGTACAACGTGCCGAGCACACGGGCGATACGAGGTTGATGCTCGAAGAAGCCGAGGGCTTCCTCGATCGACATGTCGAGCACATCCGCGATCGAGTGACCCTTGAACTTCACCTCCAGCGTGTCGCGGTTGTAGCGCAGGCCACCGCAGGTGTCGCATGGAACGTACACGTCGGGAAGAAAATGCATCTCGATCTTGAGCGTGCCGTCGCCCTTGCACGCTTCGCAGCGCCCGCCCGCGACGTTGAACGAGAAGCGACCTGGTTTGTAACCCCGCATCCTCGCGTCCGGCGTCGATGCGAACAGCTGTCGAATCGCGTCGAACACCTTCGTGTAAGTGACGGCGTTCGACCGGGGCGTTCTGCCGATGGGCGACTGATCGATGTTGATGACCTTGTCGATGTGTTCGAGCCCTTCGATCCTGCGATGACGACCGGGGAGCTTGCGATTTCCGTGCAACGAAGCGTGGAGCGCTCTACTGAGGATCTGCTGCACGAGCGAGGACTTGCCGCTGCCCGATACGCCGGTGACCACCGTGAATGTGCCAAGGGGAAAGGCTACGTCGATATCTTTCAGGTTGTGCTCAGCGGCACCCATGACCGTGATCGTTTCTTGCCGGCCGGCACGTCGCCTTTCAGGAATCTCGATCTTGCGTGCACCCGAAAGGTACTTGCCCGTGAGGGATTCCTCCGACGCCTCGAGATCCGCGACAGAACCTTGGACGACCACCCTACCCCCGTGCTCACCCGCCCCCGGCCCGATGTCGACGATGTGGTCTGCTATTCGGATCGTTTCCTCGTCGTGCTCGACAACGATGAGCGTGTTTCCCAGGTTTCGCAGTCTGAGCAGGGTTTCGACCAGCCGCTGGTTGTCGCGCTGATGTAGCCCGATCGATGGCTCATCGAGGATGTACAGAACTCCTACAAGACCGGATCCGATCTGGGTTGCCAGTCGGATCCTTTGTGCCTCTCCGCCTGCCAGGGTCGCTGCCGATCGTGCGAGCGTGAGGTAATCCAGGCCAACCGCGACGAGGAAGTTCAGGCGTTCGGAGATCTCTTTGACGATGGATTCAGCGATCGTCGCATCACGGTCGTCGAGATGAATGCCATTGAGGAACTCGAGCGCCTTCCCGAGACTCATGGCCGACAGATCGGCGATATTGGTATCGTCGACGGTAACAGCGAGGCTCACCTCATTGAGGCGGCCTCCGGTACATCGGGAGCACGGGATCTCACGCATGTACTGCTGGTAGCTCGCTCTGGCACCGTCCGACTCTGAGTCCGCGTACCGGCGTTCGACCCACCCCATGACACCCTCGTACGTTGCGTCGTAGCTTCGCTGGCGTCCGAACCG
>BTQS01000020.1:0-17931 GCA_036985995.1 Acidimicrobiia bacterium
CCCGAAGCGACGCCGGTGACGATGATGGTTTTGCCAGTGAGCGACATGTTCCTTCCTTCTTCTTCCTTGATGTGTCCGGTCGGTGCTGAGCGAACCCTACGACCCTCTGTAGGAGACTAGTCGTCGCGTTATCCGTTTGTAAAGAGGTAGCACATCTCGATATAGTAGAAAATCGAGACGACCAGTATCGGAACCTCCGGAGGGTTGTCCGATCGGCGTGTGTCGCAGGCTGGCGCTAGATTCCAGCACAACCAATGATCGGAGTAGCGAGTCCATGGGGACCCAAGAGATCCCTGTCCAGAACGGTGAGCAGCGAACCAAGCAGATGCGCGGCGACGCCGCAACGGAGGCGATCCTGCGCGCCACCCACGACCTCATCGTGGATGAGGGGTATACGAACTTGACGATCGATGCGGTTGCTACACGAGCCGGCGTTGCTCGATCCACGATCTACCGCAGGTGGGCAAACAAGCAGGCGCTGGTTGTAGATGCGGCTCGCATCGAACTCAGGGAACTCGAAATCCCCGACATCGGCAGCTTTCGAGAAGAGATTCGTATGTACATGATGGGGCGCCTCTCGTGGTTTCTGAACGATGAGAGCACCAAGGCCACCGAGGCGAGCCTCGCCGCGCTCGCCGAGGATCCGTCCACCGAGGCCGCCTTTGGTGCCAGAACGGAAGCCCTCATCACGCCGGTTGTGGAAGCAGCCGAACGGGCGAAAGCCCGGGGCGAGATCCGTCAGGACGTCGACATCAGCGCACTCAAGGGCATCATCGCGGGGCCGCTGACGTTCACCGCGAACTATCTCCGGATCACCCCCGATCTCCGTCTCGTTGATGCCGTCGTCGACATCATCTGTCGTGGTGTCGCCCCAGACGACGACTCTGTCTGAGCGGTCAATCGGTCGGACCGAGGGCATCGGTCACCGATGCCGCCTCTGCGTCGGGGTTCTCGGTCATCGCTTCCATGGGTGCTCAGGCCTCGGCAGCTGGTTGGTACTCCGGCTCGCCTAATCGAGACCCGAAGATTTCGGCGGGATCGTCGTCGGTAGCCGTCTCCCTCTCCGACAGGGCTGGAGCCAGGGCGACGACCTGGTCCCGATGGCCGGTCAGGATACGAATCGCCTCTGGGTGCTGTCCGTTGATGAGATCCTCGGTGTCGCGGTCGATCTGGCCTGGCGTCTCCTCGCTCACCGCTCGGCCTCGTACCGGCTCGTAGCCGACGAACGGCTCTTCGTCGTCGATGTCGAACGCTGTGGACGTGTCGTTCCCGTTGTGCTGTCAATCAAGTGGCTCGCTCGATCGTGGCGATCAGGGCGTTTACCCGTCGAGCGGCATCGATGAGGCTGTCGATAGAGAAGCCGGTGTCGGTAACGAGATTGGCCCACAGCCGATCAAGCTGCGGCGAAAACGATGCTACGGGCGGCCATGGATGGGTCGAACGGTCAGCGAAGACGGCAACGCAGGCGCTCCTCGTTGCGGGTAGGTCGAGGTCGGGACTCAGGTCCTCGATGAGGATCAGATCCATGAGGTCGCTGACCCGGTCATTCGTTCGATCTCCGTCGAGAGGATCGGTGCATGCGTGGAGCTTTTCGGCAACTTGGTAGGGGAGCGAGAGGCACGGTATCGGCTCTGGCGTTGAAAAGCCCACCGGGTCCAGTCGGAGCGAGTGCACGTAATCGATCTCGGGGGACCTCTTCGTGACGACCCCGACGGGAACCTTCGCGAACGGGCGGCCGAGGTAGGTGAGCTGGACGGTCAGCCTCTGCCCGGTGACGAATGCCCACGGGATCGAGAGCGGTTGGGGGTCGAGGACTCGACCACCGAACCCGGACCATCCGGTCTCGACGCACGCGACTACAGCTCCGTGGATCTCGTCGAATGTTCCACTGAACTCGAGGTCGATGTCGCGCGAAGCTCGCGCCTTGGATTCGTAGCGCAGTTCGAGTGCCGACCCTCCCTTGACGACGAAGAGCGGTTCGCTCTGTTCGTCTCGTGCATTGTCGAGCATCGCAGCGATGGCAATGAGGGCGATGCGACGTTGGAGCCGTGCTTGGGTCTGTGAAGATGCGTCGGCCCACCCGCTGATCCATCGCTGCAGGCCCCGGACATCCCCGGCGGGTCGGTTACGAGGCGTCGTCACGGTCGTTGTGAGTGTCTTGGAGCCGTTGTCGGATACGCATCTCTGTTTCGCGGCCGAAGAGTTGACGGTTGCGTGCTGTGAGGATCGCCTGCTGGATGAAGCGGCGTTGGAGACCGTTGAGGGTTGCGTCGATGATCGCTCGCTCGGGAGTGACGGTTGGTACGCCCTCGACGTAGTCGATGTCTCGCGGGTCGAGAGGGCGCGTCCAGATCCTGTATTTGTCTCCGCCTCGTTTGCGAGGACGGTACGGAGGGGGGACGGTGACGTGGATCCGTTGCGGGTTCACATCGGCGAGGTCCCACAGGGCAAGGGCAGATTCATGGGAGATGACACCCCGTCCATCGGCCCATAGCGTGGCCTGCATCAGCTCGTCGACTGCACGTCTCGGGAAGGACGCCACGCGGTACACGCCGTGGGCCGGGTGATCCAAGCGTCCACGCTGGGCGAGCTTTCGGAGCTCGACGGGCGGGATTCCGGCTTCATTGGCCTGGCGCGCGGTGATATAGCCGTGTTGGTCGCCTGCGATCTCGAGGATCCGGTCCATCGTCGTCATAGCCAATAGCGTACTATAATAGTACGCTATTGGCTATAAACATACATATGATTCGTAGAAGTGTACGAATATGGTACGGTATCGCAACGTTGCGAGAGGCACACGGAGACTCATGTCGACGTGACGTGGGGCTCGGTCGGTGAAGCCTGCATGCCAACGGTCACCCTTGCGTGCCACATAGCCTGTCATGCCAAGCTCGCTTCCAAGCTGTCACAGGCAGGCTACGAATCGGAGAGATTCTTCGGGTGGTCACCTGATCACAGGATCTTGGCGGTTGACTGTGCGACGGACAGTCCGAAGGGTTCGGCCCGACGGTAGCTCAGAGATGGACGCAGAGACCGACGTTGTGTCTCCCATCGATGGCGTTGTGTACGTTGCGGGCGTGGTGCTTGGCCTTTCTAGGGGACGACGTAGGTGCCGGTGCCCACAGCGATCAGGTCACAGGCATCGTTGCGGAATTCCGTGCGGATGACGACGAGTCGGTTCCCGACGCGCAAGGGGAAGGCCTCGGCAGTGAAGGCGTTTCCGATACCCGGGCGCAGATAGTCCGTGCGCATGTCGATGGTGCTCAACCATGGTGACGCCTGAACTGCTTTGGTGTCACCGCCGCCTCGGGTGAGGACACCGAGGAAGGCGGCGAATCCACCGACGGTATCGAGTACCGCGGAAATGACGCCACCGTGGAGGATGTTCCTCGCCGGGTTTCCAACGAACTCATCGCGCATGGAAAGGTGCATGAGCACCCGGTCGCCTTCAATCCCGGTCAGGTGGAGCCCGAGCCATCGACCGAAGGGAACGCTGTCCATGGCCCTGTCGATGATCTCGGCGATCGTCTCGGGAGTCGCGTCACCGCTCGGGTCGGGAGGGTTCATGGTGTCGTCACCTCCGGGTTGCGGGCGATGAGCCCGAGACCGACGATGTCATTGAGGGTATCGAGGGCGACCTCGAGGGGGAGGTCGGAACTGCCGACGAGCTCGGACCGCACCACGGCCCAACCGATCTCGAAGAGAACAGCCGCTGTCGCCTCGACATCGAGGTCGGTACGGATCGACCCGTCTCGCTTCCCTTCTGCCAACGCCTCGGCAAGGAGCTCACGGATTTCGCTGCGTTGGATCTCGGCCGCCCGGCGAGCGACAGATCCGTCGACGAGGGCCGCCTCGCCGAAGAGCGAGGCTCGCAGCAGCTCGTCGTTACCGTAGTGGTCCGCGGTGACCGCCACCAGAGCACGTAGCCGCTGCGGAACCGATCCGGGACTGTGGAGTGCTGTGTCGGCCTTGGTGAGGAAACGCTCCAATGATCCCTCGACCACGGTCATGTAGGCCGCCTCCTTCGAAGGGAAGTGGAGGTAGAAACTGCCCTTTCCCATCTCGGCTGTCCGGGTCACGTCCTCTACGGTGGTTCGGCGGTAGCCGAACCGACGAAACTGTTGCTCAGCCGCTTCGATGAGCTGATCTCTGATCGATATCGTCATGGTGCCTCGCTTGCTGATGAATGACCAGAATCCTAGGCTGGTCATTCATCCGATCATGTGCTTCAAGAAGCGAGCGCGAGGATATTCGTGATGAAGACCAACATCGGCTCCTTTCTGGCGAAGCGGGCGCGACTCGATCCGACCAGGATTGGGTTGATCGTTCAGGGTCGTGAGATCACCTATCGCGAGTGGAACGAGCGCTCCAACCGAGTCGCGAGCGCGTTCACGAGCCTGGGGGTACGCCCGGGAGACCGGATCGGCCTGTTGATGGGGAACTCGCCCGAATATCTCGAATGTTTCTTCGGCCTCGCCAAGATCGGTGTGATCATCGTACCGCTCAACTGGCGTCTCGCACCGCCAGAGATCGCCGTCATCGCGAGAGATGCCGGGATCACGGCACTCATCTACGGGTCGGAGCATGCCACCACGGTGGCGACGATGCGCGGCGACCTCGAGGGTGTGACGTGGGTCGCCGTCGGTGACGACGTGTCGGCGGGTGACCAGAGCTACGGGGCGCTCGTTGCTGCCGGTTCACCCGATGAACCGCCGATCCACGGAGACGGTGACGATCCACTCGTCGTCATGTTCACCGCCGGCACCACAGGACGACCCAAGGGTGCCGTGTTGACTCACAACAACCTCTTCTACGACTCCTGTACCGTCTCGTTCAGCCTCGATTGGCGCAGAGCCGACCGGGTGCTCGTTGCCCTGCCGCTCTTCCACATCGGGGCTCTGATCTACGTCGTCATCGACATCCACGTCGGAGCGACCACGGTGTTGATGGAGGCTTTCGATCCGGTGGCCTTCCTCATGACGATTCAGGACCGACGTATCAACTCGTTCCTCGCGGTGCCGGCGATGCTCAACTTCATGTTGCAGGTGCCCAGTATCGAGGAGGTCGACGTGTCCTCGGTCCGCTGGGCGCTGTGCGGGACGGCGCCGGTACCGGTTCCGTTGATCCAGGCGTGGGCGGAACGCGGCATCGCCATCCAGCAGGTCTACGGTCTCACAGAGTGCACAGGTGGAGCGGCCGTATTGGGCGCCGACCGAGCGCTGGAGAAGGTCGGCTCTACAGGGCTTCCCATGTTTCACACGGACATCCGCGTCGTCAACGAGAAGGGGGACGACGCCGCGCCTGGCGAGGTCGGTGAGATCCTCATCAGCGGCCCGCACGTCATGGCAGGATACTGGGAGAACCCGACGGCCACCGCCGCGACGCTCGAGAACGGTTGGCTCCACACCGGAGACCTCGGCAGGCTCGATGACGAGGGGTATCTCTACATCGTCGAGCGCAAGAAGGACATCGTGATCTCCGGAGGTGAGAACATCTACCCCGCAGAGGTGGAGAATGTTCTGGCCGGGATGCCACAGATCGCTGAGGCAGCCGTCATTGGCGTGCCGGACCCGGAGTGGGGCGAGGCCGTCTGCATCGTTGCGCGCTTGCGAGACGGCTATCAGCTCACGCTCGACGAGGTCGTTGGGTTCTGCGAGGGCAAGCTCGGCAGATACAAGCTTCCGAGAAAGCTGATCGTCACCGACCAACCTTTGCCGCGCACTCCGACGGGGAAAGTCCTCAAGCGAGTGCTGCGGGAGAACGCGTCGGGCTGATCGGTCTCGGCGTTCGGTTTCACCCATTGGACAAGCCTCGCCTGGCGGTGCCTGCGCTTGCAGAATTCTGACCAGTATTCTCATTTGGTCAGCAGTCGCATGGAAGGTTCTGTCGTGTCGTATCCCCGCCAACCGTCGAGGTTTCTCGACGACGATCTCGATGCGTTTCGCACGTCCGTCGCGATGTTCGTCGACAACGAGATCCGCCCCAATGCCGATGCCTGGGAGGAGGCAGGTGAGTTCCCTTTGGAGCTCTACCGGAAGGCTGGTGATGCGGGGCTCATCGGCCTGCGTTACGACCCGAAGTGGGGTGGAGGTGGTGGCAGCTACGTTGCGACGTGTGTCCTGGCGGAAGAGCTCGTCAAGGGTGACACGGTGGGTGTACCCGTCGGACTCCTCGCACAGTCAGAATTCGCGCTTTCCGTTCTCGCCGACGAGGGATCCGACGAGCTCAAGGAGGAGTTCCTCGTTCCTGCCATCAAGGGAACCTTGATCGGTGCGATCGGGGTCACCGAGCCGGGTGCAGGTTCCGATGTCGCTGCGATCTCCACCAAGGCCGTGCGCGACGGTGGCCACTATGTCATCTCTGGCCAGAAGACCTTCATCACGAACGGCACCCGGGCCGACTTCATCACCTTGGCCGTGCGCACAGGACCCGGAGGGCCTTCCGGTGTTTCGGTCGTCATGTTCCCGACGGACACCCCGGGCTTCACGATGGGTCGCAAGCTCGACAAGCTCGGCGCGCGGTCGTCGGACACCGCCGAGCTGTTCTTCGACGAGTGCCGTGTTCCTGTTCACAACCTCGTTGGTGAGGAAGGCCGGGGGATGCACTACATCCTCTCGCACTTCGGTGGCGAACGGCTCGTCATCGCGTCCTTCGCCGTGGGCATCATGGAGCACCTCATCGAGATCGGAATCGAGTATGCATCGACCCGCGAGGTGTTCGGCAAATCCCTGTCGTCGTTCCAGACATGGCGGCATCGGTTCGTCGAGATGTCGACCCGCCTCGAAGCTACCCGATTGCTCGCGTACCAGGCGGCGGACTTGCTCGATCAGCGCGACCCAACAGGAGAGATGGCTGTTTCACAGGCCAAACTCTACGCCGCGGAGGCGGTCCAGTTCGTCGCCGCTGAGATCCTTCAGCTCCACGGGGGCTTCGGGCAGATGGAGGAGTCGCCGATTCCCCGCTACTACCGCGATGTCGCCGGGTTCTCGATCGGGGCCGGAACCTCCGAGATCCAGCGTGAGATCATCTCGCGAGTACTGATCGGATAGGAGACACATATGGCTGAACGAGTAGGAGCGATCGACGCATGGATGACGATCTGCTCACCCGAGACCGCAGAGAGATGGCCGGAGTCCTTCTGGCACATCTTCCGCAAGTACGGCGTCGAGGACCGGTTCCGGCGCGGCTTCACGCTCGATGAGATCATCGCCGAGATGGACGAGGCCGGTGTCGACCTCGGCGTCGCCTCTGCGTTCAAGTTCCTCGACACGTGGGTGGTGACGAACGACGAGACCGCTGCCTATGTCAAGGAGGCGCCCGACCGGTTCATCGGTTCGTTCACGGTCGACATCCGTGACCCGATGCCTGCGATGCGTGAGTTCCGCCGCTGTGTCGAGGAGCTCGACATGAAGGTGTTCCGCCTCGAGCCGTACCAGTACGGCGATGGGCGCACAACGGCACCGCCGCCGACGGATCGTATGTACTGGCCGTTCTACGTGGCGTGTGTCGAGTACGACCTCCCGCTTGCGATCCAGGTCGGCCACACAGGGCCGCTGCTGCCATCGGAGTGTGGGCGTCCGATCTACCTCGACGAGGTTGCGCTCACCTTCCCCGAGCTGAAGCTCATCGGCACGCACAACGGCGACCCGTGGGTGGACGAGATGATGATTCTCGCCTGGAAGCATCCGAATGTGTTCATCGAGTCGTCGGCGCGCCCGGCGCGTTACTGGTCGGATTCCCTGAAGAAGTTTGCCGGGGGCTACGGCCAGGACAAGATGCTCTGGGGCACCGACTATCCGCTCCTGCCGCTCGGTCGCACCGTCGACGACGTTTACGACGTCGGGTTCTCCGATGAGGCGACGCGCAAGATCCTGCGCGACAACGCAGCGAAGCTCTTCAAGATCGATGATTGAGGTCCGATGATGCGTGCTGCTGTCTATCACGGTGCCGGCGATGTCCGCATAGAGACCCTCGCCGACCCTGAACCAGTCCCCGGCGAGGTGCTCCTCGAGGTGAGGGCCGCAGGTATTTGTGGCACCGACCGCCACATTGTCGCAGGTGAACTCGGTGTCCCCGATGGGACTGTGCCCGGTCACGAGATCGCCGGTGTCGTTGCCGCTGTCACCGACGGAGTCGAAGGTGTACAGGTGGGCGACCGTGTGCTCTCATACGGGCAGGTCACGTGCGGATCCTGCGGGCCGTGCACCGACGGCAATGAACATCGCTGCCGTCGTCCCCAGGTGTTGGGCATGACCCGCCGGGGTGGATTCGCCGAGCGGGTCGCCGTGCCACACCAGATCCTGATCCATGTGCCGGATGCTGTCCCCGATGAGATCGCAGCGATCGTGCCCGACGCCATCGCAACCCCGTATCACGCGCTGGTGGCGGTCGGCGGCATCGAGGCCGACGAGACGGTCGTCATTATCGGAGCCGGTGGCCTCGGTATGCAGGCCATCGTGCTTGCTCGCATGCTCGGTGCGGAAAGGGTCGTCGCCGTCGACCCATCCGAAGAAGCTCGCGCCGCCGCCCGGGAGGTCGGAGCGGACGCCGTGTTCGATCCGACAAGTGACGACAAGCCGGCCAAGGCCCTCTACGGGTTGACCGGCGGAGCGACCTTGACGCTCGAATGCGTCGGCCGCTCCGAATCGGTCGAGTTGGGCATGGATTCGCTCAAACCAGGTGGCAGGCTCGTCATCGTCGGGGTCGGATTCGACCGGCCCCGTCTCCCTCCACTCATCCGCTTCGTTGCCGGAGAGACCCAGATCAGGGGATCGTTCGGGTCGACCATGCCCGAGATCAAGACGGTCCTGGAACTCATCACCGACGGAACGCTCGACGTATCGAGAGCAATCGCACAACGCATCGACATCGAGAGTATCCCCGACGTGTTCAGGCAACCCCCGGCACCCGGCCGCACCGTCATCGTCCCCCGATCGTGAGGTAGACCATGGAATCAGACATACTCGTAGACATCTCCGACGGCATCGCAACCGTCACGCTCAACCGTCCCGACCGACTCAACACCATCGCCATACCCACCGTCGGCCGGCTTGTCGAAGCCCTCGAGGAGGTGGGCACATCGGATGCGAACGTCGTCGTGCTCGCAGGAGCGGGCAAGACGTTCTGTGCGGGCGCGGACCAGGGTGAGATGCGACCCCGTCCGGCCCAGGAGTGGGAGGAAATCGTCCGACACTACCTCGATCCGATCCATGCCCTCGTCAACATCGACAAGCCTGTGATCGCCGCACTCCACGGCGACACCGTCGGTGGCGGTCTCGGGCTGGCGATGGCCTGTGACATCCGGATCGCAGCGAGAGGGATCCGTCTCGGGGCACCGTTCACCAAGATCGGCCTCGCCGGATGTGACATGTCCGTCGGCTGGTTCCTTCCACGCTATGTCGGCCTCGGCAAGGCGCAGGAGCTGATGTTCACCGGTCGGCTCTTCGACGCAAACGAAGCCCTCGACATGGGGCTCGTCCACCGTGTCGTGGAACCCGAGGAGCACACCGCCGAGGTCGCCAAGTGGGCGAACCGCATGGCCGCGGGACCGCCGATCGCCCATGCGTGGACGAAGCGGGCAATCCACCACTCCCTCGGTGAGGATATGGCGGGCGAGTTCGAGTTCGAGATCTTCGCTCAGGTGCAGTGCCTCCAGACGGCGGACCACAGGGAGGGTGTGGCGGCGTTCCAGGAGAAGCGCAGACCGGAGTACAGCGGTGCGTGAGCTGAGCGAAGAACAGCGCGCGTTCCAGGCCGAGGTCGAGCGCTTCGTCGTCGCCGAGATCGCGCCGAATCTGCGCGAATGGGAGGAGACGAAGACCTACCCGCTCGACCTCTTCACCCGCTTCGGCACCCTCGGCTGGCTGGGTGTCGGCGTACCCGATGAGCTCGGCGGGTCCGGGGGAGGACCGATCGAGCGGGCGATCCTCTTCGAGGAACTCGCCAAGGCCTCGGCCGGTGTGTCACTCGGGATCTATGTGCACGCGGTCCTCGGCGGGGGAGCCATCGGTATCGTGGCATCCGACGAGCTCAGGGAGCGGTTCCTGCCCGGGATCCTTTCAGGCGAGACGATCGCTGCGTGGGCATACGCCGAACCGGGCTCGGGCGCCGATGTCACCCAGGTGCGGCTCTCCGCACAGCGTGACGGCGACTCGTTCGTCCTCAACGGTTCGAAGCTGTACATCACGAACGGCACGATCGCTGATGTGATCCTGGTCGTCGCCCGCACGTCGGCCGAGCCGGGATCGCTCAGCGGTATCTCAGTATTTGCCGTGGATGGTGACACTGCGGGATTGACGCGCAGGTCGATGGACAAGCTGGGCATGCATCCGTCAGAGCTCGGAGAACTGCACTTCGACGATGCCGTCGTACCGGCGGACCGGATGGTCGGCGATGAGGACATGGGCTTCCGCCAGTGTCTCCCTGTACTGTCCCAGGGTCGCATCTACGGCGCCACGCTTGCACTCGGCATCGGGCGTGCCGCGCTGGATGCTGCGGTTGCGCACACTGCTGCCCGGGAGCAGTTCGGTGGCCCGCTCATCAAGCAACAATTCGTGCGGTTCACCATCGCCGACATGGCAGCCAGGTTGGCTGCAGCCAGAACACTGGTGTACGACGCGGCGGAGATGCTCGCCGACGGCCGGCCGTACGACACGGAGGCCTCGATCGCGAAACTCGTCGCGTCGGAGTCTGCCACCCGGCTTGCGGAGCGGGCGATGCATCTCCACGGTGCGCAAGGCTACATGATGGAGAGCCCTGTGCAGCGCCTGTACCGCGATTGCAAGGTCATCGAGTACGGTGAAGGCGCGAACGAGGTTCAGCGTGAGATGATCTTCGAAGCGACCGCTGGGGGATGGAGACCGTAGGCGAGTGCGACATCGGTGGTCACCGTGACAGTCCCGATGTCAACAGAGCGAGCGCATCCGCGAGTTCGGCGTCGGTGGGATGGTCGGGTGCGTCGAGGTTCGCTCGGCCCTGCCGCAGCACCATCAACCCGAGAAACGACGACCACAGGACATCGGAGGCGAGACGTGGGTTGTCGACACCGTCGAGCTCACCCAGCAGGTCGGCGAGCCGCTTGAAGTTCTCACCCGTGCTCCTGGCAAGGGCGTCGCGTACACCGCTATCAACCGAGTTCGTCGAACGTGGGTGTGCCAGGTATGTCGACACATGAACGTACTCGGGATGCTCGCGCTGTACGTCACCGAAGAACTGCCACACTTCGACAAGCTTCTCCTCGGTGGAACCTTCCCCATCGAGGATCGCATCGAGGCCCTCCGTCCAGAACTCGCTCGCCTCTCCGAGGAGGGAAACGAAGATCTCGTCCTTGCTCGAGAAGTAGAAGAACAGCGTCGCCTCGGACAGTTCACACCGTTGTGCGATCTGGCGGGTCGTGGCACCTCCGAAGCCGTGTTCCCTGACGAGTTCGCGCGCTGCGTCGAGGATCGCTCGTTTGCGAGCTTCGCGTTCGCGCGCTCTGCGCTCCTGAGTTCCCATCAGCTTCCGTTCATTTCCCGGCTCCTGTGAGCATCAGCAGCGCACGCGTCTCATCGGGGTCTGCAGGTTCGAAGCCGACCTCACGGATGATGCGCACGGCGCGCTCGACGATCTGTGCATTCGACGATGCCAGTTCGCCTGGTCCGATGTAGATGTTGTCCTCCATACCGACCCTGACCTGTCCACCCATCGCGAGCGCCGCTCCGATCATCCGGAAGTGGTTGCGGGCACCGATCGAGGTCGCTTGCCACACGGCGTCGTCCGGAAGTTGGTCGACGAGGAACACCAGGTTTTGCACCGTCGACGCCGTGATCTCGCCGGGGATCCCGGTCACGAAGTTGACCAGTAGCGGATGATCGAGTGCACCGATGCTGTCTAGGTCGCGCACGTTGTTCATCATGCCCGCGTGGTACACCTCGAGTTCGGGGCGGGTGTCGTGCTCCTGGAAGATGCGTGCTACCCGTTCGAGTTCCTGGTGGGAGGAGAACAGCGGCACCCACCGGTCGTTGACCCACCGGCCCTGCCGATTGTCGTACCGACCGAGCAGTGCACCGCCTCCGACGCTGTACGACGCGATCTCCGGCTCGAGCTCAGGCACGACGGCAACGCGCTCTTCGAGCGGGAGACCAGCGACGGCGCCTCCCGTGGTCAGGTTGATGACCGCGTCGCACCCCGCGGCCTTGATGCCGTCGACGATGGTGCGGAAGATCTCGACATCTGCGGTGGCCTTGCCGTTCTCGTCTCGTGCGTGGATATGGAGGATCGACGCACCTGCGTTCCAGGCGTCGAGCGCGTGTGTAATGATCTCGTCGGGCTGCTCAGGGAGGTTCGGGTTCGCCTCTTTCCCCTGCTGGGCTCCTGTCAATGCACACGTGAGGGCGATCTTGGTGCTCATTCCGTGCCTCCTTCGAACGCGGGATCCCGTTTCTCGATGAACGAGGCCATCCCTTCCTCCTGGTCCTTTGTGAGCCAGTTGAGGACGACGGTGTTGATCGAGAAGTCGATCGCTGTTTCCAGGTCGGTCGTCATCCACTTGTGGATGATCTCCTTCTGTGTCGCGAGCGCAGCGGGTGGTTTTCGCGAGAGCCGATCGACCAGGTCGCCGACCGCCGCGTCGAGCTCATCTGCCGGTACGACCGACTGAACGAGACCCCTGCGCTCCGCCTTGCCCGCATCCCAGAAAACCCCCGTATAGGCCATCTCACGTGCCCCCTGGATCCCGATCGCCATCGGCAGGATCCCAGCCTCGACGATGGCCGGGATGCCCCTGTCGATGTTGGGGAGGCCGAACTGTGAGCGGTCTGAGGCGATCATGAAGTCGCATGAGACGGCGAGCTCGAGACCGGCACCGAGGCAGAGTCCGTCGATCGAGCAGACGATCGGGATCTCGGTGGTGCGCAACGCGAGGAACGTCCGGTGCAGTTCCCTGCCGATCTCGCGTATCTCGAAGCCGACGAGGTCCTTCACGTAGGCCACGTCGATGCCTGCGCTGAACGCACGTTCCGATGCCGAGTCGATGAGCACCACCGTCGACTTTGGGTCTGCTGCTGCATCGATGACCGCTTCGCGAATCTCGCACAGCATCACTCCGTTGAGGGCGTTGAGCACTTCAGGGCGGTTCAGCGTGATCCGATACACGCGGCCTTCCCGGGTGCAGGTGATCGTTGTCTCATTACTCATGTCATCTTCCCTTAAACTGCGGTGTGCGCTTCTCACGGAAGGCCCGAAGGCCTTCCTGGACGTCGTCTGTCTGGCGTAGCGGCTCGGCGATCTGATGTTCGAGGCGGAGTCCCTCGTCGATCGTCACATGGCGGCCTTGTCGTGCTGCGCGACGAACCGCTCTCGTGGCGAGTGGGGCGTTCCGGGCGATTCGCGTGGCGACGTCCATCGCGGTAGCCATCAGCTCCGACGCGGGGACGACCGTGCTGATGAGCCCCGAGCGCAGGGCACGCTCCGCGCCGATCGGGTCGCCGGTGAGGAGCATCTCCATCGCGGTGGAGTCTGCGGTCGTAGCCGGTAGCCGCTGGGTACCCCCGGCGCCAGGCATCAGGCCCCACTTCACCTCAGGAAGCCCGAATGTCGCATGTTCTGCTGCGATACGGATGTCGCAGGCAAGTGCCATCTCGAGCCCGCCGGCGAAACAGATGCCGTTGATCGCGGCGATGATCGGTTTGCCCGGGTCGAGGTTGCGGGTGATCCCGCCAAGCCCCGGTTCAGTCTCAGCACGATGGCGACGCTCCTCGGGTGTCATCGATGCGTACCAGGTGCCGACCTCCTTGAGATCCGCTCCGGCGCAGAACGCACGGTCGCCGGTACCGGTGAGGATGGCGACCCGCAGGTCGGGATCCCCGGCGAAGTTCCTCCAGATCTCGATCAGCGTCTGGGTCATCGCGAGGTTGATGGCGTTGCGTACCTCGGGGCGATCGATCGTCACGACGAGGATGTGGTCGTGCTGCTCGGTACGAACGCTCATGTGCTGTCTCCCTCGCTGGTGAAGCCTTCTATGTCGGTGATGCGGCCGGTGCGCTCCTCCGCGAACACAGCCATGACCCGGGTGCCGGGCTGCCAGGCGTCGCTTCCGGTGAGGCGGTGCACGAGTGCGGT
Organism: Acidimicrobiia bacterium; assembly: GCA_036985995.1. Taxonomy (GTDB): domain Bacteria; phylum Actinomycetota; class Acidimicrobiia; order Spongiisociales; family UBA5794; genus JAMBLL01. The sequence continues at coordinate 14,101 of BTQS01000020.1, forward strand.
GTCTGCGCCGTCGAGATGGATGAGTCCGAAGATACCGGTGCCGGGTTGATCGGTCCATGCCTCGAGCGTTCCACCCGGCCCGACCTCGACGAGTTCGTTGACGGCCCGGTTGCAGTTGGAGCAGAACGACCGTGCAGGAGCGGTGATCGTCGAGCACGACGCGCAACGCGCACCGAGGATGGTCTGATCATCACGAAGGGCGATGAGGAACCGACTGCCGACACCGCCGGCTGCGTACGAGAAGGGGAGCTTGATCGCACTCTCGTGAATCATGGGAGCACCTCGAAATGCATGATGTCATCCATCGCGCCGTGCAGCTCATCTCGCCACACGGCGCGCACGCGAGCCCCGATCGTGAGGTGGTCGGGGTTTGCGGTGTCGAGGTAGTGGTTGAGGGTCGTATCCGCACCGTCGAGCTGGATGAGGCCCATACCGTAGGGGGAGGGACGGGGCTCACCGGTCCGCCCGTCGATGATCGGGAGGTGGATGACGGTCCACGCCACGAGCGTCCCTGTGTCCTGGACCGGTTCCCATTCATCCATCCTGACCTTGCATCTGCCACAGAACGGTCGGGGCGGCAGGTATCTTCGCCCACACTTCGGGCATCGGATTGCTTCGATGCGGCGTTGCTCGATGCCGCGGAGGAAGCGCTCCATCGGGTCCCCTGATGCGTAACGCCACGAGACATTGAGCTCGATCGTGGTCCTGATGTACTCGGGCTGTTGGTCGCTCACGGCATCTCCGATCGCAGGATGATCACGTCGCTCCATGCGTACACGCCGTATCCGGTGGCGAGTGCCGTCCGGGCTCCGTCGACCTGCCTCGCTCCGGCACGGCCGAGTAGCTGAGCTGAAGCCTCCGCGACGCGGATCACGCCGGAGGCGCCAACGGGGTTCGCCGAAAGCACGCCACCGGAGGGGTTCACCGGCAGCATTCCGTCCATCGAAGTGACACCGTCCTCGATGAGGTGACCAGCTTCACCGTCTTCGCAGAACCCGAGCGCTTCGTACCAGGCGAGTTCGGCGTAGGTGGCCGGCTCGTAGATCTCTGCGACGTCGAAGTCCCTGAGAGGATCGGTGATGCCTGCCTGGGCGTAGGTCGATGCCGCAGCGCTGCGTTGTGCCCGTGTGGTGAGGAGGCGTCGATCGAGGTCCCCGAGGTAGGGCTGGTCGTGGCGGGTCGTTGCCCCATGGACCCATGCCGCTGCCTTTCCTCGTGTCCGGGCGGTTTCGCCCGAGGAGACGACGATGGCGGCTGCACCGTCTGACTGTGGGCACATGTCGAGGAGGTGGAGCGGTTCGGCGAGCATGCGTGAGGAGAGCACCTTGTCCACCGTTAGGTCGGGCATCTGGAGGTGGGCATACGGATTGTTCGCTGCGTTGCGGCGTGCCTTGACCGCGACCAGGGCGGCGTGCACCTGGGTGACGCTTCGTTCGGTCATGTATTGGGAGATGGACAGCGCGAAGTTGCCGAGTGCGCCTGAGGCTACGGCGCGGTCCCAGAAGGGGTCGACGAGCGCCATGCCGGTCTGGGTGTGGCCCTCGGAGTGCTTCTCGAAGCCGACGACGAGAACCGTGTCGAACGATCCGGAACCGGCCTGATGGAACCCGGCGATACAGGCGCTCGTACCGGACGTGCCGCCGGTCGCAATCTTGAACACCGGCTTCCCCGTCCCGTAGGCACCCTCGCCGACCCAGAGCTCAGGGAGAGCCCGCCCCTCGAAGAGCTCCATGTTCGAGATGATGATGGCGTCGATGTCGTCTGGGTGAATCTCCGCGTCCTCGAGCGCGGCGTCAACCGCCTCCCTGACGAGTTCAGGCTGGGATACGTCCACGCGATCCTTGGTGTGTACGGTCTGGCCGGTTCCGATGACTGCCACGGGTCTCATCGAGCCTCCACCACGACAACGGCGTGGCCCTGACCGGCGGGTCCCCAGGTACCGTGGGCGAGGCCGCGATGGCCTGGGTGTCCGTCGATGGCACGAGCTGCGTGAATCAATCGGCTGAGGCCCGCGACGACGGGTGCCGTCCCGGTGAAGAGGCCTCCGCCTGGTGAGTGGGTCGCATTGACGCCGATTCCAGACGCATCAACGAAGAGGTCCTCTTCGTGGGGGAACAGGCAGGACGGCTCGACGACAGAGAAAGTTGGGTCGTGGATACCGGCCGCGGCGTAGGCTCGACGACAGGCCCGTCGTAGCCCGGCCCATTCGGTGAGGTCGCGGTCGCCTGGACGGTGTGGCTCGAGATCGTGGCCCGTGCCGGTGATCTGAACAACGCCCTCAGCCTCCTCCGAAGGAATTCCGAGAACTACGGCACCCGCCCCGTCGCCGAGCGGAGCGCACATGCCGGCTCGCAGCGGAGACGCGATCACCGGCGATGCCATCACCTCAGCAGCGCTGATCGGCCCGGCGACTCCGTCCGTCGCCGACCGACGCTCAGCGACCCGCGCAGCCCACCGGGGAACGGCGCCGGAATCGGTGCCGGCGAGGATCGCGGCCTGGAGCCCGGCTACCGTCAGGAAATTCACTCCAAGGGGTTGGAGATAGATCGGGTCCATCGCCCAGGCGGTGAGATCCGGCAGCGGCGCCATCGACGCTTTCCCGTGGGCGACGACGAGGACCGTGCGGTACGCATCGGCGACGATCTGATGGACGGCGTGGATCACCGCCGCGAGGCCGTCGGCAGCGATGCGGGTTTCTGGCTTCATCACCGCCCCCACGACCTCGGTCACGGCGATCGAGGAGGCCGTCAGCCCGTCGAACAGGTCGATGGACGCCGTGACGACGGCGTCGATGTCGTCCCATCCCAACGTCGCGTCGTCCAGGGCGCCCTCGACGGCGGCCAACACCATCTCTGGGATCGAACGCGGATCTTCCAACGCGATCTCTGTCTCGGCAGCTCCGAGAATCGATGCCGTTGGGCTCCATCCCACAGGAGGGCTCTGCACGTGCGCCTCGAATCTGTTATGTGCCACTTGCGACAAACTTCGAACACTTGAGTCAAGTGATGCTCAGCAACTGAGTAGTACTCAAGCAAGCTGCGGCGCAGGTGTCAAATCAGGAGCAGTGAAAACCCGGTCGAGCGGGTGTTTCGCGGGTCTTGCCAGGTCAGCCGCCTTGACCGTATTGGCTCATGACCCGAAGGTCGGATACGAATCCGATCGTTAGGGACCGGTTTTTTCTTGCCTCGGAGCTGGACGTCCGGCTCCGTATCGGGCCGTCGGGAAGTTCGGGATTCGAGATATATGGTTCGAATCCGGCCCCCCCGCTACGAGAGAAACCGTTGAGAATCATTCATTTCTCAGAGGTTTCTTCGTGCCCGGAGTCGTTGCCCGCTTCCCTCAGCTCTTGACTCTCGCTCGTTTGTATCTCCGGACCGCGAGCGGGGCGAACACGGCGATGATGATCGCCACCCAGATGAGCGTGTAGAGGACAGGGTTCTGAAGCGACCAAGCGGATGGCTCGGGTATCCCGAGTGGAATGTTTCCGAATAGCTCTCGCGCTGCCTGTGTCACTGCCGAGACGGGATTCCATTCGGCGAAGATCCGCAATGGCGTCGGCAGATTCTCGGATGGAACGAACGTGTTGGCGATGAAGGTGAGTGGAAAGATCACCATGAACGAGGCGTTGTTGACCACCTCGACGCTCGGTACGAGTAGCCCAACGTAGGCCATGATCCAGGAAATGGCGTATGCGAACAGCAACAGCAGACCGAAACCGAGCAACGCACTGCTGATTCCGTTGTGGATCCGCCATCCGACGATGAGCCCAGTGAGAGCCATGATCATCAGGGAGAGCACGTTGTAGATCACGTCGCTGGCTGTTCTGCCGAA
>BTQS01000021.1:0-17790 GCA_036985995.1 Acidimicrobiia bacterium
GTCCCGGCGCCGGCGCCTCCTCGATGACCTTCTGGTGGCGCCGCTGGATGGAGCATTCCCGCTCGAAGAGGTGGATGACGCTGCCGTGACTGTCGCCGAAGACCTGTACCTCCACATGTCGGGCAGGAGTGAGGAGCCTCTCTAGGTACAGGGTGCCGTCGCCGAAACTCCTCAGTGCCTCGCCGCGGGCGGCGGCGATCGCTTCTTCGAGTTCTTCGACCCGCTCAACTCGGCGCATGCCCTTACCCCCGCCGCCCGCCGCTGCCTTCACAACCGCAGGAAAACCGATCTCTGTGCTTGCTGTGACGAGATCGGGGTCGTCATCGAGACGCATCGAAGGGAGCACGGGGACGCCGGCGTCTGCGGCACGTCTGCGGGCCTCGATCTTGTTGCCCATCGCTGCGATCGATTGCGAGGAGGGTCCCACCCAGATGAGCCCGGCGTCGAGCACGGAGGAGGCGAACCCTGCGTTCTCGGCGAGGAATCCGAAACCGGGATGGATCGCCTCTGCGCCTAGACGACGTGCGGCGTCGATGAGAGCGGAGCCGTCGAGGTACGTATCCGCAGCGGTAGTTCCCGGCAGGTGGACCGCGGCATCGAGAAGCGACATCGCAGGCGAGTCTCGATCCGGGTCGGAGTAGACACCGACCGGGCTGATCCCCAGCCGTCGTGCCGTTCTAGCGATGCGGGCGACGATCTCACCCCGATTCGCGATGAGGAGGGTGCGCATCATCACATCCGGAACACTCCCCAGCCACCCTTGACTCCCTCAATGACCTGATTGTGCGCTGCGGAGATGGCGATCCCGAGCACCGTTCTCGAGTCACGCGGATCGATGATGCCGTCATCCCAGACCCTGCCGGTGGCGTACAGGGCCTGCGACTCGTGATCCATCTTCATTTCGAGGAACTGCTTTCGCTGTGCCAGGTTCTCTTCGTCGACGTCCTCGCCCTTGGAGGCGGCCGAGGAGCGGGCGACGATGTCGAGGACGCCTGCGAGCTGTTTGCCTCCCATCACTCCGATTCGATGCGACGGCCACGTGAAGACGAACCGGGGGTCGTATGATCGTCCCGCCATGGCATAGTTTCCCGCTCCATACGAGGCGCCGACCATCAGGGTGAAGTGGGGGACGGTGCTGTTGGAGACGGCGTTTATGAGCTGGGAACCGTGCTTGATGATGCCGCCCTGTTCGTATGTGGTTCCCACCATGAACCCTGTGATGTTCTGCAGGAACACGATCGGCGTGTCGGTCTGGTTACACAGCTGAATGAATTGGGTTCCCTTCTGTGATTCCTGAGAAAAGAGGATCCCGTTGTTGGCGAGGATGCCGACTGGATGACCCCAGATCGAGCCCCAGCCGGCAACGAGTTGGGTTCCGTAGAGGGGCTTGAACTCCTCGAACCAACTCCCATCGAGGATGCGCGCGAGGATCTCGCGCATGTCGAACGGGACGCGAAGATCGTCGGGAACGATGCCGAGGAGCTCATCGCTGTCGTAGACCGGCGGGTCCGGGGACAGGGAGGGACCGGGGCCGAGCTTTCGCCAGTTGAGATGGGCCATGATGTCGCGGCCGATCCGGATGGCGTCCATCTCGTCGACCGCCATGTAGTCCGAGAGCCCGGAGACGCGAGAGTGCATCTCTGCCCCACCGAGGGCTTCGGGTTCGGCGTCTTCGTCGATCGCCATCTTCACCAGCGGTGGACCACCGAGGTAGACCTCCGCCCGGTTCTTCACCATCACGACGTAGTCGCTCATCCCCGGCTGATAGGCACCTCCCGCCGTAGAAGATCCAAAGACAAGCGCGATGACGGGGATGCCTGCCGCCGACAGCCGGGTGTAGTTCTTGAAGGTGGCACCCCCCGGCGTGAAGACCTCAGCCTGTTGATCGAGTGCCGCCCCTCCGGATTCGACCATCTGGAGGTATGGCAACCGGTTGCGCCGTGCGATCTCTTGAGCCCGAAGGGTCTTGCGGACGCCGGTGGCTGTGGCCGTTCCGCCCTTCACGGTCAGATCGGAACCGGTGATGAGGGTCTCGACGCCTGAAACGATCCCGATCCCGGCCACGCTGGATGCACCAAGGGGGTCGCTGCTGCCCCACCCGGCGAGCGGCATCAGTTCGAGGAAGGGAGTGTCTGGATCGATGAGCTGGCCGATCCGTTCTCGCACCAACAGCTTCCCCCTCTTACGGTGCCGATCGATGTAACGCTCTCCACCGATGGTGAGGACCTTGCGATGCTCGGCTGCGATCGTCTCGACCGCTTCGAGCATTACGCCGTGGTAGGTCGAGAACTCGTCAGATCGGGGGTCGATCGTGGAACGGATCACTTGCATCGGAACCATCGTACCCTACCGAGCGAGCGCCCGCTCGGTCCAGATATGTAGGAACCCAACGGCTTCGTTCCCACAGTCTCGAACCACCACCCGCGGACTCCTCTACCCACGGTGCCGGCAGAGGGGTACATGCCCGGTCCCTACCCCCCGTTGGCTCGGTAGACACGGACGTCGACACGCTCCATGGTGACGAGCCCGTCTCCGATCATGGCGTCGAGGGTCGGGAGGATGGCCTCGATATTGTCGGCGGTGTCGACGCACTCGATCACGATAGGAAGATCCTCAGACAGGCGGAGGATGTGGGCGGTATGGATCCTGCTGGATTTTCCGAACCCTTCGATGGCGCGGAGAACCGTGGCGCCGGCGAGACCTTCGCGACGAAGAGCCTCAACGATGGCCATGTAGAGAGGTTCCCCCTCGTAGGTGTCGGACTCACCGATGAAGATGCGGAGGAGTCGATTATCGGCATCGTAATTCATGGCTCGTCTCTTTCAGCTGGTCAGGTAGTAGCCGACTCCGGCGAGCATCACTCCCAGTGTCGGCATCACCACCAGGTTCAGCATAGATCTGAGAGTTGGCCTTGGGAGAAACCCGAGACGCATGGTTTCGACCATCCAGGTGGAGAAGGTGGTGAAGCCGCCGATGAAGCCGACGCCGGCGAGTGTGAGCACCGAAGGAAGAGCCGTGGCTCCAACCACCAGACCCAGGGCTAGAGCACCGGTGAGGTTGACGACGGCGGTACCAATCGGCATCTGGGACCCGGTGCGCCGCTGCACTGTGCCCGACAGGAGGTAGCGTGCGAGGGCACCGATCGACCCGGCCGCCGCGGTGACCAATAGCGTCATCGGCCGATGCTCCCCACCCGGCTGCCGAGCACTGCTGCGGCGAGTCCTCCAAGAGTGGATGCCACGACGTATCCGGCTGCGATCCCAGCCCGACCGACATCGATGAGTTGGAACACTTCGAGACTGAACGTAGAGAACGTCGTGAACGAGCCGAGGGCGCCGATCGCCCAGAACTGGAGAGACCACCGAGCAGCGACCGCTCGTTCCCTGCGCGCCAGGTACAAGCCGAGGAGCAGCGATCCGGAGAGGTTGACGATGAGGGTCGCCAAGGGAAAGTCTCCGGGCGTGGCTGGAACCACAGCCACGACGATGACCCTGGCGGCCAGACCCAGAAAGCCTCCACCGAGAACCGCAGACGGTCCACCCCATCGAGCGAACCTGGGTCCGGCGAGAAACGACCGGCGTTGAGTCACAAAGTCGGACATGGCTCCCTGCACGAGTTGTGGTACCCAGGAGCCATCAGCCGTATGGCGGTTGTGGCGAGCTCCATCGCCGTTGCATGAACTATAGATCCGAGCTCGGATTCAGCCTCGCTCGTCGCTGCCGTCGGTGTGCGTATACACGTCGGTTTCGAAGGCTTCGAGTAATGCCCCGCATTCTTTCACCCAGCGGTGTGCCTCGGCACGAGCCGGGCTGTCGAACCAGTCTCTTGCTGTGACGTCGTCGAACCAGCGTTGGATCTTGTCGAGATCTTGTCGAATCTCTTCGGCCTCTTCGAACGTGTAATTGCCGCGAAAGCGCTCAAACTCGATCTCTTTGACGAATTTGGACTGACACTCCTCGACAATCTCGGCGTATTCCTTCCCAGCAAGCTCGAGGAAGGCATCGACCAGTTCGGTGTGCTGATGGTCGGGTACGTACGGGATCTCGAGGTAGGTATCGGTGCCACCCATGTTGGCAACTCGTTCGCGGATCTCGCTGATCTTCTCCCTGATCACGGACCGGCCCGGCAGGATGCACACCGCCTGTTGGGGGTAGTAAGCGCCCAGACGCTTGAGTTCACGCCAGATCGAGATCCGATTGGACGATGGTTCAGACGGAACCTTGTAGGCGAGGAGTAGCCAAGAAGGATCCGACTCATCGGTAGGTTCTTCAGCACCGATGTCGGCTCGCTCTTCCATCAAAGATTCCCAGCGAGACATGAGTTTGTGCGCGCCACGATCGCGGCAACGAGTCGCGCCAGGACGGCGATCGACGCCATCACCGGAACCGACCCGAAGTGGAGGATCCCGTCGAGACTCCGCGCCTCGTGCGAGAGTCATGCAAACCGGACGCTTCCATCGAGTCGAACCCGATCTCGGCTCGAACTCGTGCAATCTCGGCTCGTAGCATCGTGAGCGTGTCACGAGACGCGGCCCGCTCTGTAAGCGACCCGGTACGTCGATGCAGCGCCTCATCGGCGATCCGGGCTTCCTCGAGGCGTCTCAGCAAATCTTCGAAATGCTCCGCATCAGCAGTTGTCACGGTGTCTCCTAACCAGTGCTGTATCTAACAGTTGCTAGTATAGCATACGTTCGCTCACAGATCGAGGCTGATGCCAACCTGCGGCGAACCCTCACATCGGAGGTCCGGGGATCACCGTGTCGCCAATCGGAGCGAAGATTTGCCGGTACACGTCCTCGCCGAAGCTGGTCGGAAGCGGTGCGCCCTGTACGAGTTTGAAGGGTCGCAGCCCGTCGCTCCCCCTCTCTGCTCGAAGGAAGAGAGCGGACTCCAACTCTGTTCGGTACACGCTCTGCGCCAGGTCGAACAGGTGGGTGACGAAGAATACCTTGACGCCGGCCTCGACGAGAGCTCTCACGACCTGGCGAGCGATCTCTGAACCTTCCCTCTCGTTCGTCGAAGAGAACGACTCGTTGCACAACAAGATGCAGCCAGGGCCAATCTCGTCGGCGATGTCACTCATCCTGCGCAACTCTTCGTCGAGCTTCCCGCTCTCCATGGCAGAATCCTCCTCCCTCAAGTAGTGCGTGAAGATGCCGCGGCACACGTTGGCCCGGAAGGACGTCGCCGCGACGAACATCCCGGACTGCAACATCAATTGCGCCAGGCCCAAACTCCGAAGAAAGGTGGACTTCCCGCCCTGGTTGGCGCCTGTGATCATGACGAGCAGTTTGCCGTCTCCGAGCACATCGTTGCCGACCACTCGCCCGCCTGGATTCAACAACGCCAGACTGACGTCGTAGAGCCCCTGGGCACACAGCGCGGGGTCGTGGGCATCCACAGGAACGGGAAAACAGGTTGGCTCATCTTTCTCAGCGAGACGGTCGGCGAGATTGAGACATCCGATATAGAAGGCTAATTCGGTGCGTAACGTCCCGAAGAAGTCGACAAACTGATCGGTCGCCTGGGCGACTGCGTTCGCGGCGAGGTTGACTCCCCTTGCCCGAATTCTCGACAAGGCTTTAGCCCCGTTCATGTCGCGATCGGCGATTTCGAAGCTGTAGGTGTGAATCCCGATCGGGGGCCACCTCAGCCAACTCTTGCCTCGCGGCTTGCGGAGAACATAGTCTGTGCCTTTGTTTCCCTTGCCGAGTACCGCGCTCACCAGCACGCCATGCCGGAGACTCAAATCTCGCAGCTGGCCTTCGATCGTCTGGATGTAGACATCGTCGAACTCCGACTCGAGCATGTCGAACAACCGCTGAAAGCCCTCAGAGCGAAATCCATCCGCATACTCGTCTGTGATCTTTCTCAGTCGCTTCAACGTGCTCACCAGGAAGCCCAACATTCGGACGGATCTGCTCAAGACCATGTCGGGTGAATCGCTGAAACCACCGAGGAAAAACTTCTTCTCACCCTCGATCGCCGCTACGGCTATGTCATAGATCTCCCTGGCGATGGAGGGATGGTCGAGGCAGTCGGCGAGTACCTCTTGGCGATAGACGATCGCCTCAGGATCAGACAGACTCGAAAGCACCCCTCTTTTCGCCATGTCGAACACGATCACATCCCCTAGCGCCATGGCCTCGAACAAAGAGTTCAGCTCCAGGTCCTGGGTGAGGGCCTCCTCGTTCGGGGGCAGCTCCTGTTGGGGATCGACGTCGCGGTCTCGATGCATGAGGCGGACCTTCAGCATGCGACACGCTCCTTCAATCGATCGTAAGTGAGTCCATACCTCTCGGCGATCGCCGTCGCATAGGCAAGTCCGTCGGCAGGTCTCCTGACGATCTCGTACGTCCGTACGGATGGATCGTCAGGGTCCACCGTGGCGACCATGCTCACGGTGGCTTCACTCAGCGATGCCAATTCATCGATGAACGTCACATATACGCACAACAGGTCCAGCTCGACGATCTGTCGCAAGATCTCCTCACCTAGGAAACGGGCATCCTCGAGCGTCGTCGAGTTGAAGGTCTCGTTCATGATCAGCACGCTGTTGCTCGTAGCCCGCCCCAGAATGTCATGAAACCTGACGAGTTCATCTGCGAGCTTGCCTCTGAGAGTTTCGATGTGCTCCTCTCTCTCGAAGTGGGCGAACACCATGTCGGGGAGAAAGAGTCGCGCCTGTCTGGCTGGTACCGGACAACCCAGGCCGGCGAGATGATGCAGCTGGCCGAACATCCGCGCGAAGGTCGTCTTGCCGCCTTGGTTGGGGCCGGTCACGACGATGATGCGCTCCGGACCCGTCAAGGAGAAGTCGTTGCAAACTACCTCGTCATTCGTGCGAACCCGCTTGTTGGCTAGGGCAAGGTCGAATGCGTCGAGCGCATAGATCGCCTTGGACTGTGCGGAAACCTCCGGATTGCAGAATGACAGCCCTGCCTTGACGAGCGGCTCGATAAACTCGAGAACCGCGACATAGAACTGCACCTCCCGGTCGAACTCGACCACCTTGGCGTCTAGAAAGTCCTGCTGCCGGTTGAAATAGTCGTCCAGCTCCCGAAAAGTATCGGGATAGAGCCGGGCGACGAGGTCCAGGATGTGGGCTTCCACATGGTTCACGCCCAGCCCCTCGCGGAACTCGACGCGATAGTCCTTGGGGGCACCTCTCTTGAACTTCGCGAACGTCTCTTCAACCTCTGCGCTGTAGTCGATCTCTCCGTCGTACTTACTGACCTTGACTCGCTTGCCCTTGATGCGTACGCAATACCTGATCCGTCCAAGGTCTTCCTCGAGCTTTCGAGTCTCGGTCCCAAGTGTGTCGAAGCGATCGGATGCGACGTAGTCCGCCAAATAGTCACGGAATGCGAGGAATCCACGGGAGCTGAGAGAGAGTCGCGCCAGTGCGTCATCGAAGGACCTGACCGCATTCCGGTAGGTTCCTACCGCCTCCAAGAACCATCCCTCCTCCGGATACTTGTATCCGAGCTTTCCCGCCAGAGCAAGGTGGGAACGCGTGGCCCGCATGTCGCTGGCGAACTGTCTCACGGCATCCACCACGTCCGGCTTTTCCAGGTCGCGCAGCACTTCATGTCGATATTCGATCGCTTCGATGTCACGCAACGGGGCGTAGAAAAACGGTGCCAAGTTGTATTCCTGGCGGCCGCCGACGATCGAATCCACGATCTGGTCGAGATTCAGATCCGAAAAGGACTCGGGTACGTCGCTGTGGTCGACCCGAACGCCGTCGCCCGGGCGGTCGAAGAGGATGCTGTGGAACTGCACTGGGAGTGTTCACCTCCTCGACGTGGAGCTAGTGGTCTGTCGCAGAAATAATCACCGTGTCTCTCCGGCTCTCGACGCCCCTGGCGTCGTCCTCCGCCTCGACGCATCCACTGATGCGCCTTCGTTGTGCGTCCTTGTCAGATGACGCCGATACCTCGGAGACACCCAGGCACCAATTCCGCGACAGACCACCAGTTGAGAGAGCGACACTGAAAGGCGTTGGCATCACCAGATTCGTAGCGCTGTCCACCGAAGCGGGCGTGGCGCGTCGAAGCTGTTCCATGAGCGTCTCGTGCTTTGTCGCCACCGACCGGGGCGATAGTCGAAACATCAGAGATGGGGGTTCGAACGCAAGGCTCTTGCAGTCCATCATCGGCTTCCGCGGTTGACCATTCAGTAGAAGCCATCAGCCGATTTGGCGGTTCAGGCGGGCCTCATCGCCTACAAATATGTTACCGGCCGAGCGTCTCCAATATTCGGAAACCGCCTCGCACTCGTCAATGTCTGGCACGCCACGTTGGAATGGCTCGAAGCGTTCCGGATCGACCCTCGTCGCTCGATCCGGGTCACGAGATCGTCCCGCGTCGGTCGTCGGCTTCGCGTTGGGTGCGTCGATCTCCGACGCGGCCGCGGTACCGGTCGACGACACGACGCAAGCGGATGAGGCGTGGGAATGTGGGCGCAACGTCGGCGACAGGTCCGTCGCGAGGGACGGACGGGTCATCGGTGGGTTGATACCGAAACAGGTCGTCCCAGCGGCGATCCAGTAGGGCAAGAGATGTGGACAGCGGCAGCGCTTGCATCGTGGCGTCGCCCTCGATCACTTCCAGGCGACGCAATTTGGCGATCGAGTCGTCGACCTCGAAGTCGATGTCACCCTGGCCGGCGTCTGCCAGCCACGTCTCGACCCTGGCATCGAGTTCTGTGGCGTTGAGTCCGTCGGGTGAGGCCAGCAAGAAGCGGTAGCCGAGGAGCACTTCCACTACCTCCTGCTGCTCGGCCGACGACAGAAGCGTGTGGAGGACGCCGGGGCCTGCGCCCAGCGTGCGGAAATAGAGAGCCTCCGTGAGAGTCTTGAGGTACTCCACGCGGCGGTTCTTCAATTTGGCCCACTGGCGGAACAAGAAGCCTCCGAGGGCGATAACTCCACCGAAGAGGATGACGAGGGTCGCCTGATCGATGTCGGGCTGCTCGTCACGGATCCCAAGCCAGGCGCCCGCGAGTAAAAAAATGAGACCGAAGGTGGCCAGCGCCTTGGTGGCCAACACCGCAATGCCCGAGGCCAGCGCGGGAACTCCGATGAGCAGGGAGTCGACCAGCCGAAACCCCACCTGGGTAGAGGGCAGCAGCATTTCGACGTCGGCCCGCGGTACGTTCTGGAACTGCCTGAGCGAAACGTGGCCGGGTACGAGATTTCGCTTGGCAGGATCGATCTTGCGCTCATCGAACCAACTCTGGGGCTTGACCCGCGTGTACACCACCACCCGTTTGTCGATAGTGATCGTCTTTTCCCGGGACCGCAACCCCATCCACTTCGGAATCTCGATGGTATCCCGCTCACAACCGCGGCGGTAGATCAGCAGTTCGTCGTAGTCGTCGAGTTCTACCTCGAGCCGCAGCCGGATCAGTGACTCGTTGGCCAGCGCGTCGTCGAGGTCGGCCATCGTGATGGGCGTGTAGTTTGCGCCGTCGAGTAGGCCGGTGAGCTCCGCAACCAAAACGGCGGCTGCCTCGGAGTCGTCGCCGACGCGTTCCCAAGCCTCAGTGACGATCTGCTCCCGGTCGTAGAACTCGTAGTGGTACAGCGCCGACGTCAGCCGGCTGAAAGAGCGGAACTGCTCAGCACCACCGTGATCCTCGAGCCACGGCAAGCTGCACAACTCCGTTGTGATCTGCCCGACCCGCTGAGGTATGAATCGCTCCCGATCCGCCATGAGACACAGGGTAGGAAGCCAGGGCCGGGATCGTCAGCGGTCGGCCGCTGTAGACGTTTTCCCATACTCGAGGTAGTCGGCGATCAGTCGTTTGCGGCGAGGACCCTGAGAGCGTTCTCGCCGAGCACCTTCCTGATGTCGGGTTCGGACCATCCCCTGGTGATCAGCTCGGTGGTGATGGCAGGATAGGTCGACACGTCTTCCAGCCCGACCGGTGTCGTGTCGATGCCGTCGAAATCTGATCCGAGCCCGACATGGTCAGCACCGGCAACGTCCGCGATGTGCTCGATGTGATCGACGACATGCGCGACCGTCCCACGGTCGATATCACGTTCAGCGAGCCGTCGCGTCATTTCGGCCTCAAAGGCTTCATCGGTGTCAAAGGCGGCTCGAAGCTCCCTGGCCTCTCCGAACATCTCCACCATCTGCATGGCCGAAGACGCCACAACGAACGGCGGAAAGAAGTTGACCATGACGACGCCGCCGTTGGCCGCCACAGCAACGAGCACATCATCTGGGACGTTCCGCGGATGCGGTGCGATCGCTCGGGCTCCGGAATGCGACGCCATGACCGGACGCTCGGTCGTCTCGATCGCATCGTGCATCGTCTCGGCAGATATGTGGGAGATGTCGACGACCATCCCGATCTGGTTCATGGTGGTGACCACGGTGCGACCGAACCCGGTCAACCCCCCGTGACGGCGCTCATCGGTCGCAGAATCGGCCCACTCGATCGTGTCACCGTGGGTGAGCGTCATGTAGCGCACACCACGGTCGCGCAACGTCCGAAGCTTCCCCAGGTCGTTCTCGATGGCATGACCACCCTCGGCCCCGAGCAGTGACGCGGTTCGCCCCTCACCACTGATGGCGATGGCCTCCTTTGCGGTGTCGGCGCCGGCGAGATGCGTCGGGTCGTTGCGGACCATTCTCTCGACGAGCCCGATCTGGTCGATGACCACGTCGAAAGGATCCGGCTGCCAAGCAGGTACGAAAACCGACCAGAACTGGGCCCCGACCCCGCCGATTGCCAGTCGCGGGCCATCGGTGTGATACCCGGGAAGTTCCACGGACGGGTTCGCAACGGAGAGGTCGCTCCCGGCGCGAACGCGGATCGCCCAGGGTAGATCGTTGTGCCCGTCGACGACGGGCATGGAGGCGTGGATTCTACGCGCTCGCGCGGCGGGGTCAGACATCCGTGCATTGTACGGACGTTCACGACCATGCCCACATCACAGCCGTGGGATCCGATGCTCACTGTCGAGGAAACCCTACGATGGTCGACATGGCGACCTCCGACCGCACCGACCGCGACCATTGGAACCGCCGGTACACCGAGCGACCCTGGCGTGACGATCCATCACCCTGGATAGTGACGAACGCAGATCTCCTACCCGAGGCCGGGCGCGCCCTCGATGTGGCCGGAGGCACAGGACGCAACGCGATCTGGCTGGCACAACAAGGCTGGTGCGTCACGATCGCGGATGTCTCCAACGTTGCCCTCGGCATCGCCATCGAACGGGCCGATGCACTTCGCGTTTCGCTTCGAACCCACCCGACCGACCTGAGCACCGAGCCCCTCCCCGACGGCCCCTGGGATCTGCTCATGCTGTTCCACTACCTCGACAGGGCCATCTTCTCCGACCTCGCCGCGGCCCTTCGGCCGGGAGGCGTGCTCATCGGCGCGCTGGCGACGGTCACGAACCTCGAACGCAACGAGAGGCCGCCGCTGCCCTATCTACTCGAGGACGCAGAACTCCCCGACATGATGAGCAGCCTGGAACTCGTTCGCTACGAGGAGGGATGGCAGGACGATCGCCATGACGCTCGGTTCGTGGCCCGCAAGCCTCTCAATTAGCCCTCGTTGACGAGTGGTATGGTGGCTCTGCATGCGGGGCGCTCCCGTCGGCACAGCAATGGGTGGCCAGGGCGGATTCGTCGCCCCACCGTATGCGGATGTTCCGGCGGACCGTTTCGTGACCATACATAGCCTCATCCCCGGAGGGAAACTATGGAGCCGGACCGAGTCCGCCTGGACGTGGACGGACGGATCGCCACCGTTACGCTCGCACGCCCGGAGAAGCGCAACGCCCTTGGCCTCGATTTGATGCGATCCGTGATCGAGACCCTGAAACAGGTGCCGCCTGATACCGGCGTCGTGATCATGGCCGCGGAAGGCAAGGTGTTCTCTGCGGGTCACGACATGTCGGAGATGATCGATCGACCCGACGACTACTACGCCGACCTGTTCGGCACGTGCACTCAGATGATGAGGGCAGTTCGCCAACTGCGACAACCGGTGATTGCGAAGGTACAGGGCACTGCCACCGCGGCAGGGTGCCAGCTCGTGGCCAGCTGCGACCTGGCTATCGCCGCCGACACCGCCTGGTTCGCCACTCCCGGAGTCAAGATCGGCCTATTCTGCCACACACCGATGGTGCCGGTGAGCAGAGCCGTCGGCCACAAGCGGGCGATGCAGATGCTGCTCACCGGCGATCCGATCGACGCGGCGACGGCCGTTGATTGGGGCCTCATCAACTCTGCGGTGCCTTCAGCCGAGCTCGATGATGCAGTGGTGGATATGGCGCACAAGATCCTGCGCTACTCCAGGAACACCATCGCCCTTGGTAAGTGCACCTACTACGCCCAGGCCGAGATACCGGAGGATGCCGCGTACGAGGTCGCCACGCCTGTCATGGCCGCCAACGCGGCCGATGTCGATGCTCAGGAAGGCATGGGGGCGTTCCTCGAGAAGCGCGAGCCACAATGGAGCGACCGATAATTCCCGTCTACCGCACAGAGCTGACGCCGCTCTCGTTCCTGGAGCGGTCGGCGATCGTCTGGCCGGATAAGGTCGCCATCGTCCACGGCGACCGCGAGATCAGCTACGCCGAGATGGCCAAGCACACCACCCGCCTCGCTCAGGCACTGCGGGCGTCTGGTATCGAGGCCGGAGACAGGGTGGCGTTCCTGTGCCCGAACGTCCCAGAGATGCTCATCGCCCATTTCGCCGTACCGCTCATCCAAGCGGTCCTCGTGGCGATCAACACCCGGTTATCACCGGACGAGGTCCGAACCATTCTCGATCACTCGGGTGCCAGGATGCTCATCGGAGATGCCGCCCTCCTCGCGGATCTTTCCCCGGTCGTGGACGATCTCGCGACGGTGACAGAGGTCTTCTCCATCGATGGGACCGGCACCGAGGTGGACTTCGACGCGACACCCTACGACGAACTTCTCGCCCGTGGCACGGACGACCCGCTCCCGTGGACCGTCGATGACGAGGAGCGGACAATCTCCATCAACTACACGTCGGGCACGACCGGACAGCCCAAGGGCGTGATGTACACCCACCGTGGCGCCTACCTCAACGCCCTCGGGGAGATCATCCACTCCAATCACTCGCCGGATTCTGTGTATCTGTGGACACTGCCGATGTTCCACTGCAACGGCTGGTGCACGACCTGGGGTGTCACAGCCATCGGAGGCACACACGTCTGTCTCCGCCAGGTTGAGCCGGCCCATATCTGGTCCCTCATCGACACTCGAGGAGTGACTCATTTCAACGCGGCACCGACCGTGCTCATCGGCCTCGCAAACGCTCCCGAGGCTCACCCGTTTCCCCAGCCGGTGACGATCACGACGGCGGGGGCCCCGCCGAGCCCGACGATCATCGAGGCCATAGAGGGACTGGGGGCGAGACTCGTCCACGTCTATGGCCTCACCGAAACGTACGGCCCACATACGGTGTGTGAGCTACAACCGGGATTCGCCGACCTCGACGTCGGCGAAAGGTCCAATTTCCTGGCTCGCCAGGGCGTGTCGTACATCATCGCCGACCCGACGCGCGTGGTCGACGACGACATGGTTGACGTCATCAAGGACGCAGCCACCCTTGGTGAGGTGGTGATGCGCGGCAACAACGTGATGAAGGGCTACTTCGACGCCTCCGAAGAAACCGAGAAGGCGTTCCGTGGCGGTGAGTTCCACTCTGGAGACGTGGCCGTGTGGCACCCCGACAACTACATCGACCTGAGGGATCGCTCAAAGGACATTGTGATCTCAGGAGGCGAGAACATCTCCACGATCGAGGTCGAACGTGCAATCGTGTCGCACCCCGCAGTGCTGGAGTGCGCGGTCGTGGCGGTGCCACACGAGACGTGGGGTGAGCGGCCCAAGGCCTTCGTGGTCCTCAAGGACGGCCAGCAGGCCGGTGGCGAAGAGATCATCGACCATGTCAGGGACCGGCTGGCTCACTTCAAGGCCCCAGATACCGTGGAGATCGTCGACTCGCTGCCGAAGACCTCTACTGGCAAGATCCAGAAGTACGTACTGCGCGACAAGGAGTGGGCAGGTTACGAGCGCCGGATTCATTGACGGGTGGGGGCGCTACCTTCAGAAAGCTGTGCACTGTCGGCATGAAGGATCCCCGGTCCTACGACCAGGGTTCGCTCTATCGGACTTCGTGGTGGAGGAGTTCGGGTCGTGAATCGTCCGACGATGCTCCCAGAGGGCACAGAGGAAGGTATTCATCATGTCTGAGATCAAAGTGGTGTTCTTCGATGTAGGCGGGGTGTTGCTGACCAACGGCTGGGATCGGAAGTCTCGAGGGTTGGCGAGTGAGAAATTCCATCTCGACTGGGAGGACTTTCAGGATCGGCACGAGTCCGTGTCATCCAGTTTCGAGACCGGGAAGCTCACAATCTCTGAGTACCTGGAAGGCACAGTCTTCTATCGCCAACGCGACTTCACTGAATCCGAGTTCGTGGACTTCATGAAGGCCCAATCCATTGCAATGCCTGAGTCGCTGGCCGTAGCAGACGAGCTTGCGAACACCGGCCGATACGTCCTGGCCACACTCAACAACGAATCGCGCGAGCTGAACGACTATCGGATCGAGACATTCGGATTGCGGAACTACTTCTCGGTGTTCCTGTCGTCGAGCTATCTCGGGATATCAAAGCCCCACAGAGAGATCTACAAGCTTGCAGTGGACATCACCCAGCGCCGGCCTGATCAGTGCCTCTTGATCGACGATCGCAAAATCAACCTGGAGTGCGCGAACCTGGCGGGCATCCGTCCTGTTCACTTCAAGAACGCCGACCAGCTGCGCACCTCGCTCAGGAATCTCGGCGTAGCGATATAGCGAAGGAGAACAACATGAACGTCGGCATGATCGGCCTCGGAAAAATGGGAGCGAACATGGCTGAGCGGCTCGTGCGAGGAGGTCACCGCGTGGTCGGGTTCGACCTCAATCCCGAGTCGGTTGCCGGAATCGTCCAACGTGGCGCGGAAGGTGCAGGCTCACTCGCGGAACTCGTTGGCATGCTCCCCACACCGCGGATCATCTGGATCATGGTGCCGTCGGGTCGGCCGGTCGATGCCACCATTGAATCGCTTTCACCACTCCTCGACAAAGGAGACATCCTCATCGACGGCGGGAACTCCAACTACAAGGACACCCTGCGCCGTGCCGAACTCTGCAGCTCCGAGGGACACCATCTCGTGGATGTCGGGACCAGCGGCGGGGTCTGGGGTCTCGCCGAGGGCTACTCAATGATGGTGGGGGGAGATGAAGATGTCGTTGAGCATCTTCGACCCATCTTCGAGACACTGGCACCCGCACCGGACAAGGGCTGGGGCCGCACGGGTGACTCTGGCGCGGGTCACTACGTCAAGATGGTTCACAACGGCATCGAGTACGGCCTGATGCAATCGTACGCCGAGGGCTTCGCCCTCATGGAGGCCAAGGAAGACTATGGCTTCGATCTCGCACAGATCGCTGCGATCTGGCAAGACGGCAGCGTCGTTCGCTCCTGGCTTCTCGACCTCACCGCGGTTGCGCTTGCCGACAACCCGACAATGGACGGAATCGCACCGTGGGTCCCAGACTCCGGTGAAGGGCGCTGGACCGTCTTCGAGGCGATCGACCTCAACGTTTCGGCCCCGGTGATCGCATTGTCGCTCATGCGTCGCATCGGATCGAGAGACGACGTGGAGTACGCCGATCGCCTCCTGTCGGCAATGCGGAACCAGTTCGGTGGACACGAGATCAAGCGAGAGGCATGACCGTGACAGACATCGATCGTCACCTCTTCGTCATCTTCGGCGGTACCGGTGACCTTGCACGCCGCAAGCTGATCCCATCGCTCCACCGGCTGATCATCGAGGAAGGACTTGCTGAGCGGTGCGTCATCCTCTGCGTGGCACCAGACGACTTCGACGACGACACCTATCGAGCGTGGACTCGACGTGCTCTCGCCGACGCGGGCATCGCTGAGGTGGAACTCGATGCCTGGCGGGACGACAACGTGTTCTACCAGCACATCGGAGCCGATGCTCAATCCTACATGGATCTGCGGCGCCGGATCGAGGCAATCGAATCCGACAGGGATCTTCCTGGAAACCGGGCATGGTACCTGGCACTTCCCCCCTCGGTATTCCCTATCGCGATCACCCATATCGGCGGCGCCGGTCTCAACAGGGGCCCCGGTTGGACTCGGCTCGTCATCGAGAAGCCTTTCGGAACCGATCTCGAGACGGCTCGCGAGCTCAACGCCGTCGTACACCGCCACTTCGAAGAGTCACAGGTGTACCGGATCGATCACTACCTCGGCAAAGAGACCGTCCAGAACCTCCTCGCGCTTCGCTTCGCAAACCCGATGTTCGAGACCATCTGGAACCGTGACCGGATCGAGTCGGTCGAGATCACCGTTGCGGAGGATCTCGGGATCGGGACGCGTGCCGGCTACTACGAGTCTGCGGGAGCCCTGCGCGACATGGTGCAGAACCACCTCACCCAGGTGTTGGCCCTCGTGGCGATGGAACCTCCGATCTCCTTCGACGCCGACCAGATCCGAAATGAGAAGGTGAAGGTGGTCAGCGCGATCGCCCCGATTCAGAGAGAGAACGTCGTGTTCGGCCAGTACGAAGCGGGCACGATCGACGATGTCGCCGTTCCCGGCTATCGCGACGAGGAGGGCGTCGCACCAGGATCGACAACTCCGACGTTCGTCGGTATCAAGCTCGAGGTCGATACGTGGCGTTGGCGAGGCGTCCCGTTCTACCTGCGCACAGGCAAGCGCCTGCCGAAACGGCTCACCCAGATCGCCGTCACGTATCAGCGTCCGCCACTGTGCATCTTCCACGGGCGTCGAGATACCTGCACGGTGAGCCCCGACGTCCTGGTCATCACCCTGCAACCGGATGAGAGCTTTGCGCTACATTTCAACGTCAAGGCCCCAGGGGGATCGTATACCCTCGAATCACAGGCGCTGCGATTCAGTCACGGCGACGTCTACGGTCGACTCCCGGACGCCTACCAGACGCTGATCCTCGATGTCCTCGAAGGTGACCAGACTCTTTTCGTTCGCTCTGATGAAGTCGAAGCGTCGTGGCGCCTCTACGATCCGCTGCTCGATCTCACGCCCGAGCCACACCGATATGTGGCCGGGACCTGGGGCCCTGCAGATCTTGATCAGGGATTGGCACTCGGCGAAGGCGTGTGGATGAGCCGCTGAGGCCCGGCCACCGACGATTGACCGATGAACACGAATCGACTAGAATTCTAGTCATGTCGAACACGCTGCCCCTATCGGAAGTCAAGGCGAAGCTCTCGGAGGTCGTCGATGCGGTCGCTACGACACACGATCGGGTGACGGTCACCCGCAACGGACGCCCGGTGGTCGTCCTCGTGAGCATCGACGACCTCGAAGCGATGGAGGAGACCCTCGCCATCCTCTCGGAACCTCGCGCTGTGCTTGGTGTCGGAGAAGGCAGAGCTGCGATCGAGCGTGGAGATGTCGCGACGAGAGACGAGATCGAGGCGCTGCGGCAAGAACTGCGTGATCGGGGCTCGTGAATCAGACGGCGTGGGATCTCGTCGTTGCCACACCCGCCCGTCGGGCCATCGACCGACTCCCGAGAAAAATCGCGTTGGCGGTCGTGGAGTTCCTCCTGGGGCCTCTCCTCGAGAATCCGTATCGTGTCGGCAAGCCCCTGCGCGGCGATCTTGCCGGTCTCCACTCTGCGCGAGTCGGTGCCTACCGGGTCGTCTACGAGATCGACGAGGGCAC
>BTQS01000022.1:0-16992 GCA_036985995.1 Acidimicrobiia bacterium
TGGGGTGACGATGTCGCTGGTTGCCGAGGCTGCCGGTGTGGCGCGCCAAACGCTGTACAACCACTACGGGGACGTCGACAGCATCGTTGCTGCGGCGATCGACCGGCACAACCGCGAAAGT
Organism: Acidimicrobiia bacterium; assembly: GCA_036985995.1. Classification (GTDB taxonomy): domain Bacteria; phylum Actinomycetota; class Acidimicrobiia; order Spongiisociales; family UBA5794; genus JAMBLL01. Next base: position 122 of record BTQS01000022.1, read on the forward strand.
GTCGATCTCCTGGAAGCTGCGCTGCAAGTGGCGGAGTTCCCAACCAACAAGATCGAACAAATGGTTCGCCATTTCGTGATGGTCGGTGCACACGCTCATCACGCTATCGACCTCGGAAGCGGACTCTCACCAGGCGTACGAGTCACCCTCGATTCCTACAACGAAGCCGTCGAGGGACATATCCGCAGTATCCTCGAGGATGGCCAGCAATGCGGAGACTTCAGATCTGATCTCAAACCCGAGATCGACACGATTCTCACTCGGTCGCTCCTCGACGGCATCTCCGAACTCGCTGCGAACACTCCCGACCAAGCAGCACGAATCGCCACCGCGGGGACACGCACCGTCCTCGCTGCGTTGCGCTGAACACCGGCGGCAACGCAACGCAAGGAAGCCACGAGCCGCTCGGCGGGATGATGTATCCAAGCGCGGCACGCACCGCTCGGGGGCGCGTCGTGTCGTACCGACGCCTTGTATGGGTCAGAATTTTGACCTACAATGTGCCTATGAGTGATACACTTCCATTCTCTGAAGTCAAGGCACACCTATCGGAACTGGCCGACCGGGTCGAGCGTCAGCACGACCGTATCCTGGTCACCCGCAATGGACGACCTTCGTTCGTCCTGTTGAGTCCCGACGATCTCGAGTCCCTTGAAGAGTCCTTGGACATCCTCAAAGACGATGAGCTCCTGGAGTCGCTTCGCCGGTCGCGCAGGGATGCTGAGGAAGGCAAGCGTATGCGTCTCGAAGACCACGTCTGAGGTTGTTGGGTGTATGAGATCGAGATCACGGCTGAGGGTCTCCGTCATCTCAACCGACTCCCCGAGAAGGTGCGCCACGCTGCATTGGAGTCCATCTTCGGGCCGATAGCTGACAACCCGAACCGGCTCGGCAAGCCGCTCGTTGGTGAACTCGAGGGTCTCTGGTCGGCGCGGCGTGGTGACTACCGCATCATCTACGAGATCTTCGAAGACGAGCAGATCGTTCTGATCCACCGCGTGCAACACCGGAGGGACGCATACCGGCCCCGTTGACCGCGCTCCCATGCACGACGGTGCGCGCTCCGTGCGTGTTCATGCGCGATCATATCGACGGGTGGCCTCCCCAGGTTTCGAGCCCCTGGATATGTAATACAGATCGTGATACGCTGTTCTTGATGGCACACGCAGTATCCGTACGGCTCGATAGCGAAGCACTTCTTGCCCTCGGGCTGCTCGAAGCTGAGGGCATGACTCGGTCCGAGGCGATCCGCTCAGCGCTGGTTGAGACAGCAGCTCGACGACGCGACAAGGAAGCGCTCGCTGAGCAAGTGGCTGCCCTCGAAGCCGACGAAGACGATCGTGCCGAGATGCTCGCCGTGGCCGACATCATGGAGAGCCTGCGTGCGCCGGGGTGACATCTTCGCTCTTCGTCTCCCCAAGGGAGTAGGTCACGAGCAGCGAGGGCAGCGCTTCGGTGTCGTCGTGCAGTCGGATGCGTTTCTTCCGCGTTCGGTGGTGCTGCTGGCACCAACATCTCGTAGTGCGAAGCCCGCATCGTTCCGGCCCGAGGTCGAGATCGACGGTACTCGGACTCGTGTTCTCGTCGAACAGGTCGGCGCTGTCGATGTCACGCGGCTCGGGGATCTATCCGGCCATCTCACCGCAGAAGAGCAGTGGGGTGTCGACACGGCGCTGCTGACGGTCCTCGGGCTGAACTGACAGACCCCGACAGGGTTTCGCCGCCACAGATGTTTCGGCCTGGAAGCGTCCTAGCGTTCGCCGGGCGATGGGGAGCGGAACACTTCACGTCGAGTGTGGAGCCGTCGAGTCCGCCAGCTCCCGCACCGGTCGCCGCAGATGAGCTCTTCCGGCGCATGAGGCCGATCCATGATCCCGAAAAACACTCTGATGACAGGGTTCCTCCCCATGATGAGGACCACGAGCCCAACAGGCACTTACGGCAAGGAGGAACACCCATGCCGAACACGACCCGCACTAGGTAGATCGCACCGGGTCTGCGCCGAGCTCGGACATTTTGTGACGACCCTGGCGGTGAAGGATCTGCTGTCGGACGCGGCGTGGTCGACGTAGTGGCGAGTCTTTCGGTGGTGCACGCCCGGGCGCAGGTACTGGGCCGATCGCCGAGAACCCGAACCGGCTCGGCGAACCGTTGGTTGGTGAGTTCGAGGGTCTTTGGTCGGCGCGACGTGGTGACTACCGCATCCACAACCTCCACCTCGTGGATTGAGGTTCAAGGGGGATAACAGAGGAACGCAGCGACGATGTAGGGGATGCGCCTCGAGCCGAGTCGGTGATACTTTCGGGTCTCACCTTCCCGGCTCGCAAGCTCGCCTGCCCTCCACTATGTCATGCTGGGGTGGGTAGACGGTGTCCGGGGCCGGCGGCTACTTCGCCATCACAGTCACGATGGCGATCATGCCGTGCTCATAGCCGAGCAGCCCACCGGGGACCTGGTACGGCGGGGCAGGCGATTCCGAAGCGACGGCCTCCTCGACGACAGCGGGGTCGGCACCTTGGGGCACCATGTCGATCACGAGGTACTTACCGGGCGCCTGGAGGCGGATCCTCCCGTCGAACGCCCCTTCGCCTGGTGCAGCGTGCAACCCACCGACGATATTGAAACCCGGTTGGGGCGTCTCAGCACCGAAGGCTTCGGGCGGAAGGACCGCGAACTGCTCGATGGTCCTCGTATCGTCAGGGTCGAGGCGGATGACGACGAGGTTGTGGTACTCGGTGACAGATCCGTTCACCAACTCGAGCGCATCCCCCGTGACCAATTCGGCGGGCAGGCCACGGAACCCGTAGTCGAACGCTTCGACCTCGAACGTCGTCGGGCCCGCCGGTACGGCGATACTCGTCGTTGCCGTGTCGGGCGGTGCTTCGGTGGTCGGAACGGGCGCCGAGTTGAGCGTCGTCGGGGTCGTCGCCACGTCGTTGACACCCTGAGTCAGCGACAATAGCGCAGCGGCGCCGATCACGACGATCGTTGCCACAGCGACGGCAACGGCGATCAGCCATCCCCGCTTCTGCGGCTTGTGCTTCGGTGTCATCTTGGTGATTTGCTGGGTCTGCACGTTCATGCTCCTTTGCCATGTTGCGAGGAGCAGCGCACTCAGGTCGTCGGTCTCACGTCGCAACAAAGCGGGTTCGGGTACCGGGTTGGCGTCCTTGAGCCTTTGGGTTGCGGTTTCGATGGACATCAGCGTTCTTCTCCTTCCTGGGCAGCACGGGGGGAGAGGTGTGCGTTCTCGGGGATCCGGTCGAGGTGTTTTGCAAAGCGTTGTTTGGCCCGATGCAGCCGCTGTTCGGCGGCAGCGACGGAGATGCCGAGGGCGGTTGCGATCTCGGGTGCGGTGAGTTCCTCCCAGGTGGAGAGCAGCAGGATCTCCCGGTCGGACTCCTTCAGTACGCCGAGTGCGGCCATGACCTGTTCGTCGCGCTCTCTGCGTATGACAACGACTTCGGCAGCCTCCTCGGCGTCGTGGGCGAGGCCGGACATCTTCCTCGTGAGGCGGTCACGCCGGCCTGCGGACCGCCTGCGGTTGGCGAGCACCCCGCGGGCGATGCCGTAGAGCCACGGCCTTGCGGTGTCCCACTCGAGTTGGTCGATGCGCCGCCACGCAACGACGAACACGTCTGAGGCTGCGTCCTCGGCGCTGGCCATGTCGATGCGGCGGACGCAATAGCCAAGCACATCGTCGTAGTGCCGTTCGAACAGCGCCGAGAACCGCGAGTCGACACTCGTGGCCGCTGAGTTCCGTCGTGGTGCCATGTCGATACTTGTCCGCTTCGACGCCGATTCTGACAGGTGTCAGGGATTGATGTTGGTTGGACAATCATCCCGTAGAGACGGCGCACGCTGTTTCCGAGCACCGGGGAGAATCGGAGGGGTGCCTTCACCCCTCCGATCCGTGCATCGGGATCTGCGAGAGCCAGGTACCCTCGACGCCCGGCAGCGCCAGGGAGGGAACGTCGCAGTGGAACTGTCGAGGGAACAGGGGCTGCCGCCCTTTGATTCTGGCTGAAGCATCAACCGGTCAAGTGATCTCGGGGAAGCTGCGCAACGGGAATGCTGCCCAGGCTAAGGACGCAGCCATCTTCCTCGACGGTGTACTTGGCCGGATGCGGGAAACCGTTGGGGCATCTACCAAAATCGTGTTACGAGCCGATTCGGGGTTCTACACCGAGAACGTCATCGAGGCGTGCCGAAACAACAACATGTCGTTCACAGTCACGATCCGCCAGCTCGCCACCATCCGGGAACTCATCGAAGGGATCAACGAAGACGACTACCAGCCAGTCATCCAAACCGGGGACAAACACCTCGACGTCGCCGCCCTCGACAACCATCTGATCCGTGCTGGTCCACAAGCCCTCCCCTTTCGTGTTTCACGACCGGCCGAACTCGAGTCGGCGAGACTACTTGCTTGAGTCCGCCGGTTCAAGCGCTGATTCGAGTTCACCAACGACAGTGGCAGAACCAGTGTTGAACACGAAGTGGATCATCCGACCGCGCCTGCCTCGTGCGCGAAACGGTGAGAGTCGTTGAGAGTGTTGTCCCGGTCATAGCATGTTTGGCCTGGTCACGGCGATGGAGGCGCAACGTTCGCAACGTAGGGGCCAGGGGTTCAAATCACGTCACCTCCACCAAGCCCAAACGGCGTCCCGTCGAATCGTCCCCAACTGGTCTTGAGCGGAGCATGTTCGACGCCCGGGCAGCGGAGATCGCATTCGGGTATGATCGCCGTCTGTGCAAGCGCTGGCAATCATCGCCGCGGCCCTGACCGCACTCAGCCTGCTCCTCATGCTGCGCACCTGGCGGAAAGAAACACGGGTGCGGACATGGCTCGACAGCACTCGGCTGGTCATCACGGCTGCCACGATCGCCGGGATGATCGTGCTGCTCTCGGTCGCGACCCCGGTCTGGCTGGGCGCGGCCGCCTTCCTCATCGGCCTCTTCGTTGGACTTGGACAGGGCCGCGGACTGAAGATTCGATTTACCGAACGCGGTCCCGTATCGCGCCGTACCGTCCTGGGTCTGCTCGCCACCGGGGTGGGCATCGTGACAATACAGGTCGCATCGACCCTCAACAGGGCAGGAATCGTGAGGATCGGCCTCACTGTGTCGTTCATCTCTCTGGGGATCATGCTGGGTCTCATTGTCGGCCGAAGGCGTCCCCTGCGCGTTGCGCGCTCTGCACCGGGTCGCGCCGCCGCGGCCGCTGCGGTGGTAGTGGCGCTTGCGGCGGGAGGTCTCGCCACCGGCGCGCCGTCTGCACAGTCCCAGGGACTACCGTGTCCGACATCCGTCGGGGAACTGGTGCTCGGCCGCGTGCTGGAGGGTACCGATCCCGCGTACGCCTTCGTTATTTGCAAGTACCAGCCGCCGGATGACCTGCGTGGCGTGGTGAGTGGGGCCGGCATTTCGGTTCGGTGGAGCCCGGAATTCGTATCTGGAGCCACGAATGAGAGGTGCCAGGGCGGGGGCCAGCGAACCGAACCGCTCGAAAACTCAGGGTTCTCCATCTACCAATACAGCCCCGTGGCCACCGCGCTGACCGAAGTCCACATAGATTCACCTAATCTGCGGTACGACGAGACTGCGCTCGACATCGCCGCCGATGCGCTCTTGGCGCGCGCCGAGATCCTGGCTGCCTCGTGCGAACCCGAACCACCCGGTGGGAGATTCGCCAATCGCGGTCCCCTCCCCGTGCCCGGATTTCGCGACGCAGTGCCGAAAGGCGTCGCCGAATTGTCCGGAGGAATCGTCGATTTACCGGCCTTCATGGGATCCGACTTGGCGGGACTGGAGGCGGCTGGCATGCGAGGCATCGCTCGCAACGAGGTCACGGTACGGATTACCGAGGCGGGTGGCTCGATCGAGGGCCTCGGCATCCTCGCCACACGCTGGGATGACGCATCCCTCGACATCGCTCTCTACAAGTCTCTCGGAGGTTCCGACCCTGGATACGTCCCGGAGCCATGTTTCTACCTCTTTGGCCTCACCTACGAGATCAACGGAATCTATGACGTTGCGTCTGGTGCGTTGACGGGTCAGCTCGCGTATGCGGGGTTCCCGGTCACCATCATCTCCGGATGTGAAAGTACTTCATTTGATCCGCCCGAAGGCGCGATATCCCTCTCGTTCGAGGGCGTGTTCGACGGATCCGAGGCCAGGATTTCCGCCTCGACCACCGTTGACGGAACTCCGATCACTTTCGTGGTGGTCGCGAGGGACGGCGGCCTCTCTGCAGGGGAGCTGGGCGTGTCGGTCGGCGGCATCGAGTTCGTCGGGGAGGAAGCTCTCTTTGATGAAACCGGAACTGCTGAGATCGATCAAGCCATCTCCGATGTGAGCGATGAGGATCTCGACTTCTTCGCTGACCTTTTCGCCGACGATGTCGAGATCTCCGCGGACGACGCAGCAATGGCTGCACTTCTCGGATTGCTTGGAATCAGCGCGCTCGCCATCAGCCAGCTGCTCGAAGCTGGTATCAGCACAAAGGACTTGATCGAGGCAGCATCTGAGCTCGAGGATGACGAGGCGACACCAAGAGGAACCTCTGAGCCTTCGCCAGCCCTCGTCGATGAGGACGGTGACGAGCTCAAGTCGAACGAGGACGGTCTGTACGGATGGGAAGTCGATGGCGATACGAGGATGGTCGACCGCGCCGAGGCTGTTCGGTTGATAGCTGAGGCACGATGGTGGAAGGAGTTCAACGCGGCGGACGCTGAATCGAGGGTGCGGATGCAGCAGGACCGAAGCGACGTCGACTTGTCGGAGTTGGGTGCCAAGACGAGCGCAGAGGCTGCGGCCTATGCCGCAACCGAGGAGGCGAACAGGGGGCGGCGGGAGAAGACTGCCGCGTGGTTTGACAAGCACCCGGAGTATGGCCATCTCTGGGAACGGTCGATCAGGGCGGACGGATCGGTCGATCTCGAACTGATGCGCCAGATCATGGGCCATCAACAGAGGGGCTCGCTGCCCGAACCCGATGACCAGTGGTGGGCTCTCGACGGCCTGGAGAGCACGATGAAGGAGATCTTCACAGGTCAGGAGGCCGACGGTTCGATCTCCTGGAACGCCATGGCATTGCGCGCTCTGTTGAACGCTTCCAGTGGCGGCGCAGCGGAGTGGATCTACACGCCTTCTGATGCTCTCGCCCGCATGAAGGATGCCGTTGACAAGGGCGACATGCGCGATTGGAACGAGATCGCCTCAGATGCGACGAAGCGTGCGATCTTCGACGAGATGGTGGGGAGGGTTCTTGCTGGCGGGTTGCAACGGGGGATTGGTGCTCTGGCGCGCAAGTTCCCCGGTCTGGCCAAGGATGTGGGCGAGTTCGTCGAGAGCCTCGGCAAGAAGCTCAAGACACCAATCGGCGGCCCCAGGCTCCCACTCGACGCCGATCTGACGGCCGTGCAGCGACGCCTCCAGGATGCGTTGAAGAGCGGAGACGACGACGCGTTGCGGGCGCTCTATCAGAACGGTGGCATGAAGAAGCTCGCCAAGCTCGAGGCCGGGGGATATCTCAGTGCGGGGGAGCGTCAGGCGCTGCTCGGCTTCCACGACAGAGTGACCGGTGACGCTGTCGAGCAGGGAACGAAGAGGGCGATCTCGGATTGGACGACGGGCCGCGAAGGAATCCCGGAAATCAAGTCTGTCTATGTGGGGAACAGCGGCTCGGGTGGGCCGCTGCGGTCGGTCAAGACCGATGCAGATCGGACCTTCTTCGTGTTGTTCGATAAGAATCAACTCGCCGATTACGCGACGGCGCGAGGGATCGATCCTGCAGACGCGCAGACGTACCTCCAAGCCCAATTCAAGGACATGCAGTTTCGGCGCGCGTCTGCTGCTCTGAATCCATCCGGCACCAAAGTGCCCCTCGACGCGGTCAGGGACCTGGACATGGCCAACTACTCCGGCATCGGTTCGGGCGCTGGGCCCACAGACGTGTACCCCATCGGGTTCACGATGGCGAGGCAGTCGGCCATGGGCAAGACCCAGATTTTCAGGCCGCAGGCTGGTGGAAGCGTTCGCGTCACCAACACAGGTGGGGACGCGCTATTGGACCAGATGGTCCTCGAGCAGCGACGTCTCGGCGTGTACGACCCGAAGTTGGGTCGGAAAGCGGGCCAGATCTACATCTCGACCGATGAGGGCAAGATGCTCCTGGCCCAACAGATGGCCTCGATCGAGAACGCCACGGACATCAAGACGGTTGCCAAGGCTGCCAGCCGCGGCGTGAAGGCCGCCGGGCTCCTCGACTCGTCGCTTCCCGATGACGAACTTGCCCAGATGGCGCGCCAGATACGAGCCCGGCCCGACCTGACGTCCCAGATTCTGGATGAGCACGGCATGGACGAGGCCCAGGCCGTTGACGCTCTTAAGGAAATGATGGGCAATTTCGACGCTTCCCTTGGCAAGATGTGAGGTCGGTTTTCATGCACAGAGAAGGCAGAGAAGTGATGTTCGCAGCCGGCGAGCTGGACGAACTCGTCGCTGCGCTCGACATCCCCGTCTCGGAGCTGGGACTCGGAGGAGGGGGCAGCCGCCCAACCGAGCTTGGTTCGCGCGGAAACGGCGACGACCTGGCCCGTAGAGTTGCCGGCGCCTTGGCTGCGCCTGCAAAGCGGGTGCGGTTCCACTGGACTCTCGCCGACGAACTGGCGTGGCGCACCGTCGTCGCCTGGAGGAGTCCCGATACGACAGTGCCTGCCGTTGCGCTCGATACCAACGGAATCCTGAGGGTGTCCGAGAAGAGCCCCGGCGAGCTGGTCGACATTGCGCTGGACGTTTTGGTGCCCGAGGGAGTGAGGAATGCGGAACTCGGCATCGCGACCACTGCAGCAGCCGCGTTCGTGTGGCTGGCCGTCGTCGAGCACCTTCGCATGATCGGTATCGGCGCCTTCATAGACGGTCGGGCACCCATAGACCTCATCTCGCGCGGCGCCGTCAGGGCCCAGATCGATGCTGCGGCTGGTTACGACTACCGGTCGCTGTTTTCGTTCGCGACAGGGGTGATGCCGGTCCCCTTCGGCCTGGCGATCACCGACGATGAAATAGCGGATGGCCTTCAGGCGCTGACAACACACGACCTCCTCGAGGCGCTGGACGACACCGGAGCGGCAGGAATATATGAGTTGAGCGCTACGGGAGCATGGCTAGCCGACGAGTTGCTCGCTGAAGTAGCCAAGGTCGGAATCGGCGAGTCTGCATACCGCAGCGACGGCATCCTCGGTCACGAATCATCCCTCATCGTCCGCACGCCATTCCACCTCATACTCTTCGCCTTCTCGGGGGCTGATGCCGTGATCGCTTCAGTCGCTGAGGATGCACTCGACGCCGTCCTCTCGGACCCCTTCGCTTCCCCGACCTATCCCCTCCCAGCGGGGGGTCGATCATCGCCCCCGGACGACCCGATTTCCGGTTGAAGTCCACCACCCGGAACGCGGGAGCCGTGCGCGCTTATTCGTCTGAAGTTCATTCATCTGGTCGAATCTTGAGCCGGTCAGGGTTGGCTGGGCCGCTTGCCGATCATGCGGTCGAGTTCGTGCTGGTACTCCTCCTGGCGACGAATCATGTCAGGGTCGGTCCACATCGGGTTGGTCTCGATCATGGTGAGCATGTTGGGTGTTGCGGCGCTCCGCATCTGTTGCAGCATCCCTTGATTGGAGGCCAGCATGTCGAGTTGACCGAGGTCGGTTACGACCTGGTGGCCCGTGGGTTGCTTCGGATCACTCGCCGCCGTGGCATTCGTGACAATGATCGCCGCGACAAGGACGATGAGGAGGACCCAACCGGCGACCAGTATCTTCACGGTCTTCACGGCGTACCTCCAACTCTTTTGGTCAGGGGCCACTTTGCTTGCGGTGATCACCGAATACCGTCCATTCGTGCGGAATGTCCAGGTTCTCTTTGCGGCACCTACGCCGTCACGATGAGTGTTGCGCGCATGTTTGCGTGGGCCGGACCACAGATCACCGTGCAGAACATCAGGAACTCTCCAACCTTGTCGGCTCGAAACCGGATCTCGTGTGGTTGACCGGGGGTCAACTCGATTGGTCCCAGCCCGAAATCCGGCAGGGTGAAACCGTGGTGAACGTCTAGAGCCATGAGTCGCAGCACAACGAGATCGCCTTTGCGAACCCGGATCTCCTGAAGGTCCGGAGGATCGGAGAATGTGGTGAGTCCGCTCGCTCTCGTCTCGCTCCAGTTTTGCGTCCCGTCGAAGTAGATCGAGAAGGTCTTTGCCCCGTCCGGCACTTGGCCCTGTAGGTAACTGTCGTAACCGAAAACTGCTGCCGGCACGGCAACGAGTGTCACGATCAGCAGTGGGAGGGCTATTTTGGCTACGATTCGGTCGAGTCGTTCCACAGTATTCACCCCAAGAAGACGACGAAGAAGATTACAGCTATGAGAGTGAGGAAGCCCGCCAGCGGCACCATTGCCCGCGTGGCCTGGCGAGTCCGCTCGAACATCGGTTCGAGGGCCCGGTGTGTCTTTATGATGCCAACGGCCAGGCCTACCAAGACCAGAAGTGCCTGGATGAGCGGGATCCATCCCTCGCCCACCGGATTCCATGCCACGTACTTGGTGCCGAAGAGATTCCAGCCCCACCCGAACGGATCGGAGATCACCTGCAAGATATAGGCCCCGTTTATGAGGACGAGGGGAACGCTGAATGCGATCCAAGCTGCGAGGCCGAGAGGAACCAGTCCAAAGGCGCCGCGCACGAACAGATCACGGAACTCGACGACCTTCCCCGTTGCCCGTCGAGAGACCTCGACAAACGGTGCATATACAGCAGGCAGCACGACCAGCGTGACGGCGAACATTGTCGCCGCCAGCACGGCGAACCCGCCCCAACTTCCGCTAGAGGGTGCGTTCGCCCAATCCTTCAGTGTCCCTACCGGCCCTTGGAGCACGATCGCATACACGCCAGCGAGCGCGGTCATGATGAATGCCTTCCAGGCCTCGTCGCGCCCGTGGAGTACCACGTCCATCTTGCCGCCCCGCCAGAACAGCCCGATGTTGTCTTTGGTGCAGCCCTTGAGACACTCCATGCACAGCCCGCAGTAGTTGTTCCGGTCCATGTCCCCGATGTACTCGAACCAGGGACAGGCATAACCGAGGGGAGTGTCGTCGCCCTTCCGCGATCCGATCATGCACGTCTTGGGTTTGTGGCCCTTACACACTTCACGGTTTTTCGACCGCAGCGCAATGGGTGCCACCATCGAGTACAGGCCCTGGAATCCGGAGACGGGGCACAGGTACACGCAGAACGCCCGACGCCGGTAGACGAGCATCAGTGCCGTGGCGAAGACCCAGATTCCTCCGATCACAACCACGGTGACTATCGGTCGGGTAACCAACAGGCCGCTGATCACAGCGAGTCCGAGGAATCCGAAGTTCTGGGCCCAGATGTTGCGGAGAGGTTTGGGCCACCGCTTGTTCAGACCGCGCGGCTTGTCGAGGCCACGGAACTTCACGATGCTTCGTCGCTGCAACCACTCTCCCGGGCCTGCGAGGGGGCATATGGCGCACCACACCCGGGCGCCGATCGGGACGAGAAGGGTGATGAGTAGGAACCACCACAGGATCCAGATCAGGACGATCGCGGAATTCAGGTTGCCGAGCGGATGGCCAAAGATGCCGGCCAGCATCAGGATGTAGAAGAAGACCAGGTTCGGGTAGATCAAGAGGAACTGGAAAGAGCGGGTGCCGAGGAAGCGCCGCAATGCTGGAGCCTTCTCGAAGAGATCCGGCCCGAGCGGCTCCACCTCGCGAGGGAGGGTCGTCGTGGCTGCGGTGATCTCGAGGGGGACAGCGTTCATTCTTCATCCCTCCGCGCGCTCCAGCCGGCCCACAGGACCGCCCCGATTGCGCCGCCCAGGGCGAGTCCGATCGCCCCCGGTAGCAGCAAGTTTGGCTCCACGATGAGCTTGCCGGTCATGAAGGGGTGGAAGGTCCCGCAGACCTCTGTGCAACGAAACCCGAACCTGCCTGCTTGGTCGGCCACGAATTCGAGCGTGAGGTCCTCTCCCGGAGCCACCTTCCCTTGCACGCCATAACCATCGATGTAGAGCCCGTGGGTGACGTCCGCGCTCTCTACGTGGAGCATGACGCGGTCGCCGACGTTCACTCGGATGATCCCAGGTTCATAGGCGAACTGCCGGGCGGTGATGTGGATTACCCGATCTGTCGGAGAAGACGACTGCCAGCCCCAGGCCACCCCCCCGAAGCTCCCGGCGATCGCAAGCCCGGCGATGACCGCAAAGACGGTAAGCCGACTCCAGCCCGTACGCGGGACGTCTCGGTCTCGAGTCGGGAGCTCCATTTTCGTACTCATGCCGTAACGCCGATGTCTGTCCGCATCCCGGCCTCCAAGTGGTTCGGCAAGGTACAGGCGATAAGCAACTCGCCTGGCTCGGTGAACGTGTAGACGATGGTTCCGGTCGCACCGGGTCTGAGATCGATGGCCGCGGAATCCTCTTCCTCTTCCGCTGCCTGTGCTTCGTCGCTGCTTTCGGCCATCTCCGCGGCGTGCAGGCGCTGCTGCTCTTCCGTGCCGATCACCGCGTCGTGGGGGATGACACCCATATTGCTGAAGAGAAAGGTGACGGTCTCACCGACCTCGAATACGGACGCTTCCGCTGCGAAGGCGAAATCGGTCATGACGACCTCGACGACGGCCCCATGCTCTGCCTGGTCGACCGTCGAAGCGAGGTTCCCCTCCTCCTTGATCTGGGCCGAGTCCGGCCCGGCGGGTCGCTCGGTCAGATCATGCACCTCTGCTCGGGGACCTCCACAGGAGACGGCGACGAGGGCGACGGCGCTGGCTACGACCAAGGACCATCTCATGGCGCCTGCTCATCGCCATGAGACACTTTGCCAATGGGCACTTCGCCTCCGGGGACTGGCCAGAGCCCGGGACCCGTTCGGCGATCGACACGGGGTTCGGTGAAGGTGATATCTGCTTTTTCGTGGTTTGGAATGGCCAACCTCACCAACCATCGGTTCCCAAGTCACCGTCATTGTCCTGCGGAGTGGCCATGACGGCCAGAGGCATTGCACCCTTTCGGCTCCGCGTGATGCCGTAAGCGCGCCGTACGGGGATTCCCTTAGGTGATTTCACGGAGACGCGAGATGCCTTTGTCCAGTTCCCGAACAATGTCCACGTAGCTATAGTGAACTCAGGAGGTGCGCATCCCTGCCAGCACCCGTGTTCTTGTCGTCGATGATCACACTCTTGTTCGCCGGGGAACCCGCGAGATCCTGGAGCACCAGACTGAGATCCGAGTCGTGGGCGAGGCCGCCGACGGCGATGAGGCGGTGAGTCTCACTGACCGCCTCAGGCCCGACGTGGTCCTTATGGACCTCGGCCTGCCTGGTTTGGGAGGCGTCGAGGCCACCAGGGAGATCAAGGCGCGTTGGCCCGAGGTCCAGGTCCTCGTGCTCACCGTCCACGATGACGACCAGTACGTATTCGAGGCGATCAGAGCCGGAGCCTCCGGCTACCTGCTCAAGGACGTTCACGACAACGAGCTCATCGACGCTGTGCTGGCCGTCGCCGAGGGTGGAGTGGTGTTGCAGCCTGCCGTTGCTCGCAGGCTGGTGGCCGGACTTCGCACTCGGGGTGGAACCCTCGATGAACCCCCTCCTACCAAGCCGCTCACTGATCGAGAACTTCAGGTGTTGAGGCTGGTCGCCAAAGGCCTCTCGAATCGGGAAGTCAGCGAGCTGCTCGGTGTGAGCGCCCGAACGGTCGAGACCCACCTGAGCCATGTGTATCGAAAGCTTGGCGCGTCGTCTCGCACCGAAGCAGTGATCAGCGGACTCAAAGATGAATGGCTGAAGTTGGACGAGATCTCATGACGCAGACCAGCGCCACCGGGCACCAAACGGTCCCCGGAGAACGGCTTCGCCTCCGCAGACTGCGGCTGCAGGAGCCGTCCTTTTGGCTGGTGCAGCTTGGCGTGGCCATCGCGACCGTTCTTCACTTTCTGCTCGAATGGGCTGGCGTTCTCGAGAGTCCGGTCGGTCTCCACACAGGACTGCACTATTTCCCCGTCATCCTCTACGCCATCCCGGTGGCGTATGCCAGCCTTATGTACGGAATCGAAGGGGGATTGTTCACTGGTCTCTTGAGCGCCCTGCTCAACATTCCCAACGCGATTTTCTGGCACCAAGACGAATTCGCTTGGGTAGGTGAGGTTGGGGCGACCATCCTCGTGGTCGCCCTGGGGGTGCTGGTCGCGCTGCCCGTGCAACGCGAACGTCGCGAGCGCCAGCGCGCCCAAGAGACCAGCAGACGCCTGGCATTTCTCAACGGTGTTACGGGCAGCATGACGCGGTCGCTGCGGTCCAAGGACTTTATAGGCCTGCTACTTGACCGGCTCATCGAGGCTCTGGATCTGGAGGCAGCGGCATTCGGCGCCGGCAACGGCGAAGACGACGACGGCGTAGGCGTTGAGAGCCCACTGGTCGGTACACGTTCGTCAACCCTGGGACGGAACCGAATTCAAGGCGTGATGGCTGATGACCAGCCGCGGGAAGGCTTGGATGTGGTTTGGCGTGCGGGTGTCACGTCGGTTCCGGTCACGGGAAGGGATACTCACTTCGGTACGGTCGTGGTCGCCTGGCCGGATTGGGCCTCTCCGAGCGATGAGGACGTGGCGCTGCTCGTTGCAGTCGCACGCGAGCTAGGTGTTGCACTCGACAACGCTCGACTCCATGACCAGGAGAAGCTTCGGTTACAGCGCTATGTGAAGGAGGTCACTCGGGCGCAGGAGGACGAGCGAAAACGTATCGCACGAGAACTACACGACTCCGCGGCCCAGCCACTCATACTGCTGTCCCGAGGGCTCGAGCGTCTCGCTAACGATGGCGGCAGGTCCGGCGAGGTCGCCGATCGTGCTGCCGAGCTACGAGGGGTAACGCTCGAAATCCTCAAGACGATCCGCAGCTTCAGCCACGATCTCCGCCCGACCGTGCTGGACGATCTCGGGCTCGCTCCGGCACTCGAGTGGTTGCCGCGCGACCTCGCCGAACGCTCGGGCCTCGACACTGAGTTTCGCATCGAGGGTAGGCCGCGCCGCCTTTCACCCGACACCGAGGTGGCCGTGTTCCGTGTCGCCCAGGAAGCGCTCCGGAATGTCGAGAAGCATGCTCGTGCCACGAAAGCGTCACTGGTCGTGACGTTCGCGCCGGGTCACTGTCGCTTGTGCATAACCGATGACGGTGTCGGCTTCGACCCTACGCGCCTCGGCCGGTGGACAACACTGGGCATCAACGGCATGCGCGAGCGCGCCGAACTCGTAGGGGGTCGGATCGCGATCGACGCTGAGCCGACTCATGGGACGGTGGTCACGCTCGACGTGGAGGCTTGACCGGCGCCGAAGGCTCGTTCATGGGGAGGCCACCGACCCGTACAGGCGGGGAGGAACGAGCCGACGTCAACACTCCCCCATCCTTGTCATACGCAACGGTCGATTCTTGTGGCCATCGACGGCGATTTCAAACCGTCTGACTCACGAGGGACAGCGCATCGTCACGATGTCGACGTTGGGTTCCCCTCCCACGATCCGGTGGGTGGTTGTAACGTTGGATGACTGGCCGATCAGGAGCCGCACCGACCCGTCCCGAGCACACGATATCGGTGCCCACCTACGATCGAGAATATGCGCTAGCGTGCGAACGATTACAGAGGAGTGCCATGTCGACCACACAGAGAAGCCAACGAAGAGGGATACGGGCACCGTTTCGTCTGGTGGTCGTAGGTGTGCTGGCCATGCTCGCGATCGCGCTCTCGGCGAGCGTCGCTGTCGCTGCTACTGATACGGTAGGACTCGTCGACCCCACGACAGGTATCTGGTCCCTTCGTACTGAGGACGGCGCCACGCACAGCTTCTACTTCGGGAATCCGGGCGACCTCCCCTTCGCCGGGGACTGGGACTGTGACGGCGTTGACACGCCTGGCCTCTATCGACAGTCCGACGGGTACGTATATCTGAGTAACTCCAACGCTCAGGGCATCGCTGACGTGTCGTTTTTCTTCGGGAATCCGGGTGATGTACCCCTCGCCGGCGATTTCCACGGAGACGGATGCGACCCAGTTTCGGTCTACCGACCAGCGGAGAGTCGGGTGTTCATCGTCAATAAGCTGGGGAGCTCAGACGGGGGGTTGGGTGCGGCCGATCTCGACTACTACTTCGGAAACCCCGGTGATCTCCCCTTCACCGGTGACTTCAACAACGACAATACGGACACCATCGGCCTGTATCGACAGACCTCGGGATTGATGTACTTCCGAAACAGTCACACCCAGGGCAACGCCGAATTCGAGTTCTTCTTCGGCAACCCCGGTGATCGTTTCATCGGCGGCGATTGGACAGGCGACGGTATGGACACTCCCGGAGTGTTCCGGCCATCTCAATCGACCTTCTATCTGAAATACACCAACGCAGAGGGAAACGCTGACGCACAATTCGTCTATGGCAATAGTGGAATGCTTCCGGTGGCCGGTAATTGGGGCGCCATACCGGCGATTCCTGAACTGGCACTCGAACAGGTAGCGACAGGACTCAGTTCTCCTATGGCTGCTGTCGCTCCGATCGGCGACAGCAGATTGTTCATCACTGAGCGGGCAGGAGCCATTCGTATCCTCAAGAACGGGTCGATCAATCCGACACCGTTCTTGACCATCGGTGATACGTCGACGTGTGGTGAGGGCGGTCTCTTGGGTGTGGCGTTCCATCCGGACTACGCCTCGAACGGTCGATTCTTCGTCTACTACACCGCGGCAAACGGGAGTTCGATCCAGAGCCGAATCGTCGAGTATCACGCGACCCCTGGGTCCGATACAG
>BTQS01000023.1:0-15579 GCA_036985995.1 Acidimicrobiia bacterium
TGCTGAAACGCGAATGCTGCTCGTAGCACATCGAGGTCTGCGTGGTGGCGCCCGACGATCTGGAGACCGACCGGTAGCCCATCGTCTGTGAACCCGGCAGGGATCGAGATCGCAGGAAGTTCCACGGTCGAGATGTAGTAGCACGTTGCGAACCATGAGGTGTAGTTCTCCATGGCAACGCTGTTGATCTCTCCGGGGTATTCGGTCGAGACCGGGAAGGGCGGTACCGCTGACGTCGGGATGACGAGGAAGCGATGGGTGTCGAGGAATCGCAGCACCCGTTCCCGCAGCTTCGTTCGGGTGGCTGCGGCGTTGCCGAGGTCGGCTGTCGAGAGCCCCAACCCGTACTCGGTGTTCCATCGGATCGTTTCCTTGTAGGCGTCGGGGTGCAGCTCGATCGCCGTGGCGAACTCCCTGGCATAGGAGTAGCCACGCCACACTTTGAACGACTCCTCCGCGCCGCTGAAGTCTGGACAGGCATCCGTGACGGCGAATCCGATGTCTTCGAGCACCTTGCGGGCCGGAGCGAGGGCTTTCGTCACGGTCGGATCGATGGGTAGTCCACCGAGGTCCTCGGACCATGCCAGAGGTACATCCGTCCAATCAGCCTCGAGCGGTGCGGCGAAGTCCGATCCGGGTCGCGCTATCGAGATCGGGATCCTGTCGTCCGGCCCTGCGGTCGCAGCCATGAACAGCGAGATATCTTCCACTGTTCGCGCCATGGGCCCGTGGACCGAATGCGTCCACCAGGCGTCCTTGGTCGGCCACATTGGGATCCTCCCTGGCGAGGGTCGGAAACCGACCGTGTTCGTGAACGAAGCCGGGTTCCTCAGCGAAGCCCCGTAGTCGGAGCCGTCGGCGAGCGACACCATCCCTGCGGCGACGGCGACAGCGGCACCACCAGATGAGCCACCCGGCGTGTAGTCCAGGTTCCACGGGTTCCGTGTGACACCGAATACCTCGTTGAACGTCTGGCTCCCCGCCCCATGCTGGGGTGTGTTGGTCTTGCCGAGGGTCACCGCTCCGGCGTCCTGCATCCTCTGGACGATCAGCGTGTTGCGTGTCGGGACGAAAGACGAGTACACGGGCGATCCGAAGGTGGTTCGGATGCCCTTCGTCTCGTGGAGGTCCTTGTGGGCGACGGGTAGGCCGGTCAGGAGAGGGATCGTTCCTTCGCCGGCGAGCATCTCGTCTGCGGTATCTGCCATCTCGTAGGCGATCTTGGGGACGAGGGTCACGATGGCGTTGAGGGCGCCATTCGTCGAGTCGATCTGGCTGAGGTGGGCGTCGAGAAGTTCCCGCGCTGAGATCTCCTTGCGACGCAACATCGCGGCATGATCGACCGCTCTGAGGTGGACGAGGTCCGTCATCGCATACGTCTGGGCAGAGCGTCCCCCCAGATCGCCTTCCCCTCGCTGAGCGGCATCGAACCTGCCTGCCCGAAGTCGAGCAAGTCGCCACCGACCGTCCCGACCCTGGCATGCGGCACCGACGTGTCGAGATCATCGCTCCGGGCAGCGGCGATGAACCGCAGCGGTGTCTCGTCGAAGAGGTCCCGGCCGGATACGCCTTCGATGGCGAACCCAATGCCTGATGCGAATGCGATCTCTGCGAGAGCCACCGCTAGGCCACCGAAGGAGATGTCGTGGAGGACCGGCACCTCGAAGGCGAGCTTCGCTGCGCCGGCGACGACACGACGGGCTACCTCTCCGTCTACGTCGAGCGGGCGGCCCCCGAGGTTGCCGTTGACCACCCTGTCGTACGCGGATGCAGCGAAATCTCCCTGTGGATCCTGGCCGACGATCCAGATGGCCATGCCCTCCTCTGCTCTGTCGAGCCGTGGCGGGTGCTCCGGCATCGGGTCGCAGAAGCCAAGCATCCCGACGACGGGTGCGGGGTAGATGTCGATTCCATCCGTCTGGTTGTAGAACGAAACGTTGCCGCCAACCACCGGAACGTCGAGTTCTTCACACGCCCACGCCATGCCATCCACAACTTCGATGAACTGCCACATGACGCCGGGAATCTCGGGGTTCCCGAAGTTGAGATTGTCGACGAGTGCGTACGGTCTCGCCCCGGTCACCGCTACGTTGAGGGCAGACTCGAACACGATGCGCGCCGCGCCTCGTCGTGGGTCGAGGTACGTGCGGAGGGAGTCGCCGTCCGTCGAGACCGCCATTGCTTTGTGCGTGCCCTTGATCCGGAGCAGGGAGCCATCGTGGCCAGGTTCGATGACGGTGTCGAGGAACAGCATGTGGTCGTACTGAGACGAGATCCAGGATCGGTCGCCGATGGCCGGATCATCCAGGAGCACCCTCAGCGTCCCGCCGGCGTCGATGTCATCGGGAATGACGGGATCGCGCGCCCATGCTGTGTCGAGGTAGCCTGGTCGGCAGGCGGGACGCTCGTACCTGGGGGCGTCGTCTGTCAGTGACGCGGCCGGAACCTCTGCAACGAGATCTCCCCCTGCGTACACCTTCAGTTCGGGACCCTCCGTCACGGTCCCGATGGTCGAGGCATCGATCTCCCATTTCATAGCGACGTCGAGGACTTCGTCGAGCCTGTCGGGGGAGACGATGGCGAGCATCCGCTCCTGGGATTCCGACATGAGGACCTCGCCCGGTGTCATCCCGGGCTCCCGGACGTGTACGGCGTCGAGGTCTACATCCATACCCATGCCGCCGTTCCCGGCGGTTTCCGATGTCGCACACGAGATGCCTGCGGCGCCGAGATCCTGGATGGCGATGACCAGACCTCTGTCGTAGAGCTCGAGACATGTTTCGATCAGCTTCTTCTCTTCGAACGGGTCGCCGACTTGCACACTCGGACGTTTCTCCGCATCGCCCTCCTCGAAGGATGCGGAGGCGAGAATCGACGCCCCACCGATGCCGTCTCTGCCCGTTGCGTTACCGAGGAGGACCGCGACGTTGCCTTTACCCGAGGCGGCCGAAAGCACGAGCTGCTCTCGCTTGAGGATGCCGAGCGCCATCACGTTCACGAGCGGATTCTTCGAGAACCGATCTGCAAACTCGACCTCGCCCCCGAGCGTTGGGACACCGACGGCGTTCCCGTAGCCGGCGATTCCCGACACGACACCTTCGAGCAGGTACCTGTTGCGTGCATCGTCGAGGGGTCCGAACCGGAGCGGATCCCACACGGCTATCGGTCGTGCACCCATCGTGAAGATGTCTCGCAAGATGCCTCCGACGCCGGTGGCCGCACCTTGGTAGGGCTCGACAAACGATGGGTGATTGTGGCTCTCGATGCGCAGCGCCGCCAGCCATCCGTCGCCGAGGTCGACGACGCCGGCATTTTCGCCCGGGCCGACGACGACCCACGGCTGGTCGGAGCGGAACCTTCCGAGGTGTGAGCGGGACGACTTGTAAGAGCAGTGCTCGGACCACATCACGGAATACATGGCGAGTTCGGCCGGTCGGGGTTCGCGTCCCAGGACGTCGATGACGCTCTCATACTCGGTGTCGGTCATACCGAGTTGGATGTGGGTCGGGGTTTCCTGTGTCGTCATGCGTGAACTGCTTCGACCGACGCGACGAACGATTCGAAGAGCACCCTGCCATCGGAAGATCCGAGGATCTCCTCGATCGCTCGCTCGGGATGTGGCATCAATCCCGCAACGTTGCGGTTCTCGTTGGTCACACCCGCGATGGAGTTGGTAGATCCGTTCGGGTCCGAACGGTCATCCACTGTGCCGCGTGGGTCGCTGTAGCGCAGGATGACGTTGCCGGCGTCTTCGACCGTGTCGATGTCGGTGGCGATGTAGTTGCCCTCATATGAGTTGAGTGGGATGCGCAGTACCCGACCAACCTGGGCCGCTCTCGTGAGCACGCTGTCGGTGGATTCCACACGGAGGTGGATCGGTTTGCAGATGAACTTGAGGTCACGGTTGGCGATCAGCGCACCGGGGAGGATTCCTGCCTCGCACAGGATCTGGAACCCGTTGCAGATCCCGATGATCGGCACTCCCTCAGACGCGAGCCTCTCGACCTCAGCCATGATGGGCGAGAATCTGGCGATGGCTCCTGTACGCAGGTAGTCCCCGTGAGCGAAGCCGCCTGGTAGCACGACGCCGCTTGCACCGCCGAGATCCCGATCCTTGTGCCAGGCCAACTCGGCATCTGCACCGACGAGTCCGAGTGCGTGGGTGACGTCGCGCTCGCAGTTGGTTCCTGGGAACACGACGACGGCGATCGTCACGACACGGCCTCGATCGTGTAGTGCTCCATCACAGGGTTGGCCAGCAGTTTCTGGCACATCTCATCGACTTTGATTCTCGCTGCATCCTGGGAGTCGGCGTCGATCTCGAGGGTGATCGTGCGACCGAATGCGACATTGCCGACTCCTCTAAAACCGAGATCCCGGAGAGCCTTGCCTGTTGTCGTTCCTTCCGGATCTGATAGGCCTGCCTTGCGTCCGATATGGACGACGAACGCGTAGATCATGGCGCACTCGTCGCTTCGAGATATGCGGTGAAGGTGCGACCCGTGAGGCGTTCATAGGCTTCGATGTAGCGGTCCGATGTTGCCCGCAGGACGGTCTCGGGCATTGGCGGCGCAGGCGGTGTCTTGTCCCAACCGTCTTGATCCTCCAGCCAGTCCCTGACCGGCTGTTTGTCGAACGATGGCATCACCGCCCCTGGTTGCCATGCATCGGCCGGCCAGTACCTCGAGGAATCAGGTGTGAGCACTTCGTCGATGAGGATGACGTCGTCACCAACCAGGCCGAACTCGAACTTCGTGTCGGCGAGGATGATGCCGCGGTCGGCTGCGTATGCAGCTCCCGCGTTGTAGATCGCCAGTGATCGGGAGCGCAGCTCTTCGTAGAGGTCATCGCCGACGAGTTCCCTCGCCTCGGCCTCCGTGAGGTTCTCGTCGTGACCGCTCTGCGCCTTGGTGGCGGGTGTGAAGATCGGTTCCGGAAGTTTGCTCGCCATCTCGAGACCGTTGCCGAGATGTTCGGTGGTCGGTCCACCGCCTGCTGCGTATTCCTTCCAGGACGACCCGTACAGATATCCACGGATGACGCATTCCATCGGTATGACACGGGCGGCTTGCACGAGCATCGTTCTGCCCTTGAAGTCGGAGCGCTGTTGCGGTGTCAGGAACTCCATCGAGGAGGTGTCTGCCGAGATCAGGTGGTGCGGTGTGTCGAGGATGTCGAACCAGTGGAGCGACAAACCGGTGAGGACTCGGCCCTTGTGTGGAATGTCTTCGCCGAGTACGACATCGAAGGCCGAGATGCGATCGGTTGCGACGATCACGAGGCGGTCATCGTCGACGCGGTAGAGCTCGCGGACCTTGCCTGATCCAAGGTGTTCCAGCACTGCCACGGGCGCGATGGTAGCTCAGAGCCGAAGTCTGTCAGTCCCCCCTCTTTCCCCCGTTCTTGGGAAACCAAGCTCGCCTGGCGGGACTCAGTTACGCAAGAACAGTGTTGGAGAGGCGTTCGAAGATCACGCCGGCGTTGCGCAGGGCGCGTTCGGGGGTGAAACATGCAGCGAGCGAGTCGGCGTCGAGGGCGACGTCTGGATCGGCCGTGAGCCTTTCGAGCAAGGTGTCTTCCTCATCCCATGCCGCCATTGCGTTGCGCTGAACAAGTCGATAGGCCTCGTCACGGTTGAGGCCTGAGCCGATGAGCGCCAGCAGCACAGCCTGGGAGCTCACCAGGCCCCGAGTCGCATCCAGGTTCTTTCGCATCCGGTCTGTATCGACGACCAGGTTCTCGATGAGTCGCTTCATGCGAACCAACGCGTAGTGCAGGATGATCGTGGCGTCTGGGAGCACGACTCGTTCGACACTCGAGTGAGAGATGTCTCGTTCGTGCCACAGCGCTACATTCTCGAGTCCCGCCGACGCGTAGCCACGCAACAGTCTCGATATGCCTGTCAGGTTTTCCGAAGCGATCGGGTTCCGCTTGTGGGGCATCGCCGAGGAGCCCTTCTGACCTACACGGAAGGCCTCTCGTGCCTCGCCGACCTCGGACCGTTGCAAATGCCTGATCTCCGTGGCGAAGCGTTCGATTGACGATCCGATGAGCGCCAGAACGGAGAGGAAGTGGGCGTGGCGATCGCGGGGAATGACCTGTGTCGACGCGGGTTCGGGGTTGAGGTCGAGGCGACTACAAACGAAGGCCTCCACGTTGGGCGGTGTGTGGGCATAGGTACCGACGGCACCGGAGATCTTCCCGAACGAGACGCCGTTGACGGCGTCGACTAGCCGTTCATGATCTCGCTCGATCTCGAAAGCCCAGTTGGCGAGTTTGAGGCCGAACGACGTTGGCTCTGCCCAGATGCCGTGCGTGCGCCCGATCATGATCGTGTCTTTGAACTCGAAGGCACGCGCTTTGGTCGCTGCGAACAACTCCGCAACCGCGGTGAGGAGCAGCTCTCCCGCCTCCTTGAGTAGCACGCCGCCCGCTGTATCGAGCACATCGGAGGATGTCAGGCCGAAGTGGATCCATTCACCGCCGTTCCCAACGGATGATGAGAGCAGGTCGACGAAGGCGGCAACGTCGTGGTTCGTGACTGCTTCTCGTTCCTTCCATGCGACGGGATCGACCTCGGGGGCGTTCCTTGCCGCAGTTGCGGCCTCCGGCGGGGCGACACCGAGCTCCGACCAGGCCTCGACCACCAACGTTTCGACTTCCTTCCAGATAGCGAGCTTCCGTTCCTCGGACCACACTCCCGCCATCTCGGGTGTCGAGTACCGCTCGATCATCCTTTCAGCCCCTCCCGGTAGGAGTCGAGCTTGGCGGCGAGCTCCGGATCAGAAAGAGACAGGATCGAGGCCGCGAGGTACGCAGCGTTCGCTGCGCTGTCGATCGCGACGGTGGCGACCGGTATGCCCGTCGGCATCTGGACGGTGGAGTACAACGCATCGACACCACCGAGCCCTCCCGCTGCGATCGGGATACCGATGACAGGTAGCGTCGAGTGAGCGGCGACCGCTCCAGCGAGATGCGCAGCCTTCCCTGCACCACAGATGAACACGCCGAAGCCGTTGTCGCGGGCACCGGATGCGAAAGCCGTAACCCTCTCTGGTGTGCGGTGTGCCGACATGACATGGATCTCGTGTTCGATCCCGAACGATTCCAGCACGGCGACACATGCCTCCATCTTCGGCATGTCCTTGTCGGAGCCCATCAGGACAGCGACCTTCATTGGTGTGTCCCTTCCTTTTCGCCGGCGATATCCGTGCGGACCTGCTTTCCGTGGAACTGGATGAGGTCGGCTGCCGCATACGCCTCGAGACGTGCCTCTTCCAGCGTGTCCCCAACACCGACGACGTTGAGAACACGGCCGCCTGCAGTGAGGAGCTTTGCCTCGGTTTGTTTCGTGCCGGCGTGGAAGACCAGCGCCTCGTTCACGCGGTCGACGCCGATGATCGTCAGGCCCGTTTCGGGATCGTCGGGATACCCGGGCGATGCCAGCACGACGTCTACTGCCGATCGCGGTGACCATTCGAGCGTACGCCCCGCCAGGCTGGTCGTCGCCCCTGCGTTGAGGATGTCGAGCAGATCCGATTCGAGGCGGGGCATGAGCACCTGTGTTTCAGGATCACCTAGTCGGCAGTTGAATTCCAGAACCCTCGGCCCATCCTCTGTGATCATCAGGCCCACATAGAGGAAGCCTGTGTAGGCGATGCCGCGGCGCGCCAACTCGCCTAGCACAGGCAACGTGACGTTGACGGTCGTCCAGTCGACGATGTCGTCCGGGATGTCGTCGACTGGCGAGTAGGAGCCCATACCGCCCGTATTCGGACCTGTGTCTCCGTCCTCCAGGCGCTTGTAGTCCCGTGCAGGCTCAAGGGGGATAGCTTCCTCGTTGGCGCATATGTAGATGACGGAGATCTCGTCGCCCTCGAGGTAGTCCTCGATCACCAACGAGCTGCCGGCCGGTCCGAATCGTCCTCCGAGGAGTGCGTCGACCCAGGTGATGGCGTGCTCGAGGGATTCGGTCACGAGCACACCTTTGCCTGCCGCCAGCCCGTCGGCCTTCACGACGTATGGCCCGTCGCTCTCTTCGAGCCGCATGACGGCCGCCTCGCGGTCGTTGTACCTTGCCGATCGAGCAGTTGGCACGTGTGCGGCTGCCATCACTTCCTTGGCGAACGATTTCGAGGATTCCAACCTTGCCCCATCGGCGTTGGGCCCGAACACCGGAATTGCTGCAGCCCTCAGTGCATCGGCTACGCCTGCTGCGAGCGGGGCCTCCGGTCCGATGACCACAAGGTCGATCTCACGATCGGCGCTCAGCGCAACAACCGCTTCGGGATCGTTCGGGTCGACATCGGGGACGATGTCTCCGAGCTGTGCGAGACCCGGGTTGCCAGGGCATGACACCAGACGGTCGAGTCGCGGGCTCTGCGCGAGCTTCCACCCGATCGCATGTTCCCTACCGCCGCTACCGAGAAGCAATATCCGCATCGTTCCTATCTCCTGTGCAACGTCGCTCTGCGGCCGGGGCCGATGGATACTGTCTTGATGGGAACTCCTGCCAGTTCCTCAACTCGCTCCACGTAGGCCCTCGCGTTGGCAGGGAGGTCGTCGTAGTCGTCGATGTTCGAGATGTCTACGTTCCAGCCTGAGTGTTCCTCATATTCAGGTGTGCAGTGGTACAGCACCCGCTGCTGTCTCGGGAACTCCGTGAACCGTTCGCCCTGCGCGGTGTACGCCATCGCGATGTTGATGGTGTCGAAATGTGAAAGCACATCGAGTTTCGTCAGTGCGATTTCCGTCAGGCCGTTGACGCGGACTGAGTAGCGCAAGGCGACCATATCGAGCCAACCGCACCGCCGCCGCCGCCCGGTGACGACACCGTATTCGCCACCGATGTCGATCATGCGGTCGCCGATCTCATCGTGAAGTTCGGTGGGGAACGGACCGGTACCAACGCGTGAGATATACGCCTTCGTGACACCGATCACGTTGTCGATCATCGTTGGTCCGATGCCGATACCGACGGGTGCTCCTCCTGCGGTCGGGTTCGACGAGGTCACGAACGGGTACGTCCCGTGATCGATGTCGAGCAGCGTCCCCTGTCCACCTTCGAACAGCACGTTCTTACCGTCCTTGATGGCGCCATAGACGAGCAGTGACGTGTCTGTGACGTGCGGTGCAAGCTCCTCGGCGTACCCGAGATACTCGTCTGTGATCTCGTCGAAATCGAGTGGGAGTTGGTTGTAGACCTTCATGAGGATCTTGTTCTTGGTCTTCAACGCAACGGTGAGCTTCTCACGGAAGATCTTCTCATCGAAAAGATCCTGGACCCGGATGCCGACGCGGGAGAACTTGTCCGTGTATGCGGGGCCGATCCCCCGCTTCGTCGTTCCGATCATCGCGCTGCCCAGGTACCGCTCGATCACGGCGTCGAGCGTGCGGTGGTAGGGCATGATGAGATGCGCGTTGTTTGAGATCTTGACTTTGGAGGGGTCGACGCCGCGCTTGATCAGCGCCGCTTTCTCCTCGAAGAACCATTTCGGGTCCACCACCACACCGTTCCCGATCACGGGTGTCACGGACGGATAGAGCACGCCAGAAGGAATGAGACTCAGAGCGAACTTCTGGTCGCCAATCACGATGGTGTGGCCGGCGTTGTTGCCCCCCTGGTACCTGATGACGACATCTGCCTTCTCGGACAGCAGGTCGGTGATCTTGCCCTTGCCCTCATCGCCCCACTGAGCGCCGAGGATCACAGACGTGGGCATCGGTTCCTCCCGTATATGTTCTACGACGGGATTCTACTGGACGGCCAACAGCTGACAGCTGACAGCTGACAGCCAACGGCTCACGCTTGACAGCTGACAGAAGAAGTTCAGCCTGGAGAGTCAAACCGACACTTTCACCGACGGTTCACCTCTTATGATCTTGTGAACGAAATCACAACTTTGCGCGAACGCGCTTGGCAGTCGAACCAAAGTATGGCTAGGTTAATGCCGCATCCGTTCTTCGAACGGAGCCAAGTGGTGATTCACCACGTACCTACAAGCAAATAAAGGAGGGGTTACAGCATGCTGAAACGACTTGCTGTGCTCTTTGCCGTCCTTGCTCTTGTGGCCGCAGCATGTGCGAGCTCGGGAGAGGGCGACACAACAACAACCACCGTGGCTGACACAGGTGGTCAAGCACCCGCCGCTGGTGGCACGCTCGAGCAGGTGGTCGCCCGCGGAACGCTCAAATGCGGTGTTTCGACCGGCGCTGCCGGTTTCACGGAGACGGATCCACAGGGCAACGTGACAGGTTTCGACGCCGACTACTGCCGTGCAGTAGCTGCAGCGGTTCTCGGTGACGCGAGCGCCGTCGAATTCCGTCAGTTGACGGCGAAGGAGCGGTTCGCCGCTCTGGACACCGGTGAAGTCGACGTTCTCATTCGGAACACGACCTGGACCCAGACTCGTGACACCGATCTGGCGCTCGACTTCGTTGCGACGACGTTCTACGACGGCCAACAGATCATGGGTGACCCCGCAAGGCTGCCGGATCTGACCGTTGACTCGGGTTTCGCTGCGATCGATGGAGCCGTTGTCTGCACGAACGCGGGCACGACGACCGAGCAGAACATTTCTGAGGGCGCAGCACAGGCTGGCGTTACGATCGCACTCGAAACGGTAGAGAACTTCTCCGACGCAATGGACAAGTTCATCGCCGGTACATGCGATATCGTCACGACCGACGGATCGGGC
The DNA here is from genome assembly GCA_036985995.1 of Acidimicrobiia bacterium. GTDB lineage: Bacteria > Actinomycetota > Acidimicrobiia > Spongiisociales > UBA5794 > JAMBLL01. Next base: position 10,698 of record BTQS01000023.1, read on the forward strand.
CTCTTCGGGAACCGTGCAGCGAACATCGCGGCCGGTACGGCTGGCGCAGAGAACTGGGTGATCTTCCCGTCTTCGCCGATCTCGAAAGAGCCGCTTGGTCCGGTCGTCCGTCAGAACGACTCCACGTGGATGGACGTCGTGCAGTGGACGGTGTTCGCGACGTTCGCCGCTGAAGAGAACGGCGTGACCTCTGCCAATGTCGACAACATGATGGACGTGACTCCTGAAATGTCGCGGATGCTTGGCAATTCTGACGACGAGGTCCAGACGAAGATGGGCCTGTCGGCGGATGCCTTCTACCAGGTCATCAAACAGGTCGGGAACTACGGCGAGATCTACGACCGTAACCTCGGACCGCTGAACCTCGAACGCGAGGGAACCTTCAACATGCAGTGGTACGACGGGGGTCTGCTCTATTCCCCCCCATTCCGCTGATCTCGAGGTAGTAACAAGTAGAAGAGGGGCGCCCCATGGGGCGCCCCTCTTTCGTTGCGAGAGTCACAGCCAACAGCCGGCAGGAGACAAGGGACAGGAGAAGTGCAGCTATGAGCGGACGGCTGCCGGAGGGAAATGGGTCGAGACAATCCGAGCCTGTGGGACGGAAATCTGTCGGTTCGTTCGCAAAGCTGGTGGGCACCTGCCTAGTGTGCCGCCAAGCAACACCGGCCCCGTCTCTGAGCAGGGGGCTGCGGGGAAGGCTCGGGCGTGACGGTCCAGGTACGCGAACAACGCAAGACACCGCTCTGGCGGAATGCGGCGTTCCTCAAATGGACATCCCAGCTGTTCACACTCGGTGTCGTCGTCGTGTTCCTGGGAGTTCTCGGTAAACAAGCGTTCGCCAACTTTGGTGCATCGGGAACGACATTCGATTGGGGATGGTTGACGGATCCGGCGAGCATTCTGCTGCGCGAGGGGATCGACCTCAATCCGGACAGCGGAGCACGGGCCCTGGTCGTGGGGGCGGTCAACACGCTTCGCATCACGGTCACCGGCATCCTTGCCGCGACGATCATCGGAACCCTGGTCGGCATCGGGCGGCTCTCCAGCAACTGGATCGTCACCAAGATGGCCAGCTTGTACATCGAGACGATTAGGAACATACCGCTGCTGGTCCAGATCTTCTTCTGGCAAGCGATAGCGATCGCACTTCCAGGCCTCGTAGCAGCCGACATCGGTACCTATTGGTTCAAGGGTTCGAACAAGGGCTTTGCATTCGCATGGGTTAGCTGGAACGGCGGATTTTGGCCCTGGCTCGTGTTCGTCGTTGCCGGCATATTCGCCGCTCGGTTCTTGTCGCGGTGGCGTCATAGGCTCCAGGAGGAAACCGGGCAGCCTGCCTACCCGGGATATTGGGCGATGGCGACGATGCTGGTATTCGCTGTCATCGGCTGGTTCCTGTGGCCGATCCTCAGCTTCATCGAACCGGTTCTCCACGGGATTGCGAGCTTCGTCGACGCGATTCCACCGATCGTCATCCCCATCCTGATCGCCGCTTTTTCGCTGATCGCAGCCGGCGCGTGGATCAGGAGCTTCTTCGAATCGCGGCGAACGCCGGCCGGGTTCGGAAAGATCACGGACGATGACTGGTTCCGGGTGATCTTCGTTGCAGTGTCCGGGATCGCTGTCGCTGTGATCGCGATTGCGCTCAGCGGCCTCACCCTCGAGACGGTCGCCGGCGATTCACTCACGATCGCAGAGCTCATCCGAACGGGGATCGCCAACTTTTTCGACTGGCTGGGCAATGGTTTCGCCTCCGACGGTGGGCAGCCGCTGAACTTCGCCAAGGCATCGGTCATACAGAGGGGAAACTTCGCCCAGTACGGGGAGACTGGGGCCGTGATGACGATCCCGTTCTTCGCCGTCTGGTTTGCCGTGACGTTGTACACAGCGGCTTTCATCGCGGAGATCGTGCGCGGTGGCATCCTCGCGGTTTCGAAGGGACAGACGGAAGCGGCCCAGGCGGTCGGCCTCACGCGGTCGCAGTACCTCCGACTGATCATCCTGCCCCAGGCCTTCCGGATCATCCTTCCGCCGATAGGAAATCAGTACCTGAACCTCTTCAAGAACACCTCGCTCGGCGTAGCGGTCGGCTTCATAGAGATCGTTGCGGTCGGTTCGATACTCATGAACAAGAACGGGCAGACACTTCCGATCGTGATCGTCTGGATGGCGTTCTTCTTGATCGGGAGCTTGTCGATCTCCGGGGTCGTCAACTACTACAACCGCAAGATGAAACTTGTGGAGCGCTGAGATGACACACAAGGTCGAGCTGCCCGAGATCCCCGAATTGGCTCCCGAACCGCCGCCAAGCGGTCCACGCGTGTGGATGCGAGAGAACCTGTTCTCAACGCGGGCCAGCGGTGCCTTGTCGATTCTCGCGATTTTGCTGGCCCTCGCCATCTACCGCGGGTTGCTGGGTTTCATCTTTGCCTCCGAACGCAGATGGGACGCCGTCACGTTCAACGCGCGACTGCTGATGGTTCAGGCGTACCCGGATGCTCAGATGGCACGGATATGGCTGTCGATCGCCATCGTCGCCGTGCTGGTCGCGGCAACGCTTGCCCTCTACAGAGTCGGAGGCCGGACGACGCCGCGCAAGGTCGGTACGGGTCTGTCGGTTTTCGGCGGCACTATCGTTCTGGGCGGCATTGTCGGTCCATGGGGGATCGAGTCCTCCCCGTTCGGCGTCGCATCCATGAGCGGATTCCTTGGTTGGGTGATCGTGGGAACCATCCTGCTCGTCGCCGGATACCTGTTGCGCACGGTCCCGGGGGAGCGGGCCAGGGCTCCGTCCATCCCTGTCCTTGGAGTGGTTCTCACCACGATATCGGTGGTGCTCATTGCAGTGTGGACAATTTCGCTGCCTGTTCCGGCACGAGACGCCGCCGGGGTGCAAATCATCGCACTGGAACCGATCGCGATGACCACTCGATTGCCGTGGACATCGATCGTAGCGCTATCCGTCATCGTCTACTACGTGATGTGGGTCCTTCGGGACCGGATCTCTGCAGGGCTCGCGCGCAGCACTCTTGTTGGGCTCTGGGTCGCGTCGTTCCCGGTCATCGTGCTCGTGATTCTGCGAGATCCCGATACGGACTACGGGAGGGTCTTCACCTGGTACGTACCGGTGGCTCTTGGGTTCGTCGTGCTCGGAGGATTGCTGCTCAACTTCGTCGCGAGTACAAAGGGCGAGTTGGGCAGGGCAATCGGCGCGGTCCTGCTCATCGTCGCGTTTGCTTCTTTCGCGTTCCCGATGGAGTTCCTTCTCAGGTTCCTGTTGCTCTCGCTCGCCCTGTTCGTCCTGGCAACGCCGACCTTCGGAGGCAAGGGTGCGGGACGGACTACGTACCTGTGGTTCTGGGCGGGTACGGTGGCCCTGCTGACGTATTTCCTCGCACTGATCACGGCTCCCTCCACCGTCGAAGTCGCCGGAACGTCGTTCCTCGGTGGACTCCTCCTGACCGTCGTGCTTGCAGTGGTCGCGATTGTCCTTTCCCTGCCGATCGGCATCATCCTCGCCCTCGGGCGATCTTCGACGTTGCCGATCTTCCGGCTGATGTCGACGACGTACATCGAGCTGATTCGCGGCGTTCCTCTCATCACGTGGCTCATCGTGGCGTTCATCATGCTGCCGGTCGCGTTGCCCAGGGGAGTCGAGGTCGGCGGTGTTGCCAGAGCAGTCGGCGCGATGACGTTCTTCTCGGCCGCGTACCTCGCTGAGAACGTACGCGGAGGCCTTCAGGCGATCCCGAGGGGCCAGTACGAGGCATCCCAGGCGATGGGACTGACGACGACGCAGACCACGGTGTTCATCGTCCTGCCACAGGCGCTGCGAGCCGTCATCCCTGCCCTCGTTGGCCAGGTCATCGCGGTGTTCAAGGACACCTCACTTGTGACGATTGTGGGGCTATTCGACTTCCTCCACATCGCACGGCTCGTCATCCCGTCACAAACGCAGCCGTTCAACTTCCTCGGTGTGCTGCGAGAGCCCCTCCTCTTCGCTGCTGTGGTTTACTGGATGTTTACCTTTACCTTCAGCCGCATCTCGATGCGGTTGGAGAAGAAGCTCGGCGTTGGTGAACGGTGATCTGAGAATTTCTAGGAGGAGACATGGAAAACGAAGCGTCGGGACCGCGGGAGCGAGTCCTCGGAGACGACATCATCATCGCCGACGGCGTCAAGAAGTGGTTCGGTGACTTCCAGGCATTGAAGGACATCACGACTACCGTCAAGGAACGAGAAGTGGTCGTCATCATCGGACCGTCCGGATCCGGCAAGTCGACGTTCATCCGGTGCATCAATCGTCTCGAGGCGCACCAGGAAGGTACGATCATCGTTGACGGCACCGAGCTGACGAACGACATCAAGAACGTCGAGAAGATCCGGTCCGAGGTCGGAATGGTGTTCCAGCAGTTCAATCTGTTCCCGCACCTGACGGTGCTGGACAACATCACGCTGGCTCCGCAGTGGGTGCGCAAGCTCCCGAAGGCGGAAGCCGAGGAGAGCGGTATGGCGCTCCTCGAGCGTGTCGGCATTCCGGAGCAGGCCGAGAAGTATCCCGGGCAGCTCTCGGGTGGCCAGCAGCAGCGTGTGGCAATAGCCCGTTCTCTGGCCATGAAACCGAAGATCATGCTCTTCGATGAACCGACCTCAGCGCTCGACCCCGAGATGATCAAAGAGGTCCTCGACGTGATGAAGGAGCTCGCGCTCTCCGGCATGACGATGATCGTCGTGACTCACGAGATGGGCTTCGCACGTGAGGTCGCAGACAGGGTACTGTTCTTCGACTACGGAACCATCGTCGAGGCCGGGACCCCCGAGCACTTCTTCACGAGCCCCCAACACGATCGTACGAAGCTGTTCCTGAGTCAGATTTTGTAGA
>BTQS01000024.1:0-15578 GCA_036985995.1 Acidimicrobiia bacterium
GGATGATGAAGACCGACCGCCCCGCTGCATACCCGAATGTCGCGGCCACGATCCACACAACCTGCGATGTCTCGATTCCCTGCACGAGTTCGTCGAAGAATCGTGCCGCGATGAGACCGACAAGGACCGGCATTGTCCAGATGCTCACCCACAGCACGAGTGCCAGGCTGTAGCGATGGGGCTGACGTCGAATCATCTTCCAAAGGATCCGTCCGAACCGTGGCGTTGTTCGCGTTGTCATGCCAGCACCTCCTCCATACCGGTGATGAGCAGACGCGAGAACACAGAGTTGGGGTCGCGTTCGAGTACCTCACGTTCGCCCTGCTCGATGACCCTGCCGCCCTCGAGAATGATGATGTCGTCCGCCCGTGCCACCGTCGCGAGCCGATGCGCGATGAGGATCGCCGTCCGGTCTTTGAGCAGATGGTCGATGGCTCGCTCGAGCAGGGTCTCCGTTGCCGGATCGAGGCGTGACGACGCCTCGTCTAGGACAACGACACCCGGATCTCGAAGGAAAACCCTCGTAAATGCAAGGAGTTGAGCCTGACCTGCAGACAGGCCACCGCTTCCCGACTCGAGCATCGTGTCGAGGCCGAGCGGCAACGTTGCGAGCCATGGATTGAGCTCAAGCCTCTCGATCACCTCCTCGAGGCGCTCGTCGGGAACCGATGGGTCGAAGAACGTCAGGTTCTCCCTGATGGTTGCCCTGAAGAGCTGTACGTCCTGGGTCACCATCGCTACACGGTGGCGGAGGTTTGCCATATCGACATCCCACGTTGAGCGACCACCGACCTTCACCGCGCCGATCTGCGGCTCGTGGAGCCTGGTTACGAGGCGTGCGATCGTGGACTTGCCACTCCCCGTGCGTCCAAGGAGACCGACCACGCGTCCAGGTGAAATCGTGAAGGTGACGTCCTCGAGCACGATCTCGTCGCCGGCCTCGTCGTCATATGTGAAGGACACGCTGTCGAACGAAACGCCAAGCGGCCCCGAAGGAAGCGTTACAACATCGCGCTGGGTGAGGCGGGTCTCGGTATCGAACAGTTCCTGCACCCGGTCGATCGACGCCCCGGCCTTCTGAAGGTCGACGAGCTCTTGACGGATCTGCTCGATCGGCCGGTTCGCCATCTCGACGTATTGGAACACCAGGTACACGGAGCCGATCGTCAGGGTTCCGATGCCGAACAGCCACGATCCGAGAACGAACACGATCATCAGTGACACGAAGTACAACGCCATCGATGATGTCCACATGAGTGCCCAGCCGGTCCAACCACGCACGACCTGGGGCAACCACCTTCGCTGGATATCGTCGAAACGTGACAGCATGTATCCGGTGGCCCCGTTCGCTTCGATGTCCTCGGTTCCTTCTATCTGTTCACCGATGAATCCATACATTTCCGCGCTCGTCGCCCTGATCGCTTTCTGCCATGGCACAGTCACACGGTGGAGGTGGAACAGTCCCGCGAGCATGAGGGCGGTGAACACGGATATCCCGAGACCGACGATCCACGATTCGAACCACAGCAGCACGAGGATCCCAACGAGCAACACGCCGTTTCCGACAACCTTGATGATCATCGACGAGAAGAAGTTGGAAAGCGCCGTCACATCGCCGTCGATGCGCTCGATGAGCACGCCGGGACTCGTCGACTTGTGGAAGCCCATGTCCAGATGCAGGACATGATCCATGAGGTCCGAACGGAGCTGGTTCGTTGCAGACCATCCGATCTGCTCGGCGAGATAGGTCGCCCACACCATGAGAAGCTGGGTCGCGACCGCGATGGCTATGAACGCGAGTGCGATCGGCACGAGGGTGCTCACGGGCGAACCGGTGACGGCGCCATCGATGAACAACCGAATGAGCTGTGGGTTCGCCAGTTGCAGCGCGATGGTTCCGATGAGGACGGCGGCGAGAAGCGAGGCCTTGCTCCGGTGCGGACGCAGATAGCCGGTGAAGAGATTGAAATATGCACGTACGGGGATCATGGGTGGTCCTTCGAGGATCGAAGACGAGACAGCTACACGACGAAGCGGTCACCGTTTGGTGGGTCTCGGAGGCGGGGGTGCGGGTTTGTCTACCGCAAACGGGCGCGCGCGAGAGCCGGCGATGGCGATGTCGGCAGGTTCAGCCTGTTCATCGAAGCTCCTCACGTAGCGAACCCGGCCCCCGGAAGGACCAGACGGGAGTCATGCTCGCACAGTCACAACGAATGTGTCAAGCGTTCACAGGAGATGGACGACGATCAGCGCACCGATGAACGCCGTGCTATTCGTGCCAATGTGGGCAAGTACAGGCGCCGCTGTGCTGTTGGCATAGAGACGGACCCACAGAAACGCCAGGCCTGCGAGGAACGTTCCTCCCACAGCTCCCGAGAGAGCGATCACCAGGCCGATCACCCCGGCGAAGAGGCCGCCGGCCGGGTTCGCTCCGAGGGTGTCGATCGTTGGGAGGATGTGCCAGAGTCCGAACAATGCCGATGCGTAGACGGCTGCAAGTAGCGGTGAGTATCTCCTCGCGAGCATGCCGAAGATGATCCCGCGAAAGAGCACCTCCTCGTATAGAGCGGTCGCGAGCGGGACGCGCACGAAGGCCTGGAAGAGCACCCAACCCACAGAGTTGTCGATCACCCGATCGTCCTCGAACAGGCCCCGCGTTGAAGGAACCACGATTGCAATGGCGATGCCAACCGCGATGACTCCGATCACGGCACCTCCGACGACAAGTCCTTTGCGTAACCGGTCGCTGCGAAGGCCCATCGAGGTCCACGTGGTTCCGGCTCGTCTGGCGATGAGCAACGCAACGCCGAGCACGCCGAGGTTGAAAGGGATATCCCACACCTCCGCGAGCACCCCGTTGGCGACCACGTTGGCATACAAAACAAGCGCCACGATCGCCCCCAAGTGCACGAGGTGCGCCTTGTGCGGCCGGGGTGGCTTCCTGCGCCACATGCGCGGCCTCCACATTTGGTCCCAGTCCTCGACCGGCCACGACCAGGCGTGTTCTCTACCTGTACTCCACAGATCGTTCGGCATGGGGGTGAACGCTAGTGGCCTGTCGCGAAAGTGGCGCCAGGGTGTCTCCGAGGTATCGGCGTCATCTGGCTAGGACGCACAACGAAGGCGCATCAGTGGATGCGCCGAGGCGGAGGACGACGCCGGGGGCGTCGAGAGCCGGAGAGATGCGGTGATTGTTTCTGCGACAGGCCACTACACCGATGCTCGTGCTGATGTTACGCGTCTCGTCGAGGTGTCTACCCTTGTGATATGCCCATTCTGCACACGTTCAAACAAACCGTCCTCGAACTCGGTCGCGGGGAAGCCAAGACAAAGGCTCGGCCGCTGACGGTAGGGGGCGAATCACTCGACCGATCTGCCGTCGGGCTCGATTCACGTGCAAGTGAGCGTGCCGTGATGTTCTGGCTTCTGTCCGATCGGGCGCTCTTCCTGGTTGTCGGTTCAGCGAAGGGCGATCATGCCTACCGGGTGCCCTATGAGGCTATCGCAGAGATTCGTCTCGACTACGACGAGACGACCGACTTCCTTCCCTGGTACGTCAGGATCGCCATCGATGCGGATGGTCCCGGCACGATCACCCGACTGGAACCAGGCAACGCCCCGGGGCAGCCCCTAGTCGCACTGCCGCCGGTCGCCGTCGAGGGTGACGAGCGAGCTCGGATCGCACAGGGAGAGACGATTCCGCTGAGCGGATTCGGTGCATTCTCGAAGCGGTTCCGCGATGCTCTCGATCGGCGGATGGAACTTGCAGGCCGACCCGTCTTGATCACTGGAGCAGAGACCGCCGACCGACCGGCCCTTGGAAGCAAGCGTCGAGCGAAACACGAGCAGGACTGACTCGCGGCGCTCACAGACAAATAGGCCGATGGGCTCCTCTCTACAATCCGTTGCCCTGTTGGTCCGAAGAGTGGAGTGGAGCTATGCGATGCCGCTACTCGATGAGTTCGATGTCGTGGCTACCGCACGTTCGGCACCGTAACTTCGCTGTTCCGTCTTGGTGCGGAACGGTGGCGACATGGGTCTCCCCTTCGTCCGTCAATCTCGAGACGGCCGTTACCAGGTTGGCGCCGCACTCTCTACAGAACTTCGCGTTGCGATGATGGGTCGTTCCGCACGAAGGGCAGTCTGCCCAATCGAACGTGCCCACATCGATGGCGTCATCCTTCTCCCCGGCAGGGAAATCGCTCGTTGTCGAGAACGGTGTCCCTGCCCGGCTACTGAAGCCATCCTCGTTCTCGTCGTCTTTCGCAGGCGCGAAAGGGGGAACCGGCTCAGTTGCGGGAGCGATTGTTCGGGCGTGTGTAGTTTCGGCGTTCGCGCGTCCTGTCAGATCGAGGCTGAAGAGGGCAATTCCCTGCGTCTCTGCGATGGAGACGGCACCCGCGGAAAAGCCGGAAGGCGAGAAGATGAGGAGCTTCTTTCCCGCATCAGCTGCGCGTAGAAGCGCCAACACAGATGATTGCTCGACAGGCCCGTCGCTGGAGCGAACACGCACGAACAATCGCTCCGTGATCAGCTCCACCGCTCCGTGTGACGACTCAGAGATCTCCAACGGAGGGTCGCCCAGATGATCGAGCCACAGGTACGCCGCCTGGTATGCCTGATCTAGCGTCAGGCGTTGCTGTTCTGCCATACCATCGATCAGTTTACGCCTCGATCCCAGTCACGGCTGAAGCCGACCGAGTGGTTCCAGTCTGCGAGCAACGTTCTGAGTGCAGCGACGAACGCGAGCGGCTGATCGAGCATCAGATGATGATGTGCTTCAGGGATCGCGACGACGGGTGCGATCCGCCCCATCAGGTCGTACATGTAGGCGGCCGTGTCTGGAGGAACGACGACCGATCGCTCCCCCGTGAAAAGGGCAACTCGACAGCGCACCGACGCGAGTTGGTCACGCAACGGAACGAGTGTTCCTTTGAAGAGTTGCGGATCGAACTTCCATGTCCACCCTTCCGGCGTCTCATGGAGAGATGTCCGGGCTATGTAGTCGACGATGTAGGTGTTGTCGCACGGTTGGGGAGGGATCAAGCGGAAATGACCCACGGCGTTCTCGAGTGTCGCGTACACGCCGGGAGCCCGGAACGCTCTCCCGGAGCGACCTTCCACCGATTCAGGATCGGGGCGCCGTACGGGTGCGTCAACGATGACGGCCCCTGCGAGATCGTTGCCGTATGTGGCAGCGGTCTGGATGGTGACCATCCCGCCGAGGCTGTGCCCGACGACGACCGGTGGTCCGGGGAATCCGGCGTCGCGAGCTACCGCCATGACTTCCTTCGCCCACGTCTCATGGGAGTACGAATCACGCCGTCCGGAGTCGCCGTGACCGGAGAGATGTAACGCGATCGGGTGCCAGTTCTCTGTGAACATCGGGGCGATGAAGGACCACCACTGGGCATGTGCGGCGCCACCATGCACGAACACGAGTCCGGGCTTGCCCGGATCGCCCCACGACAGATAGCGGATAGGAGTGCCTTCGACGTCGACCCCACGTTCTGTCGGTTCGTCCGCCAACGCAGCGGTGAACCATCGAGGCGCCGCCTCAGTCACCGCTTCGAACCTCCTCGGGAAGCAGGAACCAGCGGAGATCTTCGAACGACGCGGTCGCCTGCAACGGGTCGGCGACAGGGCCTGTCGACGGGTCGATCGACTCGAACAGCGATCGAGCCTCTTCGATGTACGCAGCGAGTTCGTAGTCGCTCGCCTGCTCCGGTTGGACGTCGTAGCTCAGGGTGCCGTCGGAGTAGTCGACGTCGAAGAGCGAGAAGGGTGTCTGGCCACGACCATCTACGTGTTCCCAACCGGCGGTAGCGACATCGAATCGGTACCAGGGAAGCAGCTTCCATCCGTGTGTCGCGACGAGATGTACAGCCTCGACGATGAAGTCGAACACGGCGTCCGAGATGAAGTAGTTGAGGTTCACCCGGATCCAGCCAGGCTTGATGCCCTCACATCCGAGGATGACCTCGTGTGCGATCTCGGAGGAATGCTTGTCGTCTATCCCCAAGAGCGCGTGCCCATACGGGCCCGCACAAGAGCACCCTCCGCGAGACTGGATGCCGAACAGATCGTTGAGCAAGGAAACAATGAAGTTGTGGTGCAAGTACTGGCCTTTGTGCTTCACCACGAACGACACAATGCTCAGCCGATCCGCATCCGCGTTGCCGAGGATCTCGATGTTCGGGTTCTGTTGCCACGATGCGATGGCCTTGTCGATGAAGGCCTCTTCGAAAGACCGGATGCGCTCGGTGCCCACAGCCTCCTTGAGCTGGAAGACGAGCCCCGCCCGGATCGACCCGATGATCGCTGGCGTGCCGCCTTCCTCGCGGTGTTCGATGTCGACGATGTATTCGTGGGATTCCGGACGGACGAAGGTGACCGTGCCGCCCCCCGGCACGCTGGGAACCGGGTTCTGGAAGAGTTCCTTGCGTGCGATGAGCAGCCCCGGGGTACCAGGGCCACCGATGAGCTTGTGTGCTGAGAGGAACACAGCGTCCTTGTATGCGTCCGCGTTGTCCGTCGGAGTCATGTCGATGCCGACGTATGGCGCGGCCGCAGCGAAATCCCAAAAAGACAAGGCGCCATAGCGGTGTAACAGGGAGGCGATACCGTTCGTATCCGACAGAATACCGGTGACGTTCGACGCCGCGGAGAAGGAGCCGATTCGTAGAGGGCGGTCTTGATATCGGTCGAGTTCCGCCTCGAGCTGAGTCTGGTCGATATGGCCGTCGCGGTCCTCACCGATTTTGACAACATCTGCGATCGACTCGCGCCACGGAAGCTCGTTCGAGTGATGCTCGAAGGGCCCGATGAACACAACGGGTCGTTCCGATTTCGGGATCATGTCGGTGAGGTGATAGCGGTCGTCGAGTGCTCGAGGGATGGAGAGGCCGAGGACCGTGATCATGCGGTCGATCGCTCCAGTGCAGCCTGAACCGACGAAGACGACGGCGTGGTCGGCCGTTGCGTTCACGCAACTGCGGATGATCTCCCGAGCGTCCTCACGGAACCGGGAGGTCTGGAGCCCTGTTCCAGACGATTCGGTGTGTGTGTTGGCATACAGCGGCATGACGACGTCGCGGATGTAATCCTCGATGAAGCCGAGGCACCGTCCCGACGCTGTGTAGTCGGCGTAGGTGACCCGTCGGGGCCCGAACGGGCCGGGAACGACGTGCTGTGTGCCAATGACCGATTCGCGGATGGTCTCGATGATGTCCATGGGCGAAGGGTACCTGGTACCTGGTACTCGTTACCCCGATTAGCCACCAGGCGCTCGGCCCTCAGTCACCAGGAGTGTGGCCGGGTAATGCCGTTCGTCGAGACGGCCGACATGTGGTGCTCAGTGCGCTCCTAGCGAACCGAGCCAGTCGGCGAAGCCGTCGGGTGCTGTACGACCCTTCGACCGGAGTCGACCGGTAACGGTGCCGCCACTTGCCTCCAGCCGGTCCGCCATCTTGTCCAGCATCTTGCCCGGTGATGTCTTGTAGGTGCAGAACACGACCGCGGGAGCTCTGTCGAGCGACAGGCGGTCGATGAACTCCATTGTCGCTTTCGTCGCATGCTGGAGTATGAAGAAGAGACCTTCAGTCCAACTTCCGATACACACCGCGTCGGCCGCGCTCACTTCTGCCGCGTCGGCGGTATCGACCGCTGTGACGCTGCACTCGTGACCACGCTCCGATGCCATGCGCTTCATGTCCTCAGCGGCAGCCCTGGTAGTTCCGGTCCGGCTGTCGTACACAATCGCGATCCGCATCTGTCGTCCCTTCCGAGGGGCGGCGGCGTCTGCCGCCGCAATACACAGCATCGTAGCGCACTCAGCGCATGGCGGAGAGACGTACAGGGGCGCCCAACTGCTCCCTCACATCAATATGGCCCCTTCGCGGATCAGCAGTTCACGCTTCATCTCGGGGCCGAACGCGTAGTTGCCGATTGCGCCATCGGAGCGGACCACTCGATGGCACGGCACGACCAACGGAATGGGGTTGCGGCCCAGTGCGGTCCCTACCGCTCGGACCGACCCGGGGTTCTCGAGCTGCTCGGCGATCCATCCATAGGAACGTACCGTCCCCGCCTCGATGCGACTGCACGCGGCGAGAACCGCCCGTTGGAAGTCACTGAGGCCGCGAAGATCAACGGGCACGTCGCTCGTCATTCCACTTGCTAGGGCCTTGTCGATACGTTCCTCGAGGTGCCTCGGCAGATGATCTATGACATAGGCGTTCCTTCGGTGCTCATCGAGGAAGTCGCCGACGCTCTCGCATGCGAATCGTGGCGTGACGGCTGTGACGCCGCGCGGGCTCCACGCGATCCACAGGGGCCCGAACGGGCTGTCGATCGTCGTGATCTGGTCCGCGGCACCAGTCTCGATCAGGGTTGTTCGTACGAGGTCGGTCGGTGGTTGTATGTCCAGGGCACGCAGTGCTTGCTCGAGGTCAGTCATCGGTGATCCTCCCCGTTGATGATCGTCCGAAGTCTGTCCAGACCCCGGGAGATATCCGCCTTCACGGTTCCTGTCGGCCTGCCGGTGATCTCTGCGATCTCGATGATCGGCAGATCGACCACATGGCGCAGCACCACGGCGGTTCGTTGCGTCACCGTCAGTTTCGCGAAGCGGTCGTTCCAGCCCTCTTCGTCGAAAGGATCTTCGTCAAGAACACTGATGGTCTCCTCAGACGGAAGGGGCGAGGTGCCCCGCGATCTTCGGACGCGATTCCTGCACAGGTTGAGGGCGATCGTCCATAACCACGGACGGAACGCCAGGGTGGCCACCTGATCGTCGTCGTACGTTTCGAGGGCCCGGTAGGCACGCAGGAAGGTGTCCTGTGCGATCTCCTGGGCGTCGTCGTGATGTCGTGTGAGGCGAAGCGCCCCCGAGTAGATACCCGGTTGGTACGTCATGACCATCAGTGTGAACCCACCGTCGAGGTCGTCGAGAATCGATCGCCGCATCTCGGCTTGGTCCGGCAGGGTCATCGTGTCCATACCATAGAGAACCCACCCGAGGCCTCATCGGTTGCACTCAATCGATGAGTTCTGTCAGTAGCTCTCGTACGAGCGCGTCGATCTCGTCCCTGACCGAGCGCACGGTGCCGAGGTCCTTTCCGGCGGGATCCGTGAGATCCCAGTCGAGATAGCGCCTTCCTGGGAACACGGGACACGCGTCGCCACAGCCCATCGTGACCACCACGTCCGATGCCTTGACCGTATCGGTCGACAGCACCTTCGGACACCGGTCGGCGATATCGATGCCCCACTCGCTGAGGACTGTCATCACCATCGGGTTGATCGTGTCGCCTGGCGCCGAACCCGCGGAGCGAACGTCCACGCGACCCAAGGCGTGGTGTTTCAGCAGCGCGGCAGCCATCTGTGACCGGCCTGCGTTGTGGACGCAGACGAACAGTACGTGAGGTTTCACTCCGAGCCCCTTTGTCAAGCCGACGCTAGTGGTCCCTGACGCGAGACACCACCAGGATTCCTGGGCACCGTAGAGTCACCCGATGACCGATTCACGGGCGACGACGGGTGCTCTTCTTGCGCTGCTCACTGCAGCGCTCTGGGGTATCACCGGTGCCATGGCCGGTGGTGTCTTCGACATCGTTCCTCCGGCGTACGTGGCGCAGGTTCGCGCGATCGTCACGGTGATCGTGCTGCTGCCGTACGCGGTGTTCAGAGGAACCCTCAAGGTCCCGGCTCAGCCGTGGAAGTTCATGGTTCTCGGAGCGAATCTCGCGCTCGTGAACGTGTCGTTCTACTGGGCGCTCGACCTTCTCGGCGTAGGGCCGGGCGCCACCATCCAGTTCCTCGGGCCGATCATGGTGCTGATCTGGATGAAGGTTGCTCGTGGCCACCCGGTGGGCTCGATCGTATGGGTGGCTGCAGTGGGTGCGGTGATGGGCGTCGGCCTGGTCACCGAAGCGTGGGCACTCGACGCCTCGGACCTCATCGGTGTCGGTGCCGGACTCATCTCGGCTGTCACGTTCGCGACGTACCTGCTCTACGGGGAGTACCTCGGTGCGTCGTACAAGCCGCTGCAGATCGCCGTATGGGGTTTCATCTTCGCCTCGGTGATATGGATCGTGGCACTCCCACCCTGGACGTTCCCTTCGGACGTTCCGAGCGCTGCGTGGCGTGATCTCCTGATCATCGGTGTCTTCGGCACGGCGCTTCCGTTCATCATCGAGTTTCAGGCGTTGCGGATGGTGGCATCCGGCATCGTTGGTGTCGTTGCCACAGCGGAGCCGGCCATCGCTGCGGTCACGGCGGCGGTGCTCCTCGGACAGGAACTCAGTGCCGTCCAGTGGGTGGGCGTGGTCGTCGTCGTAGTCGCCGTTGCGGCCGTTCAGCGGTTCGGGCTGTCGGATCTGGCCAGTCCGGCGCCCATCGCATGACTGTCCTCGTGCTATTAGGTTGCAGGCATGCGGATGTTGCAATGCCTTGCCCTCATCGATGCGACGGCGATCCCGGGCGGTATCGAGACCCGCGCTGAAGTGGTGGTGTGATGCCGGTCGACATCGCATCGACGATCACGTATCTGAAGGATCACGCGCTCGAACATGGCTTCCATGTACACGATGAGCGGCACTTCATAGAAACGTACACGCTGCGCCAGTCATGGGAGATCGATGTTCACCCGGCGGAGGCATGTACGGGCCCTCTCGACTTGCATATCGCCGTCGACGTTGAGCCACGTTTGCTCCTCAAGTTCGAAGAGGCATTGGACGAGTCCGACGACGTACCAGACAATTCGGACGACACGTACACGGTGACCTTCTACTTCAACTGGTCTCTTCCACCGCTTGAGAATCCTCCCGATCTCATCATGCTGTCGGCCGAACTCGCCGGCATCGGGGGAATCGATCTCCCCATCGAGGTCAGCTCCGTCGAATCCATGGGTGCGCTTGCGGCTGCGGAGGATCGAAGGTTGAGCGTTGTCGGTGCTGCGAGGCGGTCTCTCGTCGACCTCATGTTCCGGCAGGATTCGTTCTGCGACGTGTTCGATCGTGTCCACGAGGTCTCGATGTATCTCGTGCAGAACGCAGACGGCTGGACCGACCAAACGTAGGTCAAGGGGGAGCAAGGTTCACGTCATCTTGCACCGGTTCGGACGCGCCTCCCGTGTTCGAGGATCTCCACCGCGTACGGTCGCGAAGCTGCGGGCAAGTGACATATACAGAGATGTGCATATATCACCGATCGTGGTGTGATCTAGGTGCGGCCTGTCACGGGTAGCTGTAGCTGGTCGGCCATCACGGCCAGCAACAGGTCGAGTGCTTCGTTGATCTTGGGTGAGGTCACCGCGTAGTACACGCGTTGGCCGTCCCTTCGGCTCGTGACGAGCCCCCTGCTCCGCAGGATCGAGAGGTGTTGGGAAGCGTTCGACTGCGTGATCCCTGTCAGGTCGCAGAGTTCTGTGACGGACCGTTCGCCATCTCGCAATGCGTTGATGAGTATGAGTCGCTTGGGGTCTGCGAGCCCTTTACAGACGCTGGCATGGAGCTGATAGAGCTCGTCTCCGATGTGTGACATAACCAGAACTATGGCAGATATCTGGGGCTTTGCCCACACCGAAACGTCGAATCTTCGTTGCAGGGGTCCCGTCGCCGACGCGAAAAACGGGTGCACGAAGGGGCAACGGCCGGTGCGGGGGATCGAAAGAGAATCGTCGGGATCACGACAACCGTTTGCATCATCGCTCACCAGGATTCATAATGCGATGCAGACATGCGCAGATGCGAATGTCTGAGGGGTTCGCGTCGGTCATAGTCGGGGCAGACCTCTCCGAGTAAGGAGAGCCGCCGTGACCATTGCTTCTGACCAACTACTCGACTGTACCGGTCTTCTGTGTCCCATCCCCGTCGTCAAGACCTCGAAAGCGATCAAGACGATCGAGATCGGAGAGGTTCTCGAGATGGTTGCAACCGACCCCGGCGCACCTCCGGACATGGAGGCATGGGCTCGACAGACCGGGCACGAGCTCATCGACCAAACCGCCGGCGACGGTGAGTATCGGTTCTGGTTCCGGCGGACGAAGTGAGGGAGGATCAGCGATGACAACCGTAGGAGAAAAGCCCTTTGCCGTTCCGGACGCCGACGCTAGCCCGGAGCCCGACGTCGAGCCCCGACGCAAACGGATGGCACTCGTCGCATCCAAGGGCGGTCTCGACGAAGTGTATCCGGTCCTCATCATGGCGACCACTGCTGCAGCTCTCGACTGGGAGGTCGGGATCTTCTGCACTTTCTACGGTCTCGACATGGTGAACACCAAGCGCATGCACAAGCTCAAGGTCTCGCCCATCGGCAACGCCGCTGCCCCACCACCCCTCAAAGGCAAGGAGATGGGTGTTCCGAACATCATCTCCATGCTCCCAGGCATGACATCGGTAGCGACCAAGATGATGAAGGGCTGGATGGAAGATTCCAACATGCCGGACCTCGACGAGATGATGGAGATGTGTCTCGAGAGCGGTGTCGAGTTCTATGCGTGTGCAACGACGATGGGTGTCATGAACGTGAATCAGGATGACATCATGCCTCAGGCCTCGTGCCTCGGAGCCACGGCGTTTCTTGATTTCGCGGCGGAGGCGGATCTGGCACTGTTCATCTGATAGGACCCGGCAAAGAGAGAGGGGCAGGAGTGGACGACGACCCGAGGATTCTCTACGTGCAGACGCACGGCGTCGATGAGGCATCGAAGGCGGCGACACCGTTCTATCTGGCCACCGCCGCAGCTGCGATGGACATGGATGTGTCGATCTATTTCACCATGCATGGTCCGACGCTTCTACGTAAGGACAGCCGCGATCTGACGGTCAAGGAGGGTGGTGCTCCGCTCTCGAGCTTTGTCGATCTTGCGATCGAAAGCGGCGTCAACCTCCTCGTGTGCCAACCCTCTCTCGACCTGAACGACCTTGCAATGGAGGATCTCATCGACGGCGTCCAGATGATCGGCGGTGCCGCCTTCAACGACATGGCTGCCGAAGCCGACGCGGTGATCAGCTTCTGATGTCTGTCGCAGCACCGCCCGCGCCCTTCACCGCAGTTGCGGGAGCGACGCTGTCACCGGAGAGCTACCTGGATGTTCCCTACGAGGACAAGCTCGCCCTCTGGGAGGAAGTGAAAGCCGACGAGCGGTTCCCCGACTACCTGTACGGGTGCTACGAATGTGGGATCTGTGTGGCGGCGTGTCCATCGGCGAAGTTCTACGACTTCTCTCCACGCAAGATCACACAGGCTGCAGCCCGCGAGGATGTGGAGCTCATCTACGAGCAGATGAACGACGATGTGTGGAACTGCTCCCAGTGCTTTTCGTGCAATCGCTGTCCAAGGGAGAACTCGCCTGGGGGCTTGATCACCTTGCTTCGCGAGGTATCCGTCCGACATGGCCTGTCGAGCGCGAAGGATGCGCTCGAGGGATATGGGCGGGTGGTCTACAAGATCATGACCACAGGCACACAGATCTCACCGGACATGCTTCAGCCGGATGCCTTCCCCGACTGGGGTCCCGACGTCGAGAAGACATCGGACAACCTCGAGCTGTGGCGCAGAGCTCTACCACCTGAAACGCTGCATACGACGGAGATGAGCTGGCAGGTCTCACAGGAGACGTTGATCGAGCTCTATCTCATCTGGCTGCATTCAGACGTCATGGACATGATCGAGGAGGCGGACGAGGGACTTCACATGATCATCCTCGATGTGATGGAAGAAACCCTCGAAGACGCCGGCTACGAGATCTAGTGGCCAGGGCACTAGGGAAAGAGAACTCATGACCGACACGACATTCATCCCACTCTCTGAGATACGCAAACCGCCGGTACCCAACCCGGCGGATGCACCTACCGTCGACATCCGCGAACAATTGTTCGAGCTCGAGGACGCCGGTGAATTCATCGTGCAGCGCGTACCCGAACCGTACA
The DNA here is from genome assembly GCA_036985995.1 of Acidimicrobiia bacterium. Lineage (GTDB taxonomy): Bacteria > Actinomycetota > Acidimicrobiia > Spongiisociales > UBA5794 > JAMBLL01. Next base: position 13,935 of record BTQS01000024.1, read on the forward strand.
TCGAGGTCATGACCAAGTACGGCCGGACGAAGAAGATCCCGGAGCAGATGACATGGCACCACAAATCCTGTGGTCAGTGCGGTCACATCCCCGGTTACTCGACGTCGATCTTCTGGCTCAATCGACAATTCGGCATGAACTACGTCGATCCGACCGACCAAACGTCATGCACGGCATGGAACTACTACGCCTCGGCCACGTCGAACGCCGTTGCACAGGCGGCCGTCGCCTCGAGAAACTTCGCAGCAGCCTATGCGACCGGCTATTTCCCCCTCATTCACTGCGGCACGTCCTACGGGCATTACAAGGAGACGAGGCAAGAGCTCGTCCATCATCCTGAGCTACGCCGAAAGGTCAGGGACATCATGGCCAAGCTCGACAAGCCGCTCGTCGTCCCCGAAGAGATCGTTCACTACTCAGAGTGGATTCACGCCATGCGCGATCGCATCGCAGAGAGACAGGTGAGGGACTTCTCGAGCATCACAGCCTCGATCCACCCTGCGTGCCACTATTACAAGCTCGTGACCGAGGACGCGATATACGACCCGGACATCTATGGGGGACAGCGCACCGCAACCGTCACCGGCATCGTGCAGGCGCTCGGTTCGACCGTCGGCGACTATTCGACGTTTTTCGACTGCTGTGGCTTCGGATTCCGCCACATCCTCGTCCAGCGCGACTTCAGCCGGTCGTTCGCCACCCAGCGCAAGATCGAGATCATGAAAGAAGAGGCGAACCCGGACGTCGTCATCACTCACGACACCGGATGTGTCACGACCCTCGACAAGAGCCAGTTCGCTGCGAGGGCTCATCAGCGCAATGTCGGTGTGCCGGTGTTGTCGGACGCTCAGTTCGCCGCACTCGCGATGGGCGCCCATCCCTACAGGATCGTGCAGTTGCACTGGCATGCGACCGACTACACGGTGCTGCTCGAGAAGATGGGCATCGACTGGGAGAGGGCGTGGGCCGAGTTCGAGGAAGACCTCAAACGCCTCGAGCGAGGCGAGATCGAGTACCTGAGTTGGGAGGACGCAGATGCCAAGTGATCGTGTGGTGGTGATCGGGGCGGGGCCGGCGGGTCTCGAAGCCGCCAGGCTCGCAGCCGAGCTTGGAAGTCCTGTGACACTCATCGAGAAGAAGGACGTTGCGGGTGGCATGCCGATCCATTCCGAATACGCGGCGCTCACGCACCACTTCCGCTCCGCGTCCGACGCGATGGGTGAGATGGTCGATGCGGTAACAGGCAACGACCTGATCGACCTCCGCGTTGGGACGGAGGTCGCCTCTGTTGAAGGCCAACTTGGAGATTTCTCCGTGACCCTGTCCTCGAATGGCTCCGATGAGGTGGTAGACGCTGGGGCGATCATCCTGGCGACCGGTTTCAAGCACTTCGATCCGGGGCGCGAAACTCAGCAGTATCAGTACTACGAGTTGCCGGACGTCATCACCATCGCGGATGCTGAGAAGATGTTGAAGTCGGGGTCCTTCGTCACCCCATCAACGGGCAAGCCGCCGGAGCGTGTGGCGTTCATCCAATGCGTGGGGTCGAGGGACCGCCAGATCGGGAACGAGTATTGCTCGAAGGTGTGCTGCGGCATCTCGTCCAAGCAAGCCATCGAGATTCGCGAGATGGTGCCAGACGCC
>BTQS01000025.1:0-15256 GCA_036985995.1 Acidimicrobiia bacterium
TGCGCATTTCTGCCTTCGTGAGCTCCTCAGCGTTTCCACCAAGGGCGATATCGACTCCACGACCTGCCATGTTCGTCGCAACGGTGATCGCTCTCGGCTTCCCGGCCTGGGCGATGATGTGTGCCTCTCGCTCATGCTGTTTGGCGTTGAGGACTTCGAACTTGACCCCCCGTCGCTTCAGGGTCGCAGCGAGTCGTTCCGACTTCTCGATGGATACTGTGCCGACCAGAACCGGTTGACCCTTTTCGTGGCGCCCCTCGATGTCGTCGGCCACGGCGGCGAACTTGTGATCCTCGTCGACATAGACGAGATCCGGCTCGTCCATGCGAACGATCACGCGGTTTGTGGGAATCACGACAACGTCGAGACCGTAGATCTCAACAAACTCACCCTCTTCGGTGATCGCAGTGCCGGTCATCCCCGAGAGCTTCTCGTACATTCGGAAGTAGTTCTGCAACGTGATCGTTGCAAGGGTCTGGTTCTCCTCCTTGATCGCCACCGACTCTTTCGCCTCGATCGCCTGGTGGAGACCTTCCGAATACCGACGTCCCTCGAGGACACGGCCCGTGAACTCGTCGACGATCATGACCTCGCCGGCACGCACGAGGTAGTCGACATCCTTCTGGTAGAGCGTCTTGGCCTTGAGCGCCATATCGAGGTGGTGAATGAAATCGACGTTCGCGAAGTCATACATGTTCTCGACACCGAGCATCTGTTCGACCCTGGTCACACCTTCTTCAGTCGTGACGACCTGGCGCTTCTTCTCATCGACCTCGTAGTGCTCACCCTCGCGCAGTCGTGCCGCAATGCGGGAGAACTCGGTGTACCACTTGCCGGTTTCTCCGACCCTGCCCGAGATGATGAGCGGAGTTCTCGCCTCGTCGATAAGGATCGAGTCGACCTCGTCAACGATCGCAAACGCGTGGCCTCGTTGCACCATGTGGTCGGGATTCATGGTCATGTTGTCACGCAGGTAGTCGAAACCGAACTCGTTGTTCGTCCCGTACGTGATGTCGGACGCGTATGCAGGCCTGCGCTCCTCAGGAGTCATCCACGCCTGGATCAGTCCAACTTCAAGGCCCAGGAATCGATGAATGCTCCCCATCCATTCTGCGTCACGACTTGCGAGGTAATCGTTCACCGTCACGATGTGAACGCCTCCTCCGCCCAACGCGTTGAGGTACGAAGGCATCGTCGACACGAGGGTCTTGCCCTCACCGGTCTTCATCTCTGCGATCAGGCCCCGGTGGAGTGTCCCTGCTCCGATGATCTGAACGTCGTAGTGGCGTTGGCCGAGTACGCGCTTGGCTGCCTCTCGAACCGTCGCATACGCCTCGGGCTCGATGTCGTCGAGGGTCTCACCGTTCCCAAGACGATCTCTGAACCAGCCCGTGCGCGCCCGAAGTTCTTCGTCCGTGAGTTCGGAAGCTTCAGGCTCGAAGGCGTTGACCCGCTCGACGAGTTGCTGGAGCTCCCTCATACGCTTACCTTCGCCCGCGCGAAGCATCTTGCTGAGAATCGACATGGTTCTTCAATGTTACGGGGTTAGCCGAGATTCCAGAACACCCCTGATGTTCAGCCGAGCGTGATGAGATTCTCCCGGACGGCGTAGAGCACAGCTTCGTTCCTCGAGTGCAAGCCGAGCTTGTCGAGAATGTTTCGAATGTGGTTCTTCACAGTGTTCTCAGAGATGTACAAGAGATCGCCGATTTGTTTACTCGTGTGACCATCCGCCACAAGCCCCAGTACCTCGATCTCGCGTCCGGTGAGGGTCGGCTTCCGTGCACCGACAAGCTCCTGGTGACGGAGCAGCTGTCTCGTGACGTCGAAGAGCTTCCCTGCCATTCCAGGTGAGATGGCGGCACCACCGTCTGCGATCTTGTTGATCGACTCCACGAGTTGGTGAAACGACATGTCTTTCAGGATGAAACCGCGTGCGCCGCCTTTGATGGCCGCAACCAGGTCCTCCTCGGATTCCGATGCTGTCAGGAGCACCACCGCCGCGTTCGGTGCGACGGCACCAATCTTCTCGAGGACGTCGATTCCAGACATGCCGGGCATCAGAAGGTCGAGCAACACGATATCGGGTTGCTCGGTCTCGGCGAGAGCTATGGCCAACTCGCCGTCAGGCGCCTCGCCGACCACCTCGTAACCCTCACCCTCGAGAGCTGCCGTCAGTCCAGCACGGAACAACGGCGCATCATCGACCACCAACAGTCTCTTCATCTCAGCTCCGGTTCACTCCGGTTCGATCAATCCAACGTTGCCGTCGCGCCGGTGATACACCACGCAATGCTGATTCGAGTCAGCATCGAGGAAGAAGAAGAAGTCGTGTCCGAGCATCTCCATCTGCAATGCAGCTTCCTCGGCGGTCATCGGTTTCATCACAAACCTCTTGGTTCGGACGATCCCGGCGCCACGGTCTTCTTCTTCATCGGGTCGTCCGTTGGACTGGTTGAGACCTTTGTTCCCGACGCGGTTTCGCTGGATCAGACGCTCCTTGAGCCTCCGAAGCTGCCTCTCATATTTGTCCGATGCGAGATCGAGCGCTGAGCGGGCCTCCGGAGCCTCCGCTTCGATGCGAACGATGTGCCCGGCAACGTTCGATGTGATCTCCACCCTATATCGCTCGTCCACGAGGCGCGGGTTCTGTTTCTCCGTGAATTCAACGTCGATACTTCCCCCGTTGTCGAAGATCCTGCCGGCATGCTTGACCTGATCCTCCGCGATCTCTTTGATCTGATCTGATACCTGCATGTTCCTGCCATGGATGCGAACGGTCACCCGTGCTCCTCTCTGTAGGCGACCTCGAACGAGCGCGTACGAACGGTGCGGGCTCGTAGGAGGGAATCGAGTCGGGAATATGGCAGCGCGGTTGGTGATCGATCAGCGTTCACTCGACGCTTGGTCGCCACGTCACCTCCCAGGTTCGGGACCTTCTCGGTTCCACTTCTCATAGTACCTGCTGTAGTCGCTACGAGGACCGAGAATCTCGAAGGGGAGATCGCTCTACCGGCAGACAGCGCGGTAGTCCCTGTCGTGAGCACGTCGTCGACGAGAACAGCGCTGTCGGGTACAACACCCTTCGCCCGAAACGAGATCGGTGCTCGAGCGTTCCGCGGCGCTCCAGCCCTCTTCCCCCACCACAACGGTGGAACCAGGACGTCGGCGACGGGGATGGCAGTGAGATCAGACACAACGCGAGACAGAAACGCTGCTTGATCTATTCCGTATGCGACGCGGCGTGCCATCGATCTTCGAACCGGGACGAGCACTGTGGCACCGATGGGCAGTCGCGCGGCCATGGCGGCGCCAAGGAAGCGACCTGCCGATTCCGACCTGCGATATTTCAGGTTGTGCACAAGACGAGCCGCCGTACCCGTGTGTGCATATGGAACACCGACGAACACCCCGGATGCAGCATCGTCGTGAGCTGGAATCAATCCACGTGAACAGACGGGACACAACGGATAACCCGGCATTGCACATGCGATACACAACATGAAAACAAGGTATCAGCGGGGTGTGACGAGAACGTCTGGCAGCCGTCGTCTAGGTTCCGTGCTGCCAGGACGCAAGGTACTCGTGCTGCTCCGCCGTCAACTCTTCAAGGCCTCCGCCAAGCGCCTTGAGTTTGAGCCGCGCGACCTCTTCGTCGAGCTCCTTCGGCAGGGTGTAGACCTTCGGCCCGAGATCGTCCGCGTTCTGAACTATCCACTCGGCAGCGAATGCCTGGTCGGCGAAGGACATGTCCATCACATCAGCAGGATGGCCCTCGGCTGCGCCCAGGTTCACGAGACGGCCTTCGGCTACGACGAGGATGCGACGCCCGTCTGGGAGCGTGAACTCCTCGAGGTTGTCACGAAGGATGCGACGCGAGACCGCCATTTCGTCGAGGGCGACGAGGTCGAGCTCGACGTCGAAGTGGCCGGCATTGGCGACGATGCTCCCGTCGGGCATCTTCGCGAAGTGCTCTGCGCGCAAGACGTGGATATTGCCCGTTGCCGTGATGAACACGTTTCCAACCTCAGCTGCATCGCTGGCCGTCATGACGCGATGCCCCTCCATTGCGGCTGCGACGGCACGGATGGGGTCTGTCTCGATGACGATGACATCGGCACCGAGCCCCTTGGCTCTGGTGGCGATACCCCAGCCGCAATCTCCGTATCCGGCGACGACCACCCTGCGGCCGGCGAACAGGATGTTCGACGCACGAAGGATGCCATCGAGGCTCGATTGGCCTGTCCCGTGCCGATTGTCAAAGAGGTGCTTCGTGTCGGAGTCGTTGACAGCGACGATCGGATACCGCAGAACACCTTCGTCGGCCATTGCCTTGAGGCGAATGACGCCGGTCGTTGTCTCTTCCATACCACCGATGATCGGTTGGTCAGCGCGCTCCTTGTGGAGAACCGTCGTCGCATCCGCACCGTCGTCGAACACGATGTGTGGGTTCGTATCGAGGATTGCGTTGATGTGTTTGTAGAACGTTTCGGAATCCTCTCCCCGAACGGCGAACGTCGGGATCCCTCGCTCGACCAGGGCAGCGGCGACATCGTCCTGTGTCGACAGGGGGTTCGACGCACATACCGCCACCTCTGCACCTCCCGCAATGAGCGTCAGCATCAGATTCGCGGTCTCTGTGGTGACGTGCATACATGCAGCGATGCGGTAACCCGCAAGCGGTTGTTCGACCACAAAACGCTCGCGGATCGCCTCGAGCACAGGCATGCGCTGTGCCGCCCATTCGATACGCAAGTGGCCCTTTTCCGCAAGAGCGATATCGGCGATGTCGTAGTCCATGGTGTCCTCCTGAGATGAATCGCAATGATACTGAGAGTCGCGCATGCACGGCTACGAAGATGCCACCGTCATCGACGATCACGAAGTGCATACTCGTCGTTCCCTGATCGATCGCCTCTGCAACCGTGAGTACCATTCATCTGAGCGAGAGGAGACCTCGATTTGGAAGGCCGGAACTTCGATCTCAACGCAGAGGACCGCTTGATCCTCAATGAGGCCGATCGATTCGCGCGCGAACAACTTGCGCCGTTGGCGAGACGAATGGACGACGAGGAATGGTGGCCGGAGGATCTCTTTCCCATGCTCGGGCGCCACGGACAACTGGGGCTCACGATCCCGACGGAGTTCGGCGGCCAGGGCATGGATCTGTTCCAGGCAGCACTCGTCGGCCAGGCGTACTCGAGATGGAACCATGCCGCTGCCCTCAGCATCGGTGCCCACGACAACCTGTGTGCGAACAATATCTACAGGAACGGCAGCGACAGGCAGCGACGACAATACCTCCCGGACCTGTGCTCGGGCACAAAGGTCGGCGCACTCGGGCTGACGGAGCCGGGCGCCGGGTCGGATGCCCTCGGCTCGATGGCAACCACCGCCGTGCGCGACGGAGACGTGTACGTGCTCAACGGGTCAAAGACGTTCATCACCAATGGTCCGATCGCCGACATCCTGCTCGTGTATGCAAAGACGGACCCAGCTGCGGGAGCACACGGCATCTCCGCGTTCATCGTGGAATCGTCCTTCCCCGGCTTCCGTGTTGCACAGAAGCTCACAAAGATGGGGTTCCGGGGCAGCCAGACCGGCGAGCTGGTGTTCCAGGACTGCATCGTCCCAGCCGAGAACCTTCTCGGCGACGAGAATAAGGGCGTCGCTATCACGATGAGCGGCCTCGACATCGAGCGCATCTACCTCGCGGCAGGCGCAGTCGGGATGGCGGAGCGGTGCCTTGATCTGGCCGTCGACTACGCGAACAGTCGGGAGCAGTTCGGCCGACCGATCGCCGACTTCCAGATGATCCAGTCCAAGCTCGCCGAGATGTACGCCTCGTTGGAGGCGATGAGAACATTCGCCTACCGAGCGCTCATGGCCGCTCGGGACCTCGAGATCGGTGAGGGTGGACGTGGGAACATCCACAAGCTCGCCGCCGCTGTCGTATTGTTCGGCGGACAGCAGCTCGTCAAGATCGCAGACGACGCTCTCCAGATCCACGGTGGATCCGGACTCATGTGGGAGTCGGAGATAAACCGGATCTACCGCGCGGTGAAGCTGTACGAGATCGGTGCCGGCACGACCGAGGTGCGCAAGCTGATCATCAGCGAAGAGCTGACCAACGAGTGGCGGGCGGCGAACCGGTGAACGTGATCTGCGCGGATCTGCGGTCCGAACAGGACACCCTCGACACCATCGTCTCGACGCTCGACGCTGACACGTGGAACACGCCAACCCCTGCTGAGGGCTGGAGTGTTCGCGACCAGATAGGTCATCTCACGTTCTTCGACGAGCGGGCGACGATGGCGGTGGTGGATCCGGATGCGTTCGCTCGGGACCTGGCGACCGCCGGCCAGGACATCGACGGTTATCTCGTTGCCCACCTCGAAGGTGTTCGCTCATCATCACCGAGCGAGGCCCTCACCGCGTGGCGAGCAGCCAGGGCAGCACTACTCGAGGCCCTCACCCCGCTCGACCCTGCCGCACGAGTGGCATGGTACGGCCCGGACATGTCCGCAAGGAGCTTCGCCACGGCCCGCCTCATGGAGACCTGGGCGCACGGCCAGGACATCGTTGACGTCGTCGACGCGCACCGCGATCCGACGGATCGGCTACGCCACGTCGCGCTGTTGGGCGTCAAGACGTTTGGCTGGAGCTTCACGATCAACGGGCTCGATGTGCCGAGCGAGGACGTTCGCGTAGATCTTGCCGGACCCTCCGGGGACGGGTGGGTGTGGAACACCGACGCCCGGGACAACGTGGTCAGCGGGGACGTCGAGGACTTCTGCCTCGTGGTCACGCAACGCCGTCACATAGCAGACACCGGCCTCGAAGTCACCGGCCCCATCGCGCAACGGTGGATGACGATCGCCCAGGCATTCGCCGGACCACCGGGACCCGGACGGTCACAGGGCATGTTCACCTGACGGTCGACACTACGCTCGTCTCCATGGCGACACGAACCAGTAAACCGTGGGGATACGAGCTCCTTTGGAGCGACACGGAACACTATGCGGGCAAGATCATCCACATCGACGCTGGGAAGCGGCTCAGCTTGCAGTACCACCGCACCAAGCACGAATCTGTCCTCGTTTTGTCGGGAACGCTGCTGCTCCACCTCGGTCGGGATGACACTGCCAGGGTTGTCTCCCTTCAGGTCGGTGAATCAGCCGACATACCTGCAGGTGATGTGCACAGGTTCGCAGCACCCGACGACTCCGATGTCGAGATCATCGAGGTATCGACGCCGCACCTCAACGACGTCGTACGCCTCGAGGACGACTACGACAGGGCATAGTCCGAACTACGTACTTCGTTCCTCCGACTCATCGGCGAGCGTGACCACATCGGGGCCGTCGCCGGCGTAAAGGCGCTCCACCAGGTCCAGCCTCCGGTCGAGGACGGCACGTTGGTTGAGATTCCCCTTGTCGGTGATCTCGTTGGCATCGATCGAAGGCGGTTCGGCCATGATCAAAACCCGGCCGATATGGCGGCTTCGCCCCGGGTTGTGCTCGTTGTGACCACGCAGCCCGGCGGTGATGACGTCATGGACCTCCGAGGCCGAAACCAACAGCGCCGCTGTCGTCGACTCGTCGGCACCGCGAACGAGATCCCTGCATGCAGCCAGATTGGGAAACACGAGCAACCCGATCTCATCCCGGTCGTGGCCGGTGAGCACAGCATCTTGAACCACGGGCGCGCAGGCCGCGACCACCGCGATCCTGAGCTCCCCCGTGTGCACCCAGGTACCCGAGGCGAGCTTGAAGTTCTCGGCGATTCTTCCATCGAACAGGATTCCCCTGGTCGGATCGTTCGATGCGGCGAGCTTGCCGGCATCACCCATCTTGAAGAAACCCTCCCCGTCGAAGACCTCCGCGGTGAGTTCGTCCTGCCGCCAGTATCCGGGCGTGACGTTGGGTCCTCTCACCCGAAGTTCCTGTTTGTCACCCACCGGCGTCAGCTTGATGTCGGTCCCCGGCGCGGGAAGGCCGATCACCCCCGCTCGCTCGATGGTGAAGTGCACTGTGGTCGCCATCGGAGCCGTCTCGGTTGACCCCCAAGCCGAGAGCATGCGCACCCTGGCACCACGCACGGCGATCGACAGCTCCTCGAGTTCCTCCCACAGCGGCTGTGGCAGCGCGGCCGCCGCGTAGAAGAGCACGTCGAGGTCCTGGAAGAATCGCTCTCGTAGCGTGCGGTCCCGCTGGAGATGCGGTATCAGCATGGCATATCCCGCGGGGACGTTGAAATACATGGTCGTTGCCACGTCACTGAGGTTCCGCACCGAGGTCTCGAAGAGTCCCGGCACAGGCTTCCCGCCATCGATATACAGCGTCCCGCCGTTGAACAGGATCATGTTGAAGTTGTGATTGCTCCCGAAAGTGTGACTCCAGGGCAGCCAGTCCACCACTACGGGGGGTCGGCTCCGCAGGAACGGCCACACCTGGACGATGGCCTGCTGATTCGAGCACAGCATGCGCTGAGTGTTCTTCACGCCTTTCGGCATGCCCGTAGAGCCCGAGGTGAAGAGAATCTTGGCGATCGTGTCGGGGCCTACCGCTGCCGCGGCTTGCACGACGGCAGATCCCGGCGACGTGCCAAGGAGGTCGTCCAGCTGTTCGTGGCCCGCTCGCGGATTGCCAGACACGACAACGCGCTCTGGATCGAGCGCGGCGAGCCCACCTTCGAACACCGAGCCGTCGGCGGCATATACCAGGCCGGGGGTCAGCAGCTCGAAGACGTACCGAAGCGTCGCATAGTCTCGAGACATGAGCGAGTAGGCAGGAGAGATCGGCGCCGCGGGCACACCGATCTCCATTGCTGCAAGCTGGACGAGGGCATTGTCGATGGCATTCCCGGAGAGCAGCATCACGGGGTGCTCGGCATCAACACCGCGTTCGAGCATCGCCTGTCCAAGCCTCTGCACGGCATCCGCCGCCCCGGCGTATGTGACGGTACGCCAGGCTTCACCGTCCCGTTCGGCGAGGAAGGGCCGCTCCGGCGCCGTTCGTGCCCAGCGATGAAGCACCTCTCCCACACTGAGAGGCGAAGGGGCTAACGGCATTGGGGAGGAGAGGATGAGCCCTCCATCGGGCGCGGGCCCGGTGTTCACCGCGGCCGGTGCGAACTCGAGATCGATGAATGGCGGCTTTGTCGTGGAGCATCCCCTCCTTGGTACCCCGATGTTGGCCGTGCCGGGCTTCGCAAGCAAACCGCGAATAGCGATGGGAATCGAGCGCTCCGTCGGCCGGTGTAGCGACCCCTCAAACGCGGGCAAGCAACTTGTGAAAGCCCGGCTCGCGGCGAGAGAAGGCCTCGGCCGCCGCAGGTATCTCGTCGAACTCGACGCGATCGGAGAACACCCTCGTGGTATCCACAACACCCTCCTCGAGGAGTTGAACGGCGCGGCCCATCGCCGGGCGCACGTTGGCGAGGCCGTTGAGGCGGAGCTGAAGATCGTTAGCGAAGAGCAGAGCCAGAGATGTTGGATGTGCTGTCTCGACCCGGTACACGCCGCCGCCGGCGAGCACCCCACCGGGACGAAGAATGGTGGTGGCAAGGTCGAAGGCGTCGCCACGGCCCGCGAACTCGATGACAACGTCCACGCCAAGCCCGCCGGTCGCTTCACCGACGATCTCCGTCGTCGGATCCACATCGACATTCACGGGTACACCACCGATCTCCGCCGCCCGCTCCAGCCGATGCGGCACCCGGTCGAACACGAATGGCGGTCGACGTGTGCGGGAGACGAGGAGTTGAAGGGCGAGGAGGCCGGTCGGTCCTGCACCGACGAGAGCAACGACATCGTCCGGCTCTACTGCCGCGGCATCCACGACGATGAGGGCCGCAGGAAGGTTGCACGACAGCAGTACCGCTCCTTCGTCGTCGACGGTGTCGGGAACAGGCTGGAGGTGGCCATCGGCCAGGGGGACCCGCACGTACTCGGCATGGCTCCCTGCCAATCCCCTGAAGCCGTAAATCGCCTTCCCTGAGGTCAGGCAGTGACCGGTGAGCCCCAAAGAACAGGTTCGGCACGTGCCGCAGCTCACCGAGAACGGGAACGTGACACGGTCCCCGGTGCGGAATCGTGTCACTTCGGCGCCGACGGCGACCACCTCACCTGCGATCTCGTGACCGAGGATCGTCGATCCAGGGGCGGCGAGATCGGGCATCTCTCCCTGGTACAGGTAGAGGTCCGACCCGCACATCGAGGTGGCCCGCGTCGCGACGAGGACATCGCCCGGGTCCTCGATTTCCGGATCCGTCACTTCCTCGAGGCGAAGGTCGTGAGGCCCGTGGTAGACGATGGCGCGCATAGCAAATCCTTACCCGTCAGAGTTCAGGTTCTCAGTAAGATCTGTCCCCTCTGAAGGGGGGACCTCTGCCTCTTCCACCAGCATGACAGGGATCCCATCGCGTACCGGATAGGCACGATGGCAGCTTTGACATACGAGTGCCGGTGGATCCTGTCGTTCCGAGAGCTCGCCCGCACACTCCGGACACTGCATGATCGCCAGCAGATCCGGCGGCACGAGTGGTTGCGCTTCGGTCATGATTCCTCCTTGATGATCTGCTCTACGCGCTCGACGAGCTCGACTACGTCATCCCGGGTGGGTGCCTCGACGTTCAAACGAAGGACGGGCTCGGTGTTCGATGCCCGCAGGTTGAACCACCGATCACCGAGGTCGACCGTCAGACCGTCGAGCCGATCGATCGCATGATCTTCGAAAGCGCGTGCGACGGCGGCATCGGCCGCACCTATGTCCGCCACATCGAAATTGATCTCGCCCGACTGCGCATAGGGCTCGTAGTGCTTCCTCAGCTCAGACAGCGGCACCTGCTCGTCAGACAGCGCACGCAGAAGAACCAGCATCGCCATGATGCCGGAATCCGCGCGGAAGTTGTCTTTGAAGTAGTAATGCCCGGAATGCTCGCCCCCGAACACCGCTCCGGTTTCTGCCATGACCTGCTTGATGTACGAGTGGCCGACCTTCGTCCTCACCGGCAGACCTCCGGCGGCCTCGATGGTCTCCGGCACTGCCTTCGAACAGATGAGGTTGTGCACCACCGTGCTTCCGGGCCTCTGTCGGAGGAACCAGTCGGCGATGATGGCCGTCGTCGTCGATCCCGAAAGGGGTGACGCCTGATCATCGATGAAGAACGCTCGGTCAGCGTCGCCATCGAACGCGACTCCGAGATCCGGGCGACGCTCATCCATGAGAGCCATGAGATCGACGAGGTTTTCGGGTCGCAGCGGATCAGCTGGATGATTGGGAAACGTGCCGTCCGGTTCGAGATACAGTCCGATCAACTCGGCATCGATCCTGTCGAATACGTCCTGAAGCGCGACACCGGCCATGCCGTTCCCTCCATCAGCAGCGACGGTGAGGCTGGTGATCCCGGCCGCACCGGTAGCAGAGATCACATGGTCGACATATCCGGCGATCACGTTTTGACGGGTGACTCTTCCGGCTTCCGAGACCGGTTCCAGACCTTCTTCAGCCATCTCCTTGATGTCTTGTAAACCTGTATCGGCGCCGATCGGTGCGGCCGCCGCCTTACAAAACTTGAAACCGTTGTATTGGGGAGGGTTGTGCGATGCTGTGATCACGACTCCTGGAAGCGAAAGCGCACCTGAGGCGTAGTACAGGACATCGGTCGGTATCTCACCGATGAGCCTGACATTGACGCCCTGGCTCGTTATCCCGTCGATGAGCGCTTCACGCAACGCAGGCGACGACAGCCTGCAGTCGTGCCCTACGATCACCTCGTCGGCTTGGACGAAGGCGGCAAAGGCCGCACCGATCCGGTTGGCGGCTTCTTCGTCGAGTTCGTCGGGGAACACGCCGCGTACGTCGTATGCCTTGATGATGGCTGAGTAGTCCATGTGTGAGATTCTACGGCGAAACCGCTCCCCTGCCTGAATACGCTTCACCTTCCTACACTTCGGCGCTCATGCCCGAGCCTTCAAACCCCTCAGTCACCGTTGTCATCCCTGTCCACAACGAAGCCGAGTATCTGCCAGAAGCGCTTCCGCAGCTGTTCGCAGAACTCGACACGGTGAACGCGGACCTGACCGTCCTGATCGCAGAGAACGGTTCCCAGGATGACACTGCCCGTCTCGTGCGCGAGGCCATGGCGACCTATGAGGGCCTTGACCTCCTCGAGCTGTCGACTCCGGACTATGGGGCTGCGATGCGCGAGGGCTTCATGCAAGCAACAACCGAATGGGTTGCGAACTTCGATATCGACTACTTCTCGGGAGCGTTCTTGAACAACGCCCTCGCGCTTGGAGACACAGCGGACATCGTGCTTGCCTCCAAGCGTGCGGAAGGTGCCGACGACAGGCGCGGACCGGTTCGCATTTTTGCCACATGGACCTTCAATCAGATCCTGAGGCTGGTGCTCTCATCCGGTGTTTCTGATACCCACGGCATGAAACTCGTGCGCTCGACCGTCGTCGACGCAATCGTACCGAAGGTCATCTCGACGATCGACCTCTTCGACACGGAACTCGTCGTGCGTGCCGAGCGGGCCGGATTCCGGATCGTGGAGCTCCCGGCGTCTGTCGAGGAGCTCCGGGATGCGAGGTCGAGCCTCATCAGGCGAGTGCCGCGAACGCTCAAGGGCGTGTGGGCCATCCGGAGGTCGCTCCGCGACGAGTAGGACGTACTACGTACTTCGTGCGTCCGCAGGCTTTGCCTGCGCTTCCAGCGCTTTTCCGAACACGATGTCGCGATAGCCGGCCAGCTTCGGGATGATCAAAACGCCGGCTGCAAACAGCAACGCGAGGTTGTACCCGATCGTTGACAGTGGCCCGAGGATCGTGTCGGCAAGCCACACGATCCCGACGGATGCCAGGTAGGCCAGGATGTTGACACCGAAGAACGACACCGTCTCTCGGCTCGACACCCGGCCGTCGGTGAGCGAAAACGTCCACCACCTGTTGATGATGTAAGACATGAACGTGGTGAGCGTGAACGACACGGTTATGGATACGAACCAAGACCAGTCGAGGACGACGAGGAAGATGTTGAACAGGGCAAAGGACACGATCGTGTTGAAGACGCCGACGATCGCGACCTTCACGGCCTGGAACAGGGATTCTCTGTTCGCGAACGTCATGAGATAGCTTTTCACACCGCTGCCCTTCGTCGACGTCGTCGTGAAACCACGCCGTAGCTGATGAGTCCGACCACCGTGATGACCGTGATGGCCGCACCAAGATTCTCGACCCAGCGGCTCGAGAACTGAAGAGTTACGTCTTTTTGTGTCGGAACGACGAGCATCAGGGATGGCGCAACACGGTACACACCTTCACCACCCGAAACGGTCCAGTTCGGGAAATACGAGACCTTGACGAGATGCGGGATGCCAATCGAGTCCGTCGAGAACGACACCGTGTCGTCCTCGAACGTCGTGATCGTCGCAGTTCCATCCACATCGTAGGGCCGGGGATCGACAAGCCGCTCTTCGACCGATGTGACTCGGCGCCACTCGGGGGGACCATCCTCGACAAGCCAGGTATCGAGATTGTCGACATCGTCGTACCACTCGAGTGCCGCGTCGACGAAGTCCTGCTCGCCGGCCCACACGACAGGCTCGTATCTCGCAACATCGACACGATCGGCATCGGGAAGGGCGAAGACGGTCCACGGGGTCGGCTCAGCGAGTACCTCGAGGCCGAAGTCCTCGGCAGCCGCCCTCGCCTCCTCTGTGTAAGACACGTAGTACGCCACGTCGTACAACGCGAGGTGCTTGGTGCCACGGTCGAAGTCCATGCCACGGTACGTGAGCCCGCGCACCGGATTCGACGGGCGAAGGCTCACCTCAGACGCGTTCAGGAAGTGGAAGGGTGTCGTCAGCGAGCTCTCGAAGAACAAACCCTCCATCGAGGGATGTCCCTCCGACCAGAAAGGGAACAGCATCAACGCCATCGGCGTTCCATACTGGTTCATCTCGGAGTTCGCTTCCCACATGACGCGACCAGGTGGAAGCGCGTCAACGGTCTGCATCAAGTTCTCGTACTCGGGCCAAACCTGCTTGCCCTCATAGCCCTCGTAGTTCCACTTGACCCAACCTGGCAGATCGTGCATCGAGAGACCCGCAGCGCCGACCATCAGGACCACAGCAACGGTTCCCGCAACCAACGTCGCTCTTCCCGTCTGGGCGAAAAGGCGAGCGAAAGCGGATACCGCGAGAGCGATCGCTACCCCCGCGAACGTGAACATCCCGAAGAACCAGTACGGCAACAATCGTGCGTTGTACAAAATCGTGAGATCGATGGAAGCGATGAGGAAATAGCCGGCGAGCGGGAACAGCGTCAACCAGATGGCGATACCGACGTTATCTCTCCGCAGAAGTGTCCACGCCATGCCGATCACCCCAACGGCCAGCACGGGAACGAACTCGCCTGGGATCGGAGAACCCGGATTCTGGTAACTCCCGATGACGGTCTTCACCGGTGCCCACCCCATGTCGGACGTCATCCCGCTCAGGACGTTCACGCCGAGTGCAAGAGACCAGAACGCCGAAATTCCGAATCCGACCACATACGTCCAGAGCACCCCGATCGAACCCCTCATCGCACCGGGTAGCTTGTCGCGGCTACCGACAAGTGCCGCGAGGGGCGCTAGTACCAGCGGAAGGGTCGCGACCACAACGACAATGGTCGTGATGATGTGTGCGAGGGCCGTGAGACCGAGCACGATCCCAGCCCATGGATCGAACAGCTTTCCGTTACGGAAGTTGCGCACGACCAGACCGACATACAGGATCGAAAGAGCGAAGGACCACGAGAACGAGAACTCTCCGGCAAGGGTCGACTTGATGTTCGCGCCGAAGATCGAATAGCTCTCCATGAAGATGAAGAGAGATCCCGCGACGGCAGCTACTGCGGCAACGAACCTTGTGAAACCAAGGTACTTCACGAAGAAATACGCAGCAGTGGGAAGCGTGACCAGACCCACGATCGTCACGAGCTTGAACGCCACGCCATACGGCAGAACGAGGTCGAGGGCCACCGTCGCAAGGGCCGGCAGCGGGAAGTAGAAGTACAGCACGGGGAATCCGGCGTACCAATCCATGCTCCAGCCGAGCAAGCGTCCCGACGACAGCAGATCCTCAAGCAGGAGCTTTGGCAGAAGGACATGGGCACCCATGTCTCCTCCTGTTGGTGTGTTCGCCACGAACAGGTACGGGAGGCGCCATAACGACTGGCCGTCGCGCAGGATCGGCCCGAGGGCAC
>BTQS01000026.1:0-15132 GCA_036985995.1 Acidimicrobiia bacterium
GGCACCCGGAGCGGTGAACAACTCACATAATCCAGCCCGAGCTGGTCCACAAGGGCGATCGAGGCAGGGTCACCCCCGTGTTCGCCACAGATCCCGATGTGGAGGTCAGGCCGAACGCTTCTGCCGGCGGTGACGGCTTGCTCGATCAACTTTCCGACGCCATCGCCATCGAGCGTGTTGAACGGGTTCGCAGCGAGCACACCGGATTCCAGATAGTCGAGCAGGAAGCTGCGTTCTGCGTCATCCCTGCTGATACCGAAGGTCATTTGTGTCAGGTCGTTCGTGCCGAACGAGAAGAACTCCGCGCGGACTGCGAGTTCACCTGCAGTTACTGCTGCACGCGGAGTTTCGATCATCGTTCCGAATCGGTAGTCGATCTCGATCCCACGCTCGCGGCGAATCGTCTTCGCCATCTCAGTGGCGACCGCTTCGAGCGTTTCGAGCTCACCGACGACGCTGGTCAGCGGGATCATGATGCCCGGCTTTGCGTCGATGCCTTCCTCATGGACGAGCGCCGCGGCCTCAAAGATGGCGCGAATCTGCATCTTCGGCATGTCAGGGGACAGCACGGCGAGTCGCACGCCACGCAAACCAAGCATCGGATTCGACTCGCGGAGGGTTTCGACTCTCTCGAGTATTCGCTCGGTGTCTGCTGCCTTTGCGAACAGAGTGTTGACCTCCTCGAGGGTCCCGGCCTTTGTCAACCGGATCTTCAGGTCGGTCAGGTCGTCGGCGAGCCTGTCGCGATCCGGGAGGAATTCGTGAAGTGGAGGGTCGAGCAGCCTGATAATGACCTCGTGGCCATCCATCGCTCGGAACAGCCCGGCGAAATCCTGACGCTGGAGTGCGAGAAGCATCCCAAGAGCGCTCTTTCGCTCCTCGACACCCGACGCCATGATCATCTCTCGCATGATCGGAAGACGGTCGGTACCGAAGAACATATGCTCGGTACGGCACAGGCCGATGCCGGTCGCTCCGAGTTTCACGGCTAATTCAGCGTCATTGGGGGTGTCGGCGTTCGCCCAAACCCCGAGCCTCCGGACCTCGTCGGCCCACGAGAGAAGCGTCATGAGCCACGGGTCGTCGACGTCTGGAATCCTGGTCTCGATAGGCCCGACGAAAACCTCTCCCGTCGTACCATCGATCGAAAGCCAATCACCCTCCTGGATCTTGGTACCGCCAACGGTGATGAGTCGCTCGTTGAGGTCGATCTGGATCCCCGATGCGCCGACAACTGCCGGCTTCCCGAACTGTCTCGCTACGAGTGCGGCATGGCTCGTGCGTCCACCGCTGGAGGTGAGAACACCGGCTGACACCAACATGCCGTGAACATCGTCTGGTTTGGTCTCGGGCCGTACGAGGACGACTGGTTCGTCTCGATCTTTCGCCCATTGTTCGGCAAGGTCGGCATCAAGCGCAACAATGCCGACCGCTGCCCCCGGCGACACGTTGAGCCCGCTTGTGAGGAAGTTCCCGTTGGCCTGTGCTGCTTGCTTTGCCTCAGGGTCGAACTGCGGGTGCAGAAAGAACTCCACCTGCTCGGGTGTCACCCTCCGTAGCGCCTGTTCCTTCGTGATGATCCCGTCTGCGACCATGTCGACCGCGATGCGCACGGCAGCCTGGGCTGTTCGCTTCCCATTCCTCGTCTGGAGCAGCCACAGCTTGCCGTCCTCGATCGTGAACTCGATGTCCTGCATGTCGCCGTAGTGGTGCTCGAGGAGCTCGGCGAACTCTTTGAGCTCCGCGTGGATCCCTGGCATCGTGTTCCGTAGATCCTCGATCGTGCTCGTTGAACGGTTGCCGGCGACGACGTCCTCTCCCTGAGCGTTGATCAGGAAGTCACCGTCGAGCCCCGGTTCGCCGTTCGTTGCGTTCCGAGACACCATGACACCTGTTGCGGAGTCGTCGCCATGGTTGCCGAACACCATCGTCTGGATGGTGACAGCAGTTCCAAGGGTGTGAGGGATCCCGGCTGCATTCCGGTAGGCCCTAGCGCGTTTTGCATTCCACGACCGGAAGACCGCCTGAACCGCCATGGTGAGTTGTTCTTGCGGGTCGGTCGGGAATGGGTTTCCAGCGTGCTGTTCGAAGAGGTCCATGAAGCGCTGGACTATGTCGTGGAGATCGCTCGAAGAGAGGTCGCCATCAGACGTGATGTCACGTATCGCTCGAACCTCGGCGAGTACCTTCTCGAAAGGCTCATCAGACATACCCATCGCAACCGAGCTGAACATCTGAATGAGGCGCCGATACGAGTCGAGAGCGAGCCGTCGATCATCGAAGAGCTCCGCCATGCCCGTGACAACCTCGTCGTTTAGGCCGATGTTGAGGATCGTGTCCATCATGCCGGGCATCGAGAACTTGGCTCCACTCCTACATGAAACGAGCAGCGGATTCGAGGGATCGCCGAACGATCGGCCTGTTGCCTCCTCGACCGATGCGAGCGCGCTGACGATCTGTTCGGGCAGGCCCTCCGGCATCGTCTCGTCGGCAGCGAGGTACGCGTTGCAAGCATCCGAGGTGATGGTGAATCCCGGTGGAACCGGGATACTGAGGCGCGCCATATCGGCGAGATTGGCGCCTTTGCCGCCAAGAAGCCCTCGGACTTTCTCCCAATCGTCACCGCAGCGCTCGTTGACCACATCGAGTTCATCGAACCCGTAGACCCACTTCGTAGACATCGCCTCTCCTCGTCAGGTCTCGACGTCCTGCACGGCGCGAATATTCCGTTGGCACGCCAGAAGCCAGGCTGTCGTGATTTCCTGAGAGAGATTTCTTCCCTTCGCCGAGAGTATAATCCTGAGTGCGCGGCTAGGGAATCTAGCAATGGGTACGGGCCGACGTGGCGGGACCTCGCAATCGATCTCTACAGGAGCACTTTGGGTGACACGTTTGATTCCATTGGGATATGGAATGACGTTGTCGGTACCGAGACGTCATGTCCCGTACCTCCCACAGCCTTCTTCGTAGCTCCTTCGCCCAGGCGAATGGGAGGTGAACAAACGCTGAACTCGATGTCTGTGGCCGAGAGCTTGCCGTACGATTGTGCCCATGACGCAAGACAACCCGCTTCGCCGAGCGGTGCTCGTCGTTGATGACGAGGCGATGGTTCGTGAGGTCGTGTGCGCCTATCTCGATCGAGAGGGTTTCAGCAGCATCGAAGCGACCGATGGGAGGAGCGCACTCGAGTGCGTCACAGAGTGCGAGCCCGACCTCATCATCCTCGACGTGATGCTGCCGAAGCTCGACGGGTATTCGGTACTGTCGGAACTGAGGAAGCGGACACAGGTTCCCGTTATTTTGCTGACTGCACGTGCGGAGGAGGTAGATCGCGTTCTTGGACTCGAACTGGGCGCTGACGATTACGTCGTCAAACCGTTCTCACCTCGTGAGCTGATGGCAAGGGTTCGTTCCGTGCTGCGCCGAGCGAGTACGCCGAAGCACGAGGCCCCGACATTGGAGTTCGACGGGCTCACGATCGATGGGAAGACCAGGGAAGTTCTCGTCGACGGAGAAAGGGTGGAAATGCCTCCGATGGAGTTCGACCTGCTGATGTACCTCGCCTCGACCCCCCGCCAGGTGTCCTCCCGTGGCCAGATACTCGCGAATGTGTGGGGATCGAGCGCTGAATGGCAAGACCCTTCAACGGTGACCGTGCATGTACGGCGGCTTCGCCAGAAGATCGAGCGGAACGCCGATGACCCCAAGCGTATCTTAACGGTGTGGGGCCGGGGATACCGGTTCGAGCCGTGAGAGTTGTTCTGGCGTCTATCGCTGCTGTGTTGGCAGGCCTTGCCTTGTTCGAGGTGACGATGCAGCCGTCGGGATCGGACCGCTTTGAACTCGCCGTGATCTTTGTGATGATGGCGGCCGCCAGCGCGGTTGCAGCGGTGGTCCTTCCGATGATCGCCCGACGGTCGCGTCGGTTGGTCGACACGCTCTTTGCGCTTTCGCTCGTCTCACTGGTCATCGCAGCGATCGGCCTCGCCGTCGCAGCGGGCCGCATGTTCTTCTCCAACCACGATCTGACCCTCGTGCTGGTGGTTCTCGGTTTCGGGCTTCTCGCCTCACTCGGCTTCGCACTCTCGGCGAGCAGCGCACTCACAGCCGACTTGACGAAGATGGCGAAAACGACGAGCGACGTAGCGCAAGGCGATCTCACCGCTCGAACGAGGGTCATCCGCGCCGATGAGATCGGACAATTGGCACGAGGCATCGACGACATGGCCAGGAGGCTCGAGGACGCTTCGGTGGCGCGAGCGCGAGAGGACGAGAGTCGCAGAGAGTTCTTCGCTGCCATCGGTCACGATCTTCGTACACCCCTTGCATCGGCACAGGCCGCCGTGGAGGCACTCAGGGACGGAGTCGCTTCCGATCCTGAGCGCTACCATGCATCGCTTCAGCGGGACATTGGAGTCCTTCACTCTCTCGTCGACGACCTGTTCTTGCTGGCGAGAATCGAGTCTGGAGACTTTGCATTCGAATCTGTGACGACGGACCTCACCGAGATCGCAGATGAAGCAATCGAAGTTCTGTTGCCGGTAGCTACCAAGGAGAACGTCGAACTCGTCCTCGACGCACCTCGACGGGTCATCGTTCAAACGGCACCTGAGGCAGTATCGAGGGTGATGCGGAACCTGCTCGACAATGCGATCCGTCATGCTCCGGGAGGATCCGTGGTCACGGTTGCTGTTTCCGACGGTGACGTGGTGACCGTCCTGGTACAGGACGAGGGCATGGGGTTCGGCGAAGACTTCATCCCGCATGCTTTCGATTCGTTCAGCAGGTCCGACGCGGATCGAAGCCGGGTTACCGGGGGTGCCGGACTCGGCCTCGCCATCGCCCAGGGGTTCGTCGTCGGCCTTGGTGGGGAGATCTGGGCAGAGCCGGGTCCCGGTGGGACGGTGGGATTTCGACTGCCTACGGAGTGAGGGCCTAGTGTCCTGAGTCGCAAATCATGTACAGAATCTCGCCGGCCATCGCCATCCCTGACAGTGTCCTCCGCCTCGACGCATCCACTGATGCGCCTTCGTTGTGCGTCCTTGCCAGGAACGCCGATGCCTCCGGGAGATCAGCACGAACTTACGACTCAGGACACTAGGAGTGCGTTGAGCAATACAGGTCGGCCATCTCGACGACCATCCATCACCACTCGCTGTGGTCTCAGCTCCGCCATTCCAACATGAGGAGTGGCGAAACCTCGCCCTTGCGATTGATGCGCCTGATCGCCGATCTGACCAACGGCATCACTCAACACACTCTTAGCCGGTGACGACCTTCCGCGGTCCAGACTCACGGCGGCACATGTCGCGAACGACAGACCACCAGGGCACCGACATTCAGCGATCGCATGGCACACTACGATGTTACGACCAAGGGAGGAACCATGACCAGCAACGACGAAACCGGAACGCCCCCAACGAACGATTTGGCTCCGATCGAACCATCCGAAGAAGTCGCGGTCGAGTCGAGCTTTACCGAGATCGACGTAACGGGCGATGGACGGGCCGACGGTGTCCGCGCGATCTACACCGAGGTACACGAGATCGACGTCGACGGTGATGGCATAGTCGACATTGTCGAAACCATCCGGATCGAGGAAACTGCTCTCGATGTCGACGGCGATGGTGTGATCGACGTGATGACAACTGTGGAGACCGCCGAGACGACGATGGATTTGACCGGTGACGGTGTCGCGGACAGCGTCGAGATCACCGAGGTGCGGACGGTGGCTTACGACATCGATGGTGACGGACAGCCGGATGTCACACGCACAGAGGTGATCACGGCATCAGGAATCGAGCCAACGGAGGATGGGAAGCTGTCCGATGTCGAAGCCAGCGGCGTGCGGCTGTACGGTCTCGATACTACGGGTGATGGCAACATCGACGAAGTCGTGGTCGAGGAGCTCGATGTCGAGGTCGTCGACGACGAGGCCTAACAGGCAGCTCTGACGGTCGGGTACGGGTTGACATACCTTCCTCCAACGATCATTCCGAGATGGAGGACATTCGTCGTGGCGTTGCCGGTGCTACCGACGTAGCCGACGACTTGGCCCTGAGAAACCCTCTGGCCGTTCCGGAAGCCTCCGGGATATCCCGAGAGGTGGGCGTAGTAGTAGGTGATGCCGTCGTCTCCGTACACGTAGACCTGTCGACCCCCCAGGGGGTGCGAGTTGAGACGTATGCTGCCTGATCGCATGGCGATCAATTTCGATCCGTATCCTGCCGGTATGTCTGTTCCCTTGTGGGTACGGCCACCCGAGCGCGGGTATCCCCATGTGTCGATGAAGAAGCCGCCGGCCGGTAGCGGACAGTTGACGCCTTTCGTCGCTGCCGGGACGCCGGCGGCAGCTCCGGAACTTCTAGCAGCGGCAGCCGCTGCGCGACGAGCCTGCTCGACCTTATATCGGGCGTAGGCTTTGGCATACAGCGCCTTCGCTTGTGTGTGAAGCTTGTCGGCTTTCGCCTGGTCTTCCTCGAGATGGGCTACGACACCTTCTTGCTCGACTCTGAGCTGCTGGACCTCAGATTCCTTGTCACGCAGCTCAACGGTGAGCCGATCCATCTGTCTGCCTACCGCCGCGAGCTGGTCGAGTTGGCTGAGTTCCCGGGTTGTCGCTGCGTCGAACAGCGCCTGGCTGGTGATGAGTTCCTGGATGTCCTTGGTGCTGAAGGCGGCCATCACCATGTTTCGCCCTCCTCTCGTATACGCCTCGTACACGATGAGGCGCGCACGCTCTTCGAGCACATCGACGTTGGTGCTGTACTCGGTGATCGCCTTGCCGAGGCGGTCGATGCGCCACTCGAGGTTGTAGATCTGGCCCTGGATACGTTCGAGGTCTTGAAGCCCGTCGGCGAGATCAGCGTCTGCGTCGAGCAGTTGTTGGTACGCCCGATCTTCCGCGGACCTCGCCCTTTCGACGTTCTTCTTGGACTGTGCGGACGCGGGCACGGACACCACGGACAGCAGTGCCAGGAGCAGCAGCGGTAGAAGCAAGCGAGAAGTGCGCAGATACGTCATGCGGAACCGTCAGCGTAGTGCTGCTCCCCAGATAGCAACCAGTGGGCGAGCTGTGCTTCGCTCCGCTTACCGCATTCGGCCTACGGTCATCGGTCGTCTGTCATCTCACCGCGAAGGCCAGTCTCACGGTGGTCTCGTAACGCGCAACCTTGCCGTCCCGGATCGTTGCAGATTGCTTTGTCACTTCGACGTTGGTTATCCCGTTGATGCTTTCAGACGCCTTTGCGATTGCCTGGTCGAGGGCATCTTCGAAGCTCTTGGTCGAGACACCCATGATCTCGATGATCTTCACGGCGCTCGTATCGAGTCGATCTGGCATGTGACCTCCTCCGAAGACACTAGCCCCGCATGCGGGCGGTGACCGGGTACGCTGCTACCTCGTGAAGAGGGATGTTTCCTTTGCGCCGCGTCGCCAGACCCTATCACCGCTCATCGGTGGGTTCCTCGGCCTTTCGTATCCGACGATCCTCGTAGTGTCGGCGCTGTCGGTAGGGTTCCGGCGGGGTGGGGACATGGGCGCCTTCGCTGCGACGATCGCCGCTTCAGTGATGTTCTTGATCGCCTCGCCAACAGCCTGGGTACTGTCGTTCTCGTTCATCGATGTCACGAGATTCACGGTTCTCGTGTTCGGAATCGCAACGAGCTTTCCGATCTGGTACCTGCTGGGGACCGCCCTGGCGAGGACGGCAATGGAGTGGCTCACATGGATGCGGCGCTACGTCGTGATATCCGTCAGCTGGACTGCCCTCAACCTCCTGGTTCTCGCTGTGATGGCGTCTCTCGCCTCCTGAGGAGTAGGTTGCGGTCATGGATCTCTACGAAGCCCTCTACACAACGCGTGCGATGCGCCGCGTTGCATCGGACCCGGTCCCCGGGGACGTTGTCCAATCGATGCTCGACGCAGCTATCAGGTCACCCTCCGGCGGTAACACCCAGAGCTGGCGGTGGTTGACGGTGACAGACCGTCCAACCATTGCCGATCTCGGGCTTCTTTACGCCGACGCGTGGGCGGAACTCAACGAAACCTTCTACAAAGGCAGGAGGGAAGCCGCCGAAGCGAGCGGTGACGAGACGACGATGCGGGTATTGTCATCTGCTCAGTGGCTCGCCGACAACTTCGATCAGGTTCCGCTGGTGGTGCTTCCGTTTCACCGCAATGACCCATCGGGTGCATCGATCTATCCGGCGGTGTGGAGCCTGATGCTCGCTGCGAGAGGACACGGTGTCGGAACGACGCTCACGACCGTGCTCGGAACCTTCAAGCACGTAGAGCTCGCGGGTCTCCTTGGTGTTCCGACCGACAAGGGTTGGCAGAACGCGGCTGTGATCACCTGCGGGTACCCACTCGGCCGGTGGGGTCTTGCGAAGCGAGCACCGGTACACGAAGTCGTTTACGAGGAGCGGTGGGGAGAGACGCCTTCCTGGCGGCTCGACGAACCCTTGTGGGAGAGATAGTTCGCACGCCTGCGACTCTCGCGGCCCTACTCGAACAACCTCGGTCTGAATAGCTCGTCATGGGTACGGATCGCATAGCGGTCGGTCATGCCGGCCACGTAGTCGATCACTCGCGTCAGGTCATCTGCTTTGTCATGTTGGTACGACTCTGGAATCTCGTCGAGATGTTCGAGGTAGTACTCGACGAGCTCACGCACGATCTGCTGTGCCCGGCTGCGCTGCGCTTGTGCCCCGGGTCTCAGATAGACATGTTCGAACATGAATTCTCTCAGCCCGTGCATCGCTGCGAGGATGTGTGGCTCCATCGCGATCTCGTTGCATCTGTATGACTCGTCGATCACCGACTGCACCATCACGTTCACCCACTCGCGACCGGGCTCGCCGAACGCTGCGAGAACGTCTGGAGGGAACGACGTGGCATCGAGCACACCAGCCCTGATCGCGTCGAGGGCGTCGTGAGCGAGATAGGCGATCCGGTCCGAAAACCGCACGATGGTGCCCTCGTGTGTGGAAGCTCGATCCTCGACCTTCCACGGATGTGCACGGATACCGTCGAGGACCTCCCATGAGAGGTTCAACGGTTCGAGAACCTCGAAGATCCTCACCGACTGATCAGAGTGGCTCCACTCTCCTTCGACGAACTCTGAAAGCACATCTTCGCCCGTGTGTCCGAACGGTGGGTGACCAACGTCGTGTCCCAAACAGACCGCCTCGGCAAGGTCGTCGTTGAGTGAGAGGGCTCTCGCGATCGCACCTCCGATCTGAGTCACCTGAAGGGTGTGCGTCATCCGGGTGACGAAGTGATCGCTCTCCGGATTCATGAAAACCTGCGTCTTGTGCTTCAGACGCCTAAACGCCTTGGTGTGCAGGATGCGATCACGATCTCGTTCGAAGGCCGTTCGCCAATCGTCGAGCGGTTCGGGTATGGCTCTTCCGATGGATCCGATCGAGAGCGTTGCGCCCGGCGCCAGTGTTGTAGCCTCCCGCTCGAAAGCGACGTCCCGGGTGCGGAGGACGAATTCGCTCAAGAGGCCTCAACCTCGAATCGTGGATCCCTGTGGCTGCCTGTGATCGCCATCATCCATTTAGAGATCGGGCTTCTGGATGGCTGACCGGTGATGATCCTTCTCCGTATTGATGCCGACGCAGCATCGATGAGCAACACGGCCACGATGGTGAGGATGAGGGCTGCACCGGCTTTTGGCCAATCGCCACGGAACCGGAGTCTCGCGACGATCTCAGCGCCGATACCCCCTGCTCCGACGAGACCGAGTACCGCCGAAGCACGAACGTTGATCTCGAACCTATACAGCCAGTATGCAACGATGTTCGGCATCGCTTGAGGCACCACGCCGTACCGCATGCGAAGGAGCCTGGATCCTCCGGATGCAGCGATCGCCTCCACCGGGCCGTCGTCGACACCCTCGATGACCTCTGATGTCAGTTTGCCAAGCGTACCGATCGAGTGAAGACCGATCGCGATGGCACCGGTGAACGGCCCGAGGCCGAAGGGGACGATGAAGATGATCGCAAGGATCAGTTCAGGAAATGCTCGGATCGCAGAGAGGAATGCTCTGGTCGGGACCATGATCCATCGCGGGGAGATGTTCGCTGCTGCAGCGAAGCCTGCAGGGAAGGAGAACAAGGCACCGATGAGTGTTCCAATCCAGGCAATGTAGATGGACTCGAGCACCTTGGATGTGAGACGGGTCATATCGGAGAAGTCCGGTGGGTACATCCCGGAGATGAGCGTCCACACCTGCTCTGGGGCTTTCCATACCCGCGCGATGGAGATCTCGAGGCCTGCCGTTGACCAGAGGAACGGGATGAGGATGCCGAGGACCACGGCCCACCGTACGACCTTTGGCCATGTCGGCGCGGTCGGCCGCTCTGTGGTGAGAGTCGCGTCGGGTGCGAGGTCGGGAACCGTCATACGATCTTGCGCCTCGCGTAGATGGAGACCGTCTCGATGATCAGAACCGCGGCGAATATCACGAGCACGATCGCCATCACCTGATCCCACTGGAAGAACTGGCGTCGCTCATCGAGAAGGCGGCCGATACCACCAGCACCCACGATTCCGATCACCACAGATGCGCGGATGTTCAGTTCGAATACGTACAAAGCGTATGCGACGAAGTTGGGAAGCACCTGGGGAAAGGCAGCCCTTCGGACCACCTGGCCGTGGGTTGCACCGGCGGCCCTTGCAGCTTCGAGCGGCCCTAGATCGATGGCGTCGACGGTTTCCGACAAGAGTTTCGCCATGATGGCAAGCGAGAACATGAACATCGCGAGGGCACCGGCGAAGGGTCTTCCGAATCCGACTGCGGTTGCGAAGAATATCGCCCAGAAGAGATCCGGGATGGTGCGGATGACGTTGAGGAAACTCTTCGAAGCCCAGTACACCGTGGTGTTGGGAGAGGTTGGCCGCGACGCCATGAACGACAGTGGAGCTGCGATCAGGGTTCCGAGCGTTGCACCGACGATGGCGATCTGGAGCGTTTCGATCAGGGTGCCACCCATGTTGAAGGTAGGCGGTTGGCCCGGGCTCTTCGGCCATATGAAATCGGGGGGCCAGAATTTGCTGACGAAATCTCCGATCCGGATGATCTGGTTCCAGATCTCGTATAGTGAGAATCCGATCTCGTTCCAAGCGAGGATCGACACGATCGCGACAACCCCTACGGCGAACGGTGTCGCCTGCGACAGCCAGAAGGACACGTTCGCGCTAGCGCCGATGGCGGCGCTTGCCACTGCTATCGAGATGAACAGAGCGAATGTGAGCTCCTGCGTCTGACCTTCCTTGACGGCATCGAGGATTCCCATCGCGACGGCGGTGAGAAGTGCCAGGTATGCGCCGCTGCCCCAGGCAAGACCGGAAAGGCCGATGGTCGAGATCTTCAACCCATGGCTATTTCGGAACGTGACGAAGCCGGTCGCGAGGCCGAACACGCCGACGGAGAGTGCGGCGCGGAGCGCAACGGCGAAGCCGATGCCATCTCCCCGGGTAGCGAGAACGAGGATGGCCAGGGTCATGGCGATGACACCACCGACAACGAGGATGATGCCGTCGAGGATCGATCGAGTGAGCCCTATCCATGCGAATAGTCCGAATGTGACGATGCCCAAGAGGGCGCCCCAGAGCGGTCCGAACTCTCCGGTGAACGCGATGAGGGTCACGGCGAAGACAAAGACGATCAGAGGAAGCATCACGTCGCGGGACTTGCGCGGTTTTGGCGGCCGAACCTGTTGGCCCGATTCGGCGAGCATCGTCACCGGGAATTTTCCTTCAGCATGTCGTCCGGCGTGATTGCCCTGCCATAGATCCCTCGGAAGATCTCATCGTCGACGCCTGCGATTGTCCCGTCATAGATGAGCTCACCGTCACGAAGGCCGATCAGTCGCTCGCCGTACTGCCTGGCGAGGTCGAGGAAATGGAGGTTGATGATCGTCGTGATCCCGAGTTCCTGGTTGATCCGCTTGAGGTCTCGCATCACGACGTGTGATGTGACAGGGTCGAGCGAGGCTACGGGCTCGTCTGCCAGGATGGTCTTGGGTTGCTGCGCCAGCGCTCGTGCGATCCCAACCCGCTGTTGCTGACCACCCGACAGGTCAGATGCGCGAACGTATGTCTTCTCGACGATGCCGACACGTTCGAGCGATTGCATCGCGATCTCCATGTCTTCCTCCGGCCAGAGACCGAGCATGGAACGCCATTTTGGGACCTTCGAGAGGCGGCCCATGAGGACGTTGTTGATCACGCGCGATCGGTACACGAGATTGAACGTTTGAAAGATCATGCCAACATCGGAGCGGATCTCGCGGATCTCGCGATTGGATGCGCCGACGACCTGCCGTCCATCGACTGTCACGGATCCGGTCACGGGGACGAGACCGTTGATGGATCGCAACAGCGTTGACTTGCCGGCGCCGGAAAGGCCGACGATGACGACGAACTCGCCCTCACTGATCGTGAGGTCGATGTCTTTGAGCGCGGTGAGACCGCCCGGATACGTGACGGTTGCACCGTCGAAAATGATGGTTGACATAGAGAAAGGTCGAGGGGGTCCCTGTGGACCCCCTCGACTAATTGATCAGCCTTCCGTGACGCCGAGCTTCTTGGCTGCCTCACGGACTACGTCGAAGTCCGAGTCGACCGCAGGACGGATGCCCGTCCAGCCGTAGATCTCGTCGAATACTGCCGTGCCCTCTTCGGTATCGAGGTATGCGGCGGTTGCGTCGTAGACGGCCTGCCTGAGGTTTTCAGGCAGCTCACCACGAACCGCAACGACATCGTTCGGGATCTCCTCGGTGATGTTGAACACGATCACCTTGCTACCGACGTCGGTGTTGTCCTTGCGCATTGTGCGACGGGCATCGTCGTAGGAAAGGCCGATGTCGAAGTCGCCGTTGTAGACCGCTGCCACCGTGTTGTCATGCGAGCCGAGGTACTCGTACTCGATGTCCTTCTCGATGTCGATGCCGGCATTCAGCAGCTGGAGCTGTGGGAACACTCCACCAGATGTCGAGGTAGCGCTCGTGAACGCGATCTTCTTACCTACGACCTTGTCGAGCGAGGCGTTACACGCCAGACCCGGTGCAACAGCACTGCCGTCTTCGAGAACCTCGGGTCCAAGAACACCGTCGGTATATTTCCAACCGACCTGGAGTGCGACGACGTCCGTCGGGTCTTTGAGGAGGATCGAACCGTCTGCCTGGTTCTCGAGTGCGCCGGGGACCGGAGGCTCGTCACAGATCGACGGATCGTTCGTGAACCACTGACCGTGGTACGTAGCAGATCCGAAGCGGATCGACTGGATCAGTACCTCGATGCTCGGATACTGCGCTGCCGCCTGGACGTAGCCAAACGGTCCGAAGGCACCAAGGTCTGCTTGACCTGCGCCCATCGCGACCACGAGCCCGTTGTAGTCGGCTGTGATCACACCCTCGACGGTGATGCCGAGTTGCTCGGACAGGAAGTCCATGTACGGCTGAACCGTGTCCGCCAGCTTCTCCTGGCGCTCCGACGGGATGAAGCCAAAGACAAGTGTCTCAGGCCAATCGGCCTTCGGATCCGGCACGGTCGTCGTTGTCGTCGATGTCGTCGTTTCTTCAGTTGCAGCTTGGGTTGTTGTCGTATTTTCGCCACCCGATGGGGCTGCTGTTGTTGTCGTCTCTTCCGACCCGGTCGATGCACAAGCAGCGAGGACCAGCATGAACGCCAATAGCAGCAAGACGAGATTTCGCCTTCGCATTCGTTTTCTCCCTCCGGCAGGGAACCGGCACGGTTCCCCAGCCAAATGCAACCCTAGTTGATTACGCGGTCACGATTTCGTTCCCCAGCCTCATAGCTGGTCGACAAGGGCCTCGAAGGTGTCCCAACCATCGACATCGATGACTCCCGGTACCGCGTCGTTCCAGGGGCGTATGAATCTACACACGATCCGATCCGGACGCTTGGACACCAACGACTCCAGGTTGTGTGGACCGTCATCGAGGTACACGTCACACTCGACGCGCCACTTGTCGCCGATGATGTGGACCTCGCGAGTCGGGAGGGCGTGCTCACCGATCCATGAGAAGGTCTCGGCGTTGGCCCATGGCGGCTTGGTCGTGATGATCACGATGTCATGATTCCTGCTCAACCTATCGAGAGCCGGTTTCGCATCGGCGAACATTGGGAGGTTACGGAAAAGTCCCGGTTCTGAGCCGTTACGGGTCCATTCCCAGAACTCGGCGATCGAGTGGAAGTGGGTGAGCGAGACCATGGCGTCCCACTTCGTGACGAGCGCAGGGGTCAGGTTCGTGCCGAACTCGGCGTTGTATCGCGTCATCCATCCCGTGTTGAAATCAGCGACTACGCCATCGAGGTCTATGCCAAGCCGCACAGGTCACCCGGTCGATTCGGTAGTGTCGCTCACGACCACTCCACCCAGCATGTCGATGACCGTGGTCGCAGGATCGGCGACGTCCTTGTCGCCTGCTTCGAGGAGATCGTCCTTGTCGGGAGCACGGAGCGTGTCTACGTCGTGTGTTGAAGGTGTCGGGTCTGCCGAGCGAAACTCGACCCGAATCGGTCGTCCGAGCCGTTCGGTTCCGGCTGTGATGATGGCTTGCCGGATTTCGGCATCAGCCTTGAGTTGCTCGAGGTGGAAATGCATGTGAGCTGCGACCTCGAAGATGACGACGTCGCTCTCAACGGTCACCGGTGTCGCCTCTCGAAGCAGTGCGTGACGGCGTGGGCCGATATCCTGCCGGATCGCTGCGACGGTAGCAGGCCAAACTCCATTGAAGTCCTCGATGGTGAAGGGTTCCGCCTGAGCACCTGTTTCGGGCGCCCGCTCGGGCTGTACCTTCTCTGGGATCTGCTCGACAGGCTCGTCGACCGTATCGCTTCCGGACGCACGAGCGGTATCTCCGTTCGCCTTCGTAAAGGGTCGATCAGAATCTTGTGGCTCAGCAGCCGTCGGGCCAGGCGCGGCCGACTGAGAAGACGCCTCGCCCCGCTTGAGTTCACGGATCTCACGCTCAGCCCGCTCGAGACGGACGGTCAATGCCTCGATGTCCTGGGTCGTTTCAGGCCTCGCGAGTTTCAGCACGGCGAGCTCGACGACGAGTCGTTCCTCTCTGCCGGCCCTGAGCTGAAGGAGGGCC
>BTQS01000027.1:0-14802 GCA_036985995.1 Acidimicrobiia bacterium
TTGACCTCAGCGAATCGGTCCATGTGCGCGACCGATGTGTCACCGATGGACCGCTTCGGTGTGTTGACGATCCGCTTTATCGCGACTTGATCGTCAGGATTCACAACAGCGCGCAGATAGGCAAGCGCATCCTTGACCTCTTTACGGTCGTAGTACTTCAAACCACCGACGACCTGGTAGGTCACCCCGAAACGGACGAACAGCTCTTCGATCACACGGGACTGTGCGTTTGTCCGATAGAACACCGCGATCTCGTCGAGTCCCACACCGAGGTCCTGGAGCCGTGCGATCTCCTCAGCGATGTAGGCAGCTTCCTCGTGCTCGTCCTCACCTTCGAAGGCGACGATCTTGTCCCCCGCGCCTTCGTCGGTCCACAGACGCTTCGGTTTCCGACCGGCGTTGTTCGTGATTACCGCATTCGCCGCGTCGAGGATCGTTTGAGTAGACCGGTAGTTCTGTTCGAGGAGGATGATCCTGGTGTCGGCGTAGTCCTTCTCGAACACCATGATGTTGCGCATGTCGGCACCCCTGAAGGCGTAGATCGATTGGTCTGAGTCGCCGACCACACAGACATTGTGGTGTAGCGCCCCGAGCATCTTCACGAGCATGTACTGGGCCCGATTGGTGTCCTGGTACTCGTCCACCAGAATGTATCCGAACCGGATCTGCCACCGCTCGAGCACCTCAGGAAATGCCTGGAAAAGTTCGACGGTGAGTTTGAGGATGTCATCGAAGTCGACAGCGGAAGCCTCGACGAGCCGCTGCTGGTACAACCGGTACACGTCCGCAACGCGCTCGTGGTAGTACCCGGAGTCCTGGGTGGCGAACGTCTCGTGGTCGACGAGCTCGTTCTTGGCCTTCGAGATCGCAGCCCTGATTTGTCTCGGAGGGAAGCGCTTCGGGTCGAGGTCGAGATCCTTGACGCACATCGTCACGAGTCTGGTCGAATCACCTTCGTCGTAGATAGAGAACGACGAGCGGTATCCGAGGCGGGAGATCTCCTGTCTGAGGATGCGCACGCATGCCGAGTGGAACGTTGACACCCACATATCGTGTGCCACACGACCAATGAGCGACTCCACACGCTCCTTCATCTCGCCGGCAGCCTTGTTGGTGAACGTGATCGCGAGGATCTCGTATGGGGAAACACCGAGATCCCGTACGAGGTGCGCGATCCGATAGGTGAGGACGCGGGTCTTTCCCGATCCCGCCCCTGCGATCACGAGAACGGGGCCTTCGGTGGCGGCTACGGCTTCGCGCTGGGTTGGATTCAACGACGCGAAGAGAGGGGATTCAGACATCGAGGACGAGTGTACCGACCCCCAGCGACCGAATCACATGCGTGTAGTCATCACCTCTCCGGAAAGCCCCATCGCACCTACCGGACGAAGAACCACCACCATCCGGCGAGCAGCAAAAGCCCGATGGCGACGATGAATCCGAGGTGGAGAACCTTCTTGAAAAGCCACCACACCACGGCAACGACTGCGAACACGACGAGTAACGAAACGATCGTACCCACAACACTCCCTCGATCGGCCGAAGGCGATACTAGCCGCGCAGACCGCTATGTCCGAGAAATCGCAGCGCTTGAGGGCCTACGAGGCGATCTCTGCCTCGCTAGCCTCGGCACGCTCATCGATCAGCTCACGGAGTTTCTCGATGAGCGCCCCCTTGGCGAAATCCGCCTTGTCGAAGAACGCGTGCACCCCTGCCCTCTCGGCGCGGGAGCGGTCCTCATCCGAAGCGACACCCGAAAGCATCACCACTGGGATGTCTCCGTATCGCTGTCGGACCATGTGAACGAGCGCGACACCGTCGGCGCGCGGCATCGAGAAGTCGACGACCAGAGCATCGATGTTGTTCTTCGCAAGCGCCCCGAGTGCGTCGGATACGCTTCCGGCGGAAACCGTCGAGAACCCGTGAGACGCCAGTACACCGGAAACGACCTGTCGCACTCCTTGGCTGTCATCCACGACGAGTACCGCGTGGACCGGCCCCACGGGACGGGTCTCGAGATCGCGCAACCTATCTGCAAGGCGTCCCGGGTCGACGAGCATCACCGTGTCATCTGCACCAAGGAGCGCCACACCCGTTACAACGGAGGTTCCGCTCAGGAGCGGGCCTAGATCCTTGGTGGCGACCTCGCGGAGGTCGAGCACATCGTCGACCGCGAGCGCGATAGTTCCGGTAGGGCTCTGCATGACGATCACCTTCGACGGGAGACCCTCGATGTCGAGCCCGGCGACAGTCGCAAACGACGAGTATGGAACCGCGCTGTCACCGAAGCCGACTGTGCTGCCGTTCTCGGTAACGGAGATCGCGACGTCCTGGATGTTGAGAACCGCGACAACGGATGACTCAGGAATGCCCCACGAATGACCGCCCGCGGTGAAGATCTGCGCTCGTTGGAGCGCCCGGTGTGCGGGCATCGTGATAACAAACGTGGTTCCTCGACCCGGCGCTGACTCCATGGTCATGGTCCCAAAGACCTCTTCCACAATGGCCGTGACACGGGCGAGCCCGTCGCCATCTCCGGTGAACTCCGAAGAACCCGGATCTGTGGAGAAGCCGTTAGAGAACAGAATGGACCGTAGCTGCTCGGCGCTTGGATCGTCGTCGATCAACTCGCGCTTGCTGGCGATCTCGCGGACTCGGGTCCAGTCGATTCCCGCACCGTCATCGGCGACGACGATCTGGAGGTGCTGGTCATTACGCGACAACGCCAGCTTCACAGTGCCGTGCGCCGACTTACCGCGAGCGATCCTGGTTTCTGAATCCTCGATGCCGTGTGCCAATGCGTTGACGACGAGGTGGCGAATGATCTCACCGATACGATCGACCATCTGTCGGTCGACAAAAGTGTCCTCACCCTCGACGACGAGCTCGATGTCCTTGTGGACCCGCTTCGAGAGATAGCGCGCGAGCTGTGGAAGGGTTGAGGTGATGTTGGTCAGCGGCGTCATCGTGAGACCAAGTGCAGCGGATTCCAACTGCACAGACGCGCGGCGCACAGTCTCGATCGATTCGAGCGAGCCCTCCACGGCAGCAGCCGACACTCCTTCGGCGATGTTGAGCACCTGTTCAGCCTGCTTGATGGTGCTGGCAAGATCGATGCGCAGAGCTGCCACGTCGTTGATCATGCGGAACAGTCGACCGGCGTTGACCGGAACCGATTCCTCGGCGGCCCACGTTTCGACAGCTCCGACAAGACCTCCCATGTCGTAGGCCTCTAGGGCCTCGGGATCGAGGATGGAAGGTTCTCCATCGACGACGGTGAGGCTCCGAGGTTCCGTCAACGTCTCAGCGGACGCCGAAGCCGCCTGCTTCGCTATCGGCTCGACATCATCGAAGGCGTCGTGAACGATCTCATAGGTGATGACGGGCGTAGGCAGTTTGCCATCGGGTCCCGGTTCGAAGACGAGGGCATCAAGGGCATCAGCATCGTCGTGCACGATCGCATCCTCCTGCGAGGATCGGGTCTCCTGCGATTCGGGCTCGGGCTCTGGCGCTTCGGACTCGGACTCCTCCGGCACCTCGAATGTCAGATCAAGGTTGTCATCGCGACCACGGTCGTCGCCGGAGTCGACGGTCTCATCTTCGCCGGGCGATGACGTCACCTCCTCGGCGATGTCCTCTTCGACAGCGTCAAGGGTCGAAGCAGCCGTCGCGGCCTCAGAAGCGTCATCGTCACCGTCGGCCGGCGCCTCATCGACGACAAGGTCGAAAGCCACCGACTGCTCCACGTCATCGGGTGCTGAAAGTTGCGGTGGATCCTCCACGCTGTCGTCATCAAGAAGGGGCTCGGGGATCTGCCGCAACTGGTCTTCGTCGGCAATGAGCGCTCTCACCGTATCGATCGCCATCGAGACCGGTTCATCGTTGCCGCCAAGCGATTGAGGGATGGCCTCGGCCAGATGGATGAGGGTCCTGGCGAGCATCGATGAAGGCTCGATCTCCCCTTGCTGAATCCAACGCCACACGACCTCGCAGGTTTCTCCTCCTCGGGCAATGCCTTCGTAGCCCATGACGCGACCGGTGCCCTTGATGGTATGGCCCTCACGCAGCATGCGACCTGAGACCTCCGACGTGACTTCACCTTCGAGCATCGCATGCGCGCCTTCGGCCAGGCTCTGCGCGCGCTCGTCAAGCTCATCCTTGAAGAGCTTTTCGAGTTCAGGGTCGTTCTGCCAGTCCATCACCGCACCGTGGGATATGAGGGAATATGAGGATGTCTCTACTCATGCGGTATCGGACGACGCCACATTGGTCTTGAGGACTATGACTAGTTCCCTATTCACCATGACGCTCACTCCCACTCGATCGTCGCTGGGGGTTTCGACGAGATGTCGTACGCAACCCGGTTGATGTCGGCCACCTCGTTGATCACGCGCGACGAGATCGCAGCGAGGACCTCATACGGTAGCCGGACCCAATCGGCCGTCATCGCGTCATCCGAGGCGACCGCACGCACGATCAATGGATACGCATACGTCCGCCCGTCGCCCTGGACGCCGACGCTCCTGATGGTAGGTAGCACCCCGAACGCCTGCCAGATTTCGTCGTGGAGCCCTGCCTTTCGGATCTCGTCGAGCACGATCACGTCCGCCGCCCGCAGGATGTCAAGCCGCTCCTTGGTGATATCACCGATGATCCGAACCGCCAACCCGGGACCGGGGAACGGCTGGCGCCACACAATCTCGTCGGGAAGGCCAAGTTCCTCACCAACAGCACGAACCTCGTCCTTGAAGAGATCCCTCAGCGGCTCAACGAGTTCGAACTGCATGTCATCTGGCAGCCCACCGACGTTGTGGTGGCTCTTGATCTTGGCTGCGTCCTTCGTCCCGGATTCGATGACGTCCGGGTAGAGGGTGCCCTGCACGAGGTAGTGGGCGCCGTCGATGTCCGCGGCAACCTCCTCAAACACGCGGATAAATGTCTCGCCGATGATCTTGCGCTTCTCTTCCGGGTCGGTGACGCCGGCAAGAGCGTCGAGGAATCGGTCCTCGGCCTTGACGTGGATGAGGTTCATCTTGAAATGATCGCGGAAGGTCTCTTCGACCTGGTCACCCTCGCCCTCGCGCATCAGCCCGTGGTCAACGAAGACACACATGAGCTGATCACCAACCGCCCTGTGAGCGAGCGCTGCGGCGACGGACGAATCGACACCTCCGCTCAGACCACAGATCGCAATGCCATCGCCAACGGTTGTCCGTATCGCATCGATCGACCGCTCGATGATGCCTGCGTGCGTCCATGTCGGGCGTGCATCGCAGACTCTCCACAAGAAGTGCTCGAGGACCTCCTGGCCGTGGTCTGTGTGCCCGACTTCCGGATGGAACTGAACGCCATACATCTTGCCGCCTGGATTCTCCATCGCAGCAACTGGAGCGTCGGGCGTACTCGCGGTGACAACGAATCCCTCAGGAGGCACCGAAACCGCATCGTTGTGGCTCATCCAGACCTGCCGGTTCTCATGCCGACCGGAAAAGATTCCCGACGAGTCGGAAATGGTCAACGTTGCAGGGCCAAACTCCGACGTCCCCGTGGATACCACCATTCCGCCGAGTGCTTGAGCGAGCACCTGATGGCCATAGCAGATACCCAAAACGGGGATACCGAGCTCGAGAATGGCCTCGTCGAACCCAAACGCATCCTCGGCGTACACCGATGTCGGCCCTCCTGACAAGATGATGCCGACCGGATGCTTCTCCGCGACCTCGGCGGCCGAGACGTCGCGAGGAACGATCTCCGAGAACACCCTGGCCTCACGCACACGGCGAGCGATCAACTGTGCGTACTGGGCACCAAAGTCAACGACCAGAACACGGTCGAAATCGCCTTGTGACGCGTGACCTGTGGTGGCGGCGTCCGCCATCAGCCCATCCCCACACCCTGAGAACGCTGGAGTTGCTTTCCTTCGGTCTGGAGCGCGGGAGCGACCATCAGCTCGGCCTTTTGGAACTCTTTGACGGTTGCATAGCCGGTCGTCGCCATGGACCCACGCAAGCCTCCGAACAGGTTGCGCCGACCGTCATTCTCGTGCGCAGGCCCTATGAGGATCTCTTCGAGCGTTCCGAGGGTTCCGGTCTGCACACGCGACCCACGCGGAAGTGTGGGATGGAACGTCGCCATACCCCAGTGGTAGCCGCCCGAGGGAGATTCGGCTGCTGCCGCCATCGGGGATCCCAACATCACGGCATCGGCACCACACGCGATCGCTTTCGAGATATCACCACCCGTACGCATCCCGCCATCAGCGATGACATGGACATACCGGCCCGTCTCCTCGAGGTATGCAGTCCGAGCACCGGCTGCATCCGCGATAGCGGTGGCCTGTGGTACCCCGATGCCCAGAACGCCGCGCGTGGTGCAAGCAGCGCCTGGTCCGACGCCAACGAGCACACCGACGGCACCGGTTCGCATCAGGTGCAACGCGCCTGAGTAAGAGGCGCAACCACCGACGATCACGGGCATCTCGACCTCGCGGATGAACCTGTACAGGTCGAGTGGTTCTTCACGCGACGAGACGTGTTCCGCCGAGACAACAGTGCCCTGGATGACCAGGATGTCGAGTCCACCAGCCTTGGCGTAGTCGATGTACTTTGCAACGTTCTGCGGTGTCAGGCTGCCACACGCGACGACGCCACCATCCTTGATCTCAACGACCCGCTCTGTGATGAGGTCGGGAATCACCGGGGCCGCGTAGAGTTCCTGCATCCGCCGAGTTGCCTTCTCCGCGTCGAGCGATGCGATCTCTTCATAGACAGGGATCGGATCCTCGTACCGGGTCCACAGGCCCTCGAGGTTCAAACACGCCAACCCTCCAAGACGTCCGATCTCGATCGCGTTGCCAGGCGTGACCGCCGAATCCATCCCTGATGCCATCATCGGTAGGTCGAATGTGAACGCGTCGAGTTCCCACGATAGATCGACGTCCTCGGGATCTCTCGTCCTTCTCGATGGAACGATCGCTATGTCATCGAAGCCCCAAGCTCGACGACCGGACTTCGCAATGCCGATCTCGACTTCCACGAGAACCCTCCGCGTTCGGTGCCAGCAACGAGGAGAGTAGCGGATGCGAGATATGAGTCCTCCCCCCACCTCAATCCACGCTTCGCAAGGCAGGGGCCACAGAAAGTCGGTCCTCCCTTCAGGGGGGACAGACGAACGAAGTGAGCCAGGGGGGTCTGCGAGCCTGCGAGCCCGGAGTGGCTGGATCCCCCTGCATCGTCGCTAACGCTCCTCTGCCGTCCCCCTTGAAAGGGGGACCGACTGCCCCTGCTCCTCCTGCCGTCCCCCTTGAGAGGGGAACGCTTCCGGCTAGAACCCCTTGATCCCGACGGCCTTGCGGACCTCTCGCTGGTAGGGGTAGACGAGCTCGCGAGCCTTCTCGCCGCCGCCTCTGAGCACTGCTCTCACGTCGGCGTTCGACAACGACTCGTATCGTCGTTTCAACGGTGCGAGCTCCTCGATCACGGTATCGGCAACGGCGTCTTTGAAGCTGCCGTAGCCCCCATCGGCATACTCGTCGACGAGGTCATCGATCGACCGACCGTTACACGCTGACATGATCTCCAACAGATTCGAGATGCCCGGCTTCGCCTTGACGTCATACCGGACCTCGGGGTCACTGTCTGTGACAGCCGAACGGATTCGTTTCCTGATCACATCCGGATCGTCGAGCATCAAGATCCGACTCTTGACCTGGGAATCCGACTTTGACATCTTCACCGTTGGATCCGTCAAAGACATCACCCGTGCAGCAGTGTCCGGAATGTACCCATCCGGTATGGGGAAGATCTCGCCGAACCGGTTGTTGAATCGCTCGGCAAGGTCCCGTGTCGTCTCTATGTGCTGACGCTGATCGTCGCCGACGGGAACGAGGTTCGCCCGATACAACAGGATGTCTGCTGCCATGAGAACCGGGTACGAATAGAGCCCGAGATTTGGAGCGGACCCTGCTGCCGTCTTGTCCTTGAACTGCGTCATCCGGTTCAGAACACCCATCGGTGTCATGGTGCCCAGAATCCACGCAAGCTCAGCATGCTCTAGGACCTGGCTCTGGGTGTACAGAAGTGACCGCTCGGGGTCCACGCCGAGGGCAAGCAGGACCTTCGCCGTGTCAACCCTGGAACGCTCGAGCTCAGCGGGGTCGTAGTCGACCGTCATGGCGTGGAGATCAACGATGCAATAGATCGTGTCGAAGGAGTCCTGGAGCTCTACCCAGTTCCTGAACGCACCGAGATAGTTGCCCAGATGCACATTCCCCGATGGCTGCACACCAGAGAAAATCCTCTGTCGAGACGTATCGCTCACGGATGACTCCTTACCGTTTCTCGGGGCAACTGTAGGTCGATCAATATACTCACAGGTACTTCAAGCTCTGGATCTATGAGTTCTACTAGAACGGGCATCGAGCCCACGGGTGATCTCGTCCCTCCCGCGCGCCTGCCACATATGTTGGGTCTCGATGGGCTCAGAGCCATCGCAGTCATGGCGGTGGTGTTCTATCACGCTGATTTCAGCTGGGCAGCGGGAGGATTCCTCGG
The DNA here is from genome assembly GCA_036985995.1 of Acidimicrobiia bacterium. Lineage (GTDB taxonomy): Bacteria > Actinomycetota > Acidimicrobiia > Spongiisociales > UBA5794 > JAMBLL01. Next base: position 8,553 of record BTQS01000027.1, read on the forward strand.
CGTCGAGGTGTTTTTTGTCATCTCCGGATATCTCATCACGTCCCTGCTCCTCGTGGAGTGGCTCCGAACCGGGACGATCGGCCTGAAGAATTTCTGGCTGAGAAGGGCGAGACGCCTGCTACCTGCGTTGTTCGCGTTGCTTGCGGCGGTATCGATCGCCTCGATCCTGTTCTACAGGGATACCGTCGCCCGCATGCTCGGCGACGTTGTTTCAGCAACAACGTACGTCACGAACTGGTTCTTCATCTTGCGCCAGGATTCGTACTTCGAAGCGTTCGGTCGCCCTCCCCTTCTCAAGCATCTGTGGTCGTTGGGAGTCGAGGAACAGTTCTACGTGCTTTGGCCTCTCATATTCACGTTCGGTCTGGCGATGCTCGGCCGGGGTTCCCAGAAACGAACTCTCAAACGGTTCGGCGCACTGGTGCTCACCGGCATCCTTGCGTCCACCGCCCTCATGGTTCTGCTATACACGCCGTATGAGGACCCATCGAGGGTCTACTACGGCACAGACACCAGGGCTACCGGCATTCTGATCGGCGTCCTCCTCGCTCTCGTATGGATGCCTTGGAGACTCCCGACGAAACTGGTCGGGCTACAGCGAATCTCCATCAACACGACCGGTGTAGTTGCACTCGGCCTCATGGTGCTGATCCTCGTGAACCTCAACGAGTTCACACCCAACTTGTACAGGGGCGGATTCCTCGTGACGTCTCTCATCACCGCAGCAGCCATCGCTGCCGCAGTCCATCCGGGCTCTTCGCTGGGTGCGATCCTCGACAACCCAGTGATGAAATGGCTCGGAACGCGTAGCTATGGGATCTACCTGTGGCATTACCCGATCTTCATGGTGACGCGCCCGGGGTTCGACGTCTCGTGGGGTGTGGCGCCTACGTTCGCAGTCCGTCTTGCGTTGACCTTCGCCGTGACTGAGCTCTCCTACCGGTTCGTCGAATCACCGATACGACGCAACGGATTCCGGGCGTGGATGGCCTCGATCCGCCGGCGGCTCGGGATCAGATCCGTACAGACGGCGACAGGCTTCGCCCTGATCATCCTTGCAACATTCCTTCTCATCGGAGCAGGACTCGTACAAGGCGCGACCGAGAGCGTGAGGTCGACGTCGGTGGTCGCATCGCCCGACGATGATGGTACCGAAATCGTCATCGTCGATCTCGGCCCTTTCAGAACCTCAACGACTACAACGACCACGACCACGACTCTCTTCAAAGAGACCCTGATCGAAGCTTCGGCAGCCGAGCCCGAGCCAACTCCCACGGTCACGACCACCACAACCGAGACGACCGCGCTCCCGAGTGTCACCATGATCGGTGACTCGGTCATGCTTGGAGCAGAAGGGGCGCTGTTCGCCACGCTTCCGAACGAACTCAACTTCGAAGCGAGCGTCAGCCGTCAGTTCATGCAAGTCAGCGACGTCGTTGCGCAACTCCGCTCACGCGATGAACTCGGACAGATCGTCGTCATCCATCTCGGAACAAACGGCGTCTTCAGCAGCGACATGTTCGACCGGGTCATGACCGAACTGAGCGACCGCGATCGTGTCATCGTCGTGAACGCGAAGGTTCCTCGCCGCTGGGAGACCCTGGTGAACGACGCGATCGCCCAAGGAGCACAGAGGTGGCCTGAGGTCGAGGTCGTCGATTGGAACAGTTACGGAGCACAGAACCCTCAGTTCTTCACCGAGGACAAAGTCCACCTGAACCCCGAGGGCCAGGCCGCCTATGCCAAGCTGCTCGACCGGGCGATCAATGGTACGCAGGACTCGGTGCCCGACTCCGTTCGTCGATACCGAGCGATCGCAGGTACACGGTGATCAATCCATTGAGCTCATCGTCGTTCCCAAGTAGGCGAGCTCGCGCATTCCCAACGGGGAGCGTTTGATCGTGAAGTCGAGCTCGTAGGGATCTCATGATGGTGCTCATGACGCCAAGCCCGACGGCTCCACCACCCGAGCCCGGGGTCGCAGAGATGAGCCCTACCGGCTTCCCCTCTAATGGCCGCTTGCTCACCCGCGTTACCCAGTCGATCGCGTTCTTGAGCAGAGGCGTGGGACCACCATTGAACTCGGGACACGCGAAGATCACGACGTCGGCAGCGACCAGAACATCGTGCAGCCGATCGGCTTCCTCGGGAACGCCGACCTCGGCCTCGAGGTCAGCGTCGTAGAGCGGCATGGGATAGTCGTCCATATCGACAACTGCGACCGTCCATCCTAACTTTTTCGCCACTCCCGCGACGCGATGTCCCAACGCAACGTTCAACGACCCGGTACGTCGCGATCCAGGGACTATGACGATCGACGGACGCGTGATATCACAAGACACACATCGAGAACGATCAGGGGCGCTCCAGTATTTCAAACCTCACTTTGACCTCAGCAAGATAGTGGTGCATACTCGGCACTTCATGCACACGCACCGACAGACCGCGATCATTATCATCTAGGCGCACACGTCCAGACGTGTGCGCTGTCGAACCCTCCCTCGTGGAGGGTTCTCTCGTTGAAGGACACAGCCATGGCACGAACCGTTGAGATCTACGACACCACGCTTCGCGACGGAACGCAGCAGGAAGGCATCTCGCTCACGGCGAAGGACAAGCTCGCCATCTGCGGCCTACTCGACGACCTGGGTGTCGCGTACATCGAAGGCGGTTGGCCGGGGGCGAACCCCAAGGACGACGAGTTCTTCAGGCGAGCTCATACCGAACTCGACCTCACGACATCTACGCTCGTCGCGTTCGGATCGACCAGGAGAACTGGAGTCATACCGGAGGATGACGAGCAGGTGCAACACCTGCTCGAAGCCGGTACGTCGACGGTGTGCCTCGTAGGCAAGGCGTGGGACTATCACGTCGAGCACGCGTTGAGAGTGTCCCGCGATGAGGCGATCGCAATGGTCGCCGATACTGTTGCATTCTTCCGATCGCACGACCGCGAGGTGTTCTTCGATGCAGAGCACTTCTTCGACGGCTACCGCAGCGATCCAGATTTCTCCCTGGCAGTGCTACAAGCAGCACATGAGGCGGGGGCATCACGTCTTGTACTGTGCGACACCAACGGAGGCTTCCTGAGCCATGAAGTCGAGCACATCGTCGGCGAGGTCACGGAGCTCATCCCTGGTGGCACCTTTGGATGTCACTTCCACAACGATTCCGGGTTGGCTGTCGGAAACTCTCTCACCGCTGTCAACGCCGGCGTCACCCAGGTCCAGGGGTGCATCAACGGATACGGTGAGCGAACGGGCAATGCCGACCTCTGCTCGGTCATACCCAACCTGACGCTCAAAATGGGTATCGATTCGATCGCCAAAGACCGTCTAGGGCGGCTCACAGCGGTGTCTCACCACATCGCTGATGTCATCAACCTGACTCTCGACCCGCACCTGCCGTATGTTGGTTCCTCTGCATTCACCCACAAAGCGGGTCTCCATATGTCGGCCATCGCGAGGCGGCCCGACGCCTACGAACATCTCAGCCCCACAGCGGTCGGCAACACGACACGCGTCGTAGTGTCGGAGCTGGCAGGCCGTTCTACCGTAGTTGCCAAGGCGTCAGAGTTCGGGCTCGACCTCACACCCAGCCAGGCGCAGCAGATCGTCGAGAGCATCAAGATCTACGAACACCAGGGATATCAGTTCGAGGCCGCGGGTGGCTCCTTCGAGCTCCTCGCCAGGCGGGCGCTCGGGTGGGAACAGGACCTCTTCGATGTCGAGTCCTATCGCGTGTTCGTCGAACAACGCGACGGAGAGGTCGTGGCCGAGGCGACCGTCAAGGTTCATGTGGGCGACACGAGGATCGTCTCCACAAGGGAGGGTGATGGGCCCGTCTCGGCGATGGACAGAGCGTTGCGGGCGGCCCTGAGGGATGCCTACCCCGAAATCGACACGATCAAGCTGACGGACTACCGCGTACGCGATCTCGACAGCTCGGAAGGCAGCAGCGCCAGGGTTCGGGTTCTGACCTCTCATTCCGACGTCGACTCGGCGTGGGGTTGTATCGGGGTTCATCAGAACATCATCGACGCCTCCTGGACCGCAGTATCGGACGGTCTCCTCATCGGCCTGATGCGGGCTCGCCGCCGGTCGGAGACGCAATGAAAGGCACCGTGCGTCGCTGTCGTACCCGCCTACCGGAAACGAAACCGAAGATCGCTGAAGAGTTCCACCTTCAGCCTTGACCTTCCTTTCGAGTGGAAGGTGTATGATGGACACGTTGCCAGACATGGGCTATGGATTTTCCATTCCCATCAGGCAGCGAACGGAGGTGCTTCGTGCAGGAGACGGCTACTCCTTCCTCTACAGGGCGATGCTCGCAGTCCGCCGGATCTCGGATCTGGAGGGCGGCATGAGTTCACTGGCGATCCTGGCCGGCGTGCTGTTTGCTATAGGCATCGTTCTCAGTTTCGGTGTCATCACCGTCGCTGTAGGCCGCCAACCTGACACGGGGCTCCTCTCGTTCGCCGACCTCACGCAGATGAGGAGCAGCACGAAGACGACCACGCGCTCCTCGAGTACAGGCACTGGCCTCGCAGACCCCCCGACCGACCCGGACCTCGAGCGCGAGCCTATTACGGAGAAACAGTACGGAGTCACACGGCGTCGGTTCTTCGGCCGAGCGACCTCCGCCGTGTTCGGATTGGTTGTCGCTCAGTTCGCATTGGTATCTCTAGCGTTCATCTGGCCGAAGCTGAAGGGCGGCTTCGGGATAGTCTTCAACGCCGGTACCTTCAACGATCTCAGGGCAGAGGTTCTTCAAGCCGGAACCGTCATGCCAAAGTTTTTCCCACAGGCTCAAGCGTATGTGGTCCCGATGAGCCTCAGCGTCATCCCCGGATCGTCGTACGAGAAGCTCCCATACATCGTGACCGGCGGGGAGGACGACGGGATCGGCCTCATGGCACTGTGGATGCGATGTCCGCATCTGGGATGTCGCGTGCCTGTGTGTATGCCCTCTCAGGGATTCGAGTGCCCGTGCCACGGGTCGAGGTTCTCGATGACGGGCGAATACTATGCAGGTCCGTCACCTCGTAACATGGACCGGTTTGCGGTGTCGACCAACGACGCGGGCGAGTTGATCATCGACACCGGCACGATCGTCCAAACTGCGCGCTCGAAGGTATATACCGCCGAATACCCACAGGGCCCCCTCTGCGTATGACGTGACTCTTCGGACCCACCCGATCGAGTCACGAAGCAACGTACCGCTGTGATGCTGCGAGTTCGTCGGGTGTTTCGATCGGTGGACCCGAGGGTCGCGGGTTGGTAGAGCCTCACCAATAGTGCGAAGCTCTATCCATGGAGCCAGCGACCAAGAAAGAGCCAACGCAACGGGCTCCACTCGAGGTAGGGAGACGCGGAAGGTTCGATCTTGGACCTGTCGGCGCCACTGCTGCGATTGCCGCTGTGGTCGCCATCGCCATCAGCATTGTCCTCGGGTTGATCATTCCGAACATCGTCGAGCAGTACCTACTCGAATCCGCCGCTAATTCAATCCACGGTGTCGTAGACGAGATAGGAAGCACACTCGCTTCGGGCGACAACCTCACCGAGGACGACATCGCCCTTCTTCACGAGGTCGTCGAAAAGTCGTTGCTCGGACGTGAGATCGTCCGCGTAAAGATCTGGGACAACATGGGCACCATCTTGTACTCAGATGAGGAACGACTCATCGGCAGAACATACGAGATGTCAGACGATCTCATCGCAGCCTTCAACGGCAAACTGATCTGGGAGGTACCAGATCTCAGCCGACCTGAGAACGAGTACGAACGGGGACTCGGCGAACTTCGCGAGTACTACGTGCCTGTGGACAGCGGTCCACAGGGCATTGAGATCGTGTTCGAGGTATATGAACTCGCAGATCGGCTCGTGGAGATCGTGGCCAAGATACGCGCGGCCATCTGGATCGCACTCGGAATCGGTTCCGCCATTCTCCTCGTGGCACTCACGGCCGCTGCGATCACGAACGCGCGCACCGAACGGAAGCGGAATGCACGCTCCGAAAGGCTGATCGGTCAGCTCCTCGAGATCCAGGAAGACGAGCGAACCAGGATCGTCGGTTCGCTTCACGACGATATCGGGCAGCCTCTCTACCGGATCCTGTTCGGACTCCAGGCAAGTCGCAGGATGGTCGAGCAGGGATCTGACGTCGACGAGGAGCTCGCCGGACTCGATGCGCTCGTCAGGGAGGTCGATGCCACGTTACGATCCGAGCTCACTGCCTTGCGCGAGGA
>BTQS01000028.1:0-14623 GCA_036985995.1 Acidimicrobiia bacterium
ACGTAACCGGCGATCTCTTGAGATTCACGCAGTGGAGCGTTGTAGCCCCAGACGACGTCTTCATGTGTCTCACCGGTTGTGTTGATCGACCAGTATCGAGCCGTTCCTTTGTAGGGACAGTGTGTCGCGGTATCCGTTGGCGTGAGATACTCGAAGTGGACATCTGTCTTAGGCACGTAGTACCGGACCGGAAGTCCGGTCTCGAACAGGAACCGCGGTTTGTCAGATTTCGCAACGGTGACGCCGTCAACCTCGACACGGATGGTCCGTGAGCTCTGGAGGATGTCGATGCGGGTGTAGGGATCACGAGCGTGGAAGTACACCTCGTCGTCCTCCTCGAACCATGCATCCATCGATTTCCAGTCGAAAGAGATGTAGCCCTTGACTTCTTCGAGTTTGGACTCGTTCCACACCCGGGCGGCCTGGGCGACCGTCCGGTCGCCGACGGTGATGTCATACAGGTTGGCCGTGCCTCGGCTTGGCGAGCGCTTCGTCTCTCCGGAGTCCGACAACAGGTCCATGCGTACCGAATCTTGCGGGAAATAGTACGTGGGGTAGTAGGGGATCTCCCACACCATCTTGACGGTGGTGGAGTCCGCGATCGTCACACCGCCGATGTGAGTGCGGATCCTCTTGTGGCCGTCTTCGACGCGGACACGACCGCGGGTTTGCGTCGTCATCGATGCTCCTCGAGTTGCTGATGGCTCAACGCGTTCGAACCGACGGTGATTCCCGAGGCATCGGACGCCTCGAGGGCATGGGGAGCTATCGCTGGCCGGTCTTGACCGGGTTCATGAACTGGGCTTTGACGTAGTCCCGGTTCATCAGGGCGATGAAGTCGATCGAGATGCTCTTCGGGCACGCCTTCTCGCACTCGCCGTAGTTCGTGCACGACCCGAAGTACTCCTCCATTGTCTCGACCATCGCCACCGTCCGGGTGTAGCGCTCCGGCTGTCCCTGCGGTAGTAGGTTCAAATGGTTGAGCTTGGCTGCCACAAACAGGTTGGCCGCGCTGTTCGGGCACGCAGCAACGCACGCCGCACATCCAATACACGCTGCTGCATCCATGGAGGCCTCTGCAGCTTCCTTGGCTACGGCGATGAGGTTCGCATCAGGCGCTGCTCCCGTATTGATCGAGATATAGCCTCCCGCTTCGATGATGCGGTCGAACGGTGAACGGTCAACGATGAGATCCTTGACGACGGGGAAAGCTGTTGCTCTCCACGGTTCGATCGTTATCGAGTCGCCGTCTGAGAATTTTCGCATATGCAGCTGGCACGTTGCGGTTCCCGACTGTGGTCCGTGGGGGCTGCCGTTGATCATGAGCCCACACAAACCGCAGATACCCTCGCGGCAGTCATGGTCGAACGCGATCGGATCCTCACCGGCAGCATTGAGCTCTTCGTTGACCTGGTCGAGCATCTCGAGGAACGATGCTCCTTCGCTGACGTTCTTTGCCGCGTAGGTCTTGAACTCGCCCTTCGCATCTGCGCCGGCCTGCCTCCAGACCTTCAGTGACAGATCCATTACTTGTAGCTCCTCTGCGTCAACGCGACGTATTCGAACTCGAGCGGCTCCTTATGGAGTGCTTGCCGTGTGTCTTCGCCGTTCCACGCCCAGGCTGCGACGTAGGCGTACTCCTCGTCGTCTCGCTTGGCCTCTCCATCTTCCGTCTGGTGCTCGATTCTGAAATGGCCACCGCAGCTCTCTTCTCTGTTCAGAGCATCGATACACATCAACTCGGCCAGCTCGAAGAAGTCGGCAACCCTGCCGGCCCGCTCGAGGGATTGATTGAGCGAATCCGACGTTCCGATGACTCGCAGGTCGTTCCAGAACTCGGCCTTGATGCTTCGAATCTCACCGATGGCCTTCTCGAGCCCTTCACGGCTTCGCACCAGACCGCAGTACTCGATCATGACTTTGCCAAGCTGCCTGTGAAAATGGTCGACGGACTGTGTGCCGTTGATCGACAGGAACCGCTCCGTTCGCTCGGTGACACCGTTCAGCGCCGCGGTGAACGCCGCATCGTCGGTCGGAACCGGATCGACGTTCAAATAGCCGGACAGGTACTCACCGATGGTGTAGGGCAGGACGAAGTATCCGTCGGCGAGTCCCTGCATCAGGGCCGACGCTCCGAGACGGTTCGCACCGTGATCCGAAAAGTTTGCTTCACCGATCGCGTACAGACCCGGAATCGTGGTCATGAGGTTGTAGTCCACCCATAGTCCGCCCATTGTGTAGTGCGGTGCCGGATAGATGCGCATCGGGACCTCGTATGGGTCCTCGTCCGTGATCCGCTCGTACATCTCGAACAGGTTCCCGTACCGTTCTTCGATCTTCGCCTTGGTGAGCCGTGCGATCGCACTCTTGAAGTCGAGGTACACGCCGTTCTTGAGTGGCCCGACTCCGCGGTTCTGGTCGATCATGCGCATCGCAGCGCGCGATGCGACGTCACGCGGAACGAGGTTGCCGAATGCCGGATATTGGCGCTCCAAGTAGTAGTCCCGCTCGTCTTCGGGGATGTCGTTCGGTGCTCTTGTGTCGGCAGGATCCCGCGGCACCCAGATACGCCCATCGTTGCGCAGCGACTCGGACATGAGCGTGAGTTTCGACTGGAACTCGTCTGACGCCGGAATACACGTCGGGTGAATCTGTGTAAAGGCCGGGTTCGCGAAGTACGCGCCACTGCGATGCGCACGCCACGCAGCCGACGCGTTGCACGCCATGGCGTTCGTCGAAAGGAAGAACACATTGGAGTACCCACCGGTCGCAAGCACTACTGCGTGGGCCGAGTGCGACGTGATCTTGCCCGTGATCAGGTCCCGGATGACGACGCCCACTGCTCGCTCGTCCTTGGTCACGACCTCGAGCATCTCCGAGCGGTTGTGGAATTCCACCGCTCCGGCATCGATCTGCCTCGCAAGAGCCTGGTACGCGCCGAGCAGCAGTTGCTGACCTGTCTGCCCACGTGCGTAAAAGGTCCTTGACACCTGGGCGCCACCAAAGGAGCGGTTGTCGAGTAGGCCACCGTATTCGCGTGCGAACGGAACACCCTGCGCCGTCGCCTGATCGATGATCTCGTTCGACACCTCGGCAAGCCGGTACACGTTCGACTCCCTGGACCGGTAGTCGCCACCCTTCACCGTGTCGTAGAACAATCGGAAGATCGAGTCGCCGTCGTTCGGGTAATTCTTGGCCGCATTGATACCACCCTGGGCCGCAATGGAGTGGGCGCGTCGCGGGGAATCGTGATAGGTGAAAACCTTGACGTTGTATCCCAATTCACCGAACGTTGCCGCAGCGGAGGCGCCGGCGAGTCCGGTCCCGATGACGATGATCTCGTACTTGCGCTTGTTCGCCGGATTGACCAGTTTCGTCTTGAACTTGTGGTTGACCCAGCGATCCTGGATAGGCCCCTCAGGGGCTGCTGCGTCGAGGGTGGGGGAGTGGGTGTCGGTCACGGTGTGCCTTCCTTCCGATCACGAGACCCAGCCGGTCCACACGGCCAGGACGATCGCGACGTTTCCGATGAATATCACTGCTGCGAAGGCCACAGCGAAGTAGCGTCGGAGGATGTTGTACCTCGCGTTGGCGCTTCCGAGGCTCTGGAACAGGCTCCATGCCCCGTGGTAGATGTGGAGAGCCAGAGCGGCTTGTGCCACGAGGTAGAGGATGGCCACAGGTGGGCGCGTGAGGCTCGCTGTGACGTTGTTGTAGGCGGCAAGGTATACGAAGTCCGGGTTCGCCCAACCGAAGGTGAGATCGGCCAGGTGGTACAACAGGAAGAGCAGGATGATCACGCCGCCCCAGCGCATGGTGCGGCTCGCGTAGTTGACCGCTTCGTACTGGCGTTTCGCTTCGTAACGGCCGCGCCCACGCGCTGCGACGTTCCTCCTCGTCAATTCAGCGGCGGCGTAGATGTGAAGGACGAATATGGCGGTCAGGCCGATACGGAACAGCCACAGGATCGACTGTCTCGGTACGAGATCTCCACCAAGACTCCTGAGTGCCTCGGCGTACAGATCGATCTCGTATTCCCCGAGCGCATTCGCTCCCAGGAAGATCTTGAGGTTCCCGAGCAGATGTGCGAGGAGATAGAGCAGGAGACCGATTCCGGTGAGCGCCATCAACCACTTGAGGCCGATCGATGAGGAGAAGAACCCTCCGAGCCAGGAGCGCCAACCCTGGCGGTCGTGAACTTTGACGCGTCTTGTGGTCGTCACTGAACCTTCCTCGCAGCGGACATGTCAGTGATTATCGCGGCGTTGTGCAACAGTGTCGAAACGAGGATGGGAGGCTCTGTACTACGAGCTACGCAATGGGTCCTTGACAAACGACGCGAAACGCGCGCGCGACGGCTTGACACGCGCGCGCGGGGTTGGTTGAATCACATTAATGTAATTACACAGTTGTAGGAGACAAGGTGCTCACAGACCTCATCGAAGCTCTACAGGCCGAAGGCGTCGACATGTCATGGCAAGACTTCGCCAACTGTCGTGGCGCCGATCCCGACCTCTTCTTCCCTGAGCGGGGGGCGTCGACACGAACCGCGAAACAGATCTGTCGCGAGTGCACAGTCCTGGCCGACTGCCTCGAGTTCGCCATCGTGTCGAGCGAGAAGTTCGGTATCTGGGGTGCGATGTCCGAGCGCGAACGTCGCAAGATTCGGCGTGAACGTCAGATCGCGGCGAGCCATCGCCAAGCTGGTTAACCGACGCCGACTGCTGACGCAGAGCGCCCTTACAATCCGGAGAACCACCGCAAGGAGAGTCCCTTGACCGTCGCAGTCACCGTCCTGCTCGTCATCATCGCTGTGGCTGTTGCTGCGTTCGCTTTCAGTGCCATGCGCACGGTGGGACAGTCTGCAGAGCGCGCCATCGCCTTAGACCTGCCGTTGCCAAGACGTCCGAGGCCTCTCGTGACGGCTTTTCACGTCAAGGGGAATACCGCTAGCACGGTGTTCAGCGTTCCGCTCGGGGACGCTGCTCCCGGGCAACACCTCATCGATCTGCTGTGTGAATCCGCAGTCGAGTACGTGAGGGAGAAGTCGGAGGAAGGTCTCCCGCTCGAGGATGTCCATCGCATAGAAGTGTCGGCGATGCGCGGCGATGTGCCTGAGTTGATCGGCTCGGTCGATCTGCCCGAAGCCGGCGTGCTCCCCGAACCGGACGTGAAGGTGCTCATCGAGCCAACCAGCGATCCGATCGCGGCGATCGCGACGGTCATCGCCGACACGTCGGTGTCTGCACGGTCCGGTGATACGACCACCCTCGAGCCGGTCTGGGAGTTCGTCCAGCTTTCAGGCCCAACAGAGGCACACCTGCGCGCAATCGCTGTCGACCCTGGCTCCATGACTCTGGAGGACCTCGTTCTGGGGCTCCTGCGCGTGAGCGGATACGACGTTCATGTCGGACGGGCCGGCTTCACGATCGGCTCTGAGGAGAAGGCAGGCATCTACGGCGTCTCCCGAGGCGGTCAGTCGACCGTGCTTGTCATTTTGAGCCATGAGCAGGGCGCGTATCCCGAACTCGACGAGAGGGTGCTCTCTGAGTTCGCCGTCAGCGTCGTCCAGACCAACCCCGATCAGGCCGTCCTGGTAACGGACAAGTTCAGCCCGTATGCGATGTACGAGCGTGAAAAGCGCGACAAGCGTCTCGTCTTCATCACGCGGGAGCGGCTCCAGGGCTTCGTGGACTCGTTCAGCCTCGGTTGACGGCATCATTCGAGCCACCCCCGGGTGGATTCGAGGTGGCTAGTCGCTGCTACTCCTCTCCGTGGGTACACTGGGACGTACGAAAGGAGTTCCGCATGATCCGTAACCTCGGTGGGCCCGAGATCCTCATCATTCTCGTCGTGGTTCTGTTCCTGTTCGGCGCCAAGAAACTCCCTGAACTTGCCCGTTCGCTCGGTGCGTCGGCCAAGGAATTCAAGAAGGGCGTCGACGATGGAGCTACGGCTGGCGAGGACGAGGCCGAGTCGGAGGACACCTCGGAGGACACCTCCGTCTAGGAGCCCTCTGAGCGAACCGCGTCACTCAGCCCAGACGTTCACGTCATCGCCATCCGCGATGTTCTGTTCAAGCGTGCTAGCGAAGCTCATTCTTGCGCCTGACCCCGCTTCGGTGACTGCAATGCCGAGCGGTGTTCTAGGAGAAACCGAGGAACTCCCCTGGCGATCCTGTCGTTATATCCCACGAGATGGGGACCATGGCCGAACACACATCTCTGACTTGGGAAGATGTTGCGAAGCGGTACGGTCGAAAGATCTACACCTTCGCATATCGACTCACAGGTAATCCCGACGATGCTGCTGATCTCGTCCAGGAGGTGCTCTTGCGCGTCCGCAAGGGCCTGTCCTCATATACCCCCGGATCCTTCGAAGGGTGGTTGTGGCGAATCACCCGCAACGCGTTCCTCGATGGGGTTCGTAAGAAGAATCGCCGTCCCACCAGCCCGCTGCCGGAGGGCGATTACTCAGACCTTGGTGCCAGCCCGTCCCCCGATGAGGTACTCGCGTCGGTACGTCTGTCCGATGACGTTCAGTCTGCGCTGCTGAAGCTTCCCTACGACTTCAGGGAGGCTGTAGTCCTCTGTGACGTCGTGGGGCTTACCTACGAGGAGATCGCAGATGCCACCGAGGTTCCCGTTGGCACCGTACGGTCACGGATCCATCGGGGACGTTCGACGCTGAGAGGACTGCTGACATGGCCGGTGTGAACCCTGCCGACGAGCGCGTTTCCATCCTCCTGTCGTGCTACCTCGATGGCGTGTTGACCCCTGCCGAACTCGACGACGTGGTAACAGCTCTCGAGTCGGATCTCCGTGCTGTCGCTGAGTTCCGCCACCTCAAAGAGGTGAGGAGTGCGGTTCGTAGGATGCCCACCCTCGAGATGCCGCTCTATCTCCTTCCCGGTGTGCACGTCGGCGAGGAACTCTCAGCCTTCCTCGACGGTGAGCTAACGACCGAAGAGGTGCCGATCGTGACCGGACACCTCGATGGGTGTTCCGAATGCCGGCTGGAACTCGCCGATCTGGACCGATCCCGCACAGCGATCCGCGCTTTGCCCGGACTCGAATCGCCTGTGTTCCTCGAAGCCCATCGTGAGAAGTCGGTGCACAAGAATCGGCGTCTCCGAACAGTGGTCGCTGTTGCGACGGGAGCGGCAGCCGTCGCTCTGGCGTTTACCGTCGGCCCATTCGCCTCATCGAGCGAACCTGCGTCGATCACGATCGCAGACCTCGACGCTCGACACGCAGCCGTGGCACTTGTGCCATCTGCGGTCCGGGTGTCAACGGTGGGGACGGCACCGTGATGCTGGCGCGCCGCACGGCGGTTCTAGGTACGTCGGTCGTCGTAGCGATGACACTGCTTGCCCCTGCAGCCTCTGCGGGCGAACTCGACACAATACTTGAAACAGCAAGAGAGGCGACGTACAACGCGTCGCGACTGACCGTTTCCGTGTGGGGTGATCAAACGCAGGTGTCCGACCAATGGGTCGAGCATTGGCGCGGCGGTGAGATCGTCAGAACCAACTCGGTATGGTCGGTCTACAGAAACGGTCGGGCTGTGACGATGGGTGACGCGCCCGCGGGTTTCGCCTTTGTGACCCAGCGTAAGGTGCCAGGCTCGGAGCGCTACCGCATCGGCGCGGTGGAGGACGTGACCCATCTTGGTAGGCCCTGCGAGCGCATCGAGATCATGGAAGGTGACCTCCTTCGTGCAACCTTCCTGGTCGATCGCCGGTCGGGTGCCGTGCTCCACTCCCAGATCTTCACCGACGAAGGCAAGATCTTCCGAACAACCTCGCTCGACGATTTCAAGCCATACCGCGTGTATGCCGAGCCGGCGGATCCGTCATCGATCCCGGTCGAGGTCGTGATGCGCAGAGACAGCGATGTGCTCCCCGCGGAAATTGCCGGGTACCAGCTCGTGGATTCGTTCGCCGGTCCTGGAGGCTCAGAGCAGGGGTTCTACGCCGACGGACTCTTCTCGTTCTCCTTGTTCGCGATCTCCAAACGCACGACGATTGTTGGTTTCGAAGAGCCCATGGCGTTTGTGACGAACAATGGCGTTTACGACATGGTGCCTACAGCCCAGGACGTGCGGCTCCGCTGGTCTGATGCTGACCGCAACTTCGTTCTGGTTGGCGACCTCCCCCCGGATCATGCCCGTGAGGTGCTGGCCGAGCTCCCTCCCCCGGAGATAGGCGGGATGTTCGCACGCTGGTGGCGTCGCCTGTTCGGGTAGGACAGCCGACAGCACGCTCACCTGGTGGCTCGCTTACAGCCAACAGCAGATATGGCATGCTTAGCTGTTAGCTGTTAGCTGTTAGCTGTTAGCTGTTAGCTGTTAGCTGTCTAGTCTCGACCGATCTCTCTTCGTGCCACAACCATGGTGTGGACCTCGTCGGGACCGTCGGCGAGCCGTAGCGTTCGCATGTTGGCCCACATCGATGCCAGCGGTGTGTCGTCGCACACGCCCATCCCGCCGTGCACCTGGATGGCTTTGTCGATAACCCAGAGCGCAGTATTCGGAGCGACGACCTTGATCGCTGAGACGTCGCGTGTCGCAGCCCTGTTGCCGTGTGTGTCGATGAGCCACGCTGCATGTAACACCAGCAGCCGTGCCTGATCGATGCGCCATCGTGCCTTTGCAATCCATTCTTGGACAACGCCCTGGTCTGCAACCCGCATACCGAAGGCTTCGCGGGATTTCGCACGACTTATCATCAGGCCGAGCGCTCGTTCGGCCTGACCGATGGCACGCATGCAGTGGTGGATGCGACCAGGCCCCAGGCGAGCCTGGGCGATCATATACCCCTCGCCCGGTCCGGCGATGATGTTGGCGGCGGGCACGCGCACGTCGTGGTATTGCACCTCTGCATGACCGCCACGGTGGTGGTAGCCGAACACGGGAAGGTCGCGTACGACGTCGACACCTTCGGCGTCCATCGGTACGAGGATCATGGAGTAGCGAGCTTTCGGTGGGGCGTCCTTGTCGGTGACACCCATCACGATCGCAACTTTGGAGTCCTTGGACATGGCACCCGATGACCACCACTTGCGGCCGGACACGATGTAGTCATCGCCGTCTGCCGTGATCGTGAGTTCGAGGTTTCGAGGGTCTGAAGATGCGACCGCCGGCTCCGTCATCCCGAAGTTGGATCTGATCTCTCCCTCGAGTAGGGGAACAAGCCATCGTTGCTTCTGCTCGGGTGTGCCGAACAGGTGCAGCACCTCCATGTTGCCCGTGTCGGGTGCCGAGCAGTTCGTGGCTTCGGGAGCCAGTTCGATGACGTGGCCCATGATCTCGGCGAGCGGCGCGTATTCTGTGTTCGAGAGCCCTGCCCCGTATTCGTCGTCGGGCAGGAACAGGTTCCAAAGGCCTTGCCCCTTTGCGATGCGTTTGAGTTCGGCGAGCTCGGGCGGAGCCTCTATCGGCTCACCGGGAAGAGGATCTCTCGAAGCGATCGCGTGTTCGGCCGGGTCGATGTGGTCTGCCATGAAGGCCGAAATCTGTTCCTGGTAGCGCTGCGATCGTTCTGTGTGTGCAAAGTCCATAGCCATCCTCGTAGTACGTATTGCGTAGTACGAAGTACGTACTACCGCTTGTTCCTCAGTCCCTGTCTTCTTTCGCCTCGTCGTAGTAGTCGAGACGGTCGAGAGGTTGGACGAGTGCTGTGAGCACGTTCATCACGTGGGCCGTCATGCGCTTGAGATAGCGGAAGTAGAGGGCACGACTGACCGCGTCCGATGCTGTGCCCTCGGATCTATACGCCGCCTTGACCCGCGCGTCGTAGTCGTCGAGGAACCCGTCTGCTTTGCCGATCAGGCGCTTGGCAGCTTCGGTGTCATGACTGGCGAAGACCCCCGCGGCGTCACGGATGAGACGACTGACGTTATCTCGATAGCGCGCGAGCTCGTCTCGATCATCCGCGGCATCGAAGTCGGCTCCATAGCGGACGAGGTCGTACACGTTCTTGGCATAGTCACCGATCCGCTCTGCGTCCTTGACGATCGACGCGTACTGGAGCACGAGAGGCAGATCGCCGGCGCCGACCGCTGCGTGAACCATGAGGGCCCTGCGAATTTCCTGCTGCGCCTCGTTGATCTGGTGATCCGTTGAGCGCACTTCTTGCTTCGTCTCCTTCGACTTGCCCCCTCCGAACAGCGCGTTTGTGGCGGTCACGAACACGTCGTCTCCTGCGCACAGCATCTGGACCAGTGTCGCTTCGATCGTATCGATGGGCGATTGTGAGCTGCCTTTGAAGAATTCGAGTACCACGGGGTTCCTCCTAGTCGAGTATCAAGATACCGACGATCGGGATCGCTATGAACACAATGCCAACGTATGCGACGGCGAGCCATTTCCTGGCGACCGCGAGCGTCGCCAGTTTCTCGGCGATCGTGACTGGTAGATAGCGAATCTTCGGGATGGGGTAGAGGAGCAGGATCCCGACGATGTTGAACAGCAAGTGCACGAGAGCGATGGTCATGCCTCCGACGACACCGGTGGCGAGGGCGGCTAGTAGGGCAGTGACGGTTGTGCCGATGTTGGCACCCAGCGTGATGGGGTATGCGTTGCGAACGAGCAGGATGCCCGACGCCACGAGCGGAACGAGGATCGAGGTGGTGATAGAGGACGACTGAACGGCGACCGTGACCAGGATGCCGACCATCATCCCGACCATGCCGCTCTTCGCGAGGGCAACGTTGATAGACGTCTCGATGCGAGCGGCGATCAACACCTTCATGTTCTTCGTGATGAGCATGAGCGTTATGAAGATGATGGCGATTCCGAGCAAGATGAATGCGACGCCGAACGTCGTGGAGCTCGAGGTGATCGTCTCGATCACCGGTTTGATCAGGCCTACTCCCCACTTGACGGCCCCTTTGATCGGTGAATTGAAGGTAGCGTCCGCGCCCGACGGCAACAGCTCGGCGAACCAGGTTGCCGTTTTCTGAAGAAACCCGGTAGCGATCTCCAAAGGGAGGAGGATGGCGACCGCGATCAGGTTGAAGAAGTCGTGCATCGTCGCTGCCGAGAACGCGAGTCGGAACTCCTCGGATTTTCGGGCGTGTGCGAGGGACACGATCGTGTTCGTGATCGTCGTGCCGATGTTCGCACCCATGATCATCGGGACTGCCGTTTCGAGTGGCAGTTGCCCCGCAGCGACGAGGCCGACGATCGTCGAGGTAGTGACGGATGAGGACTGGACGAGGACGGTTGCGAGGATGCCTACGAACAGTGCCGCGAGCGGGTTCGTTATGCCATCGAAGAGCCCGCCTGCAGTGCCCGACCCGAGGGACTCGACACCGCTCTCGAGCAGCTTGACGCCGACAAGGAACAGATACAGCAGGGCGATGACCGCGACCGCGCGAACAAGCGGCGGGATAGTGCGTTTTGGACCCCGGACGATGGGGGACGGCGACTGTGGAAGCTCGGCGGATTCCATGCGCGGATGAGGTCCTGTCATCTGTGGGGGAGGATTGCCGCGATGATAGGGGCACGCGCGTTGCGTGCGATTTCTAGCGTGCTACATCAAACGGCGGCGAGTGCCTTGGTGTAGAGGTCGAACTCGCGTGCAGTGCCGAGGCCCTCCGAGGCGATGATGTCGCGCACGATACCCTCCTCATCGAGGACGTAGGTCACCCTGTTGGCACACCCCAACGCCTCGTTGAACGCACCGTACGCTCTCGCGGTTTCACCATGAGGCCAGAAGTCTGACAGGACGCGGAACTCGAACCCGTTGATCTCGGACCACTTGGCGTTGGTGGGGATCGTGTCACACGTCACAGCGATAACGCTCGCGTCGAGGGCGTTGAGTTCCGCGAGACCGTCGCGGATCACGCACAACTCACCCTCACATATACCCGTGAACGGGAAGGGAATGAAGACGATCAATGACTTCGTGCCCTTGAACGTGTCCAGCGAGACAGGTTCCTTTTGCTGGTCTTTGAGTTCGAATGCGGGTGCGGGATCACCGATGTGAACAGCCATAGATCTTCCTTGTACGAGCCGTGGTGTTGAACGAGAGCGTAATCGGTTGCGGATCAGCTATTTCGCAGTCCGGTCTGGTCCGTTGGCGTCCGGTCCTTCGGGATCTTGGCCCAGCGCCGACTCGTCGAGCAGAACCCTCGCTACCCATCCGATGGGATCGGTGAGCTCATCGAGAGTCGGCAGGTTGGTTGGATCATCCCATACCTTCACGAGGGCGTTCTCGCCCCAGCGTTCAACGACGTCATCGCAGAATGCTCGAGCATCGATCGCACGTTGGCGCTGTAAGTCGAGACCCGCGAACTGTTGGAGGAATTGCTCGGCTTGGTCTGGCTCTGTCCGACGCCTGTTGTACGCGGCTTCGATCCGCTCGAGGTTCGGAACGAGCTCGCGTCCTGACAGGGCGACGACCCTGTCTGCGTAGCCCTCGATGAACGCGGTGAATGCCTGTAGCTCGGCGAGTCGTTCCGGATCCGACGTTCCTTTGATCAACCCTGCACCGCCCGTGTCGTCCTCGCCGAACATCCGCTGAAGCTCGGCCGGGTCGCCCATGGCTCCGCTGAGCTTTCCAAGGAGATCTGAGGCATCGATGGCTACGGTGTCGTAGAACGCCTCCACGAGGTTCACGAACCGACCCCGAATCCACTCGACGGCCATGATGCGATGGAACGCGACCTCGTGCAACGTTGCCCAGAGGCGAACCTGCCGATGGTCGATGCCGTGGTCGATAGCGAAATCATCGAGGTTGGGGACGATGACGTAGGGTCGATTGAGGTCCATCGCCGGAATGCCCGTGTCGAACTGGCCCAGAACCCGGTGGGACATGAAACCGACCATTGTCCCTGCCTGGATACCAAGGAGGGCCGGCCCGAGCGGAGCGAGCATGGCATCCATGCCTGAAGACTCTCCCAGGCCTGGTATACCCGCATCGCCGGTGAGGTTCGAGAACTTCTCAGCGAGCGGTTCGACGAGTATTCGGAATGATTGCTGGTTCTCGGCAGCCCATGTTGCGCGATCGGTTGGGTTCAGCTCACCGGGCGCCGGGGAAGGAAGGGTCGTCGCCGCTGAAATCCGCACCTCGGCGACATGGGCCAGTTCTCTGTACTCCTCCGCTACGACGGGATCGACCGGATCCGGGTGCCCGGCAAGGCTCTTCGTGACTTCCCTTGCCAATTTCCAGTTGACCGGACCGGACGACTGGAGCATCTTGAACAGCTGTTCGAAGATCCCTTCGTCGTCCATCCCGTACATCGGGCTCATCCTCCGAATTTTGCGGGCCGCTGTCCCATCACGACGTTGAACGTCATCGATTCGCCGTTGCGGAGCGCTTTGAACTCGACCTTGTCACCCACACGGTACAGACGCACGGCGAGGATGAGGTCGGTTTGGTTCCTGATCGGCTTGTTTCCGATCTGGATGATGATGTCTCCCGCCTGGAGGCCGGCTTGGCCTGCCGCAGAATCGGTTCCCTCGATCGTTTGGATGTCGGCACCTGCTGGGACGGTGGCTCCGTCGGGTGCTTCGTCGACGTACGTTCCGATTGTGACACCGAGGAATGGGTGTATAGCGTCGCCTGTTTCGATGATCTCATCGGTGATGCGCTTCACCAGCTCGACGGGGATCGCGTACCCAATACCTTCGGGACCCGCTTGTGATACGCCGATCGCCGAGGTGATGCCTACCAACTTGCCTTCTGCGTTTACGAGGGCCCCTCCGGATGAGCCGCTGTTGATGGCCGCGTCTGTCTGGATCATCCCGAACAACGATGACCCATTACCGAAGTCGACTTGGCGGTTGAATGCCGACACGATGCCGGAGGAGACCGATACGCCACCGGCTTGGGCTAGCGGATTCCCGACGGCGATCACCGGATCTCCGAGGGCCAGAACTTCGGAGGACCCGGTCTCGATCGGCACGAGATTATCGGATGAGATCTGCAGGACGGCGATGTCGGTCAGCTCGTCGCTACCGATGAGCTGAGCCGTGTAGACCCTTCCATCCTCGAATGTGACCTCGAAGTCGGTCGCATCTACGACCACATGATGGTTCGTGACGATGTACCCGTCCTTACTGATGACGACACCCGAGCCTGAGCCTGTGGGAAGGGGGGCCGCGTTGTCTCCCGTTCCCTGCTGAAACACGCTGACTGTGACGATCGACGGTACGACCTTGAGCGCGACCGCTGTCGGGTTCACAGCACTGCCGATGTCGTTGATGATGTTGTTCGTTACCGGAGCCTGGGGTGTGGTCGCGGTGGGTGCCGCCGTCGCGATGGTGGTGGAAGTCGGAATCTCGGCATCGCTGAAGGTTCCCGTTGCGGTGAGTACACCGAGGGTGATGAGCGATCCAAGCACCCCCGCTGCGAGCGCTCCCAGGAAGAAGAGCGCGCTGTTGCTCCGTGGCTTCTTCTTGGTGGGCTCGATCCGTGCCGATACTGGTTCAGGCCTGTGAGTGGTGCCGCTGACTCCGTAGTAGTAGTCGTCGTAGTCGAATTCGACGGTCGGCGATGGCTCGAGTGATGACGGTGTGGGAAGCGGTTGCGACGCATCGCCGCTGACCGTGTCACCCGTCGCATCGGGACCTTCGATCGTTTCTGGGGAATCGACTGTGGCAGTCAGCCCTGTCG
>BTQS01000029.1:0-14579 GCA_036985995.1 Acidimicrobiia bacterium
AGTCTCGCGACGAGGCAGAGGCGTTGGTGGGCAGCCAGTTCGTGATCGAGCGGTCCCAGCGCCGCGAACTCGAGCAGGGCGAGTGGTGGGTGGAGGACATGGTTGGGTGCGAGGTCGTCGACATCGACGGACAGAGCGTCGGTCGTGTGACGGACGTGGTGGTCGGCGCTGCACAGGATCGGCTTGTCGTAGAAACCCCCGATGGAAAGCGGGCAGAGGTCCCCTTTGTCGATCCGCTGGTACCCGATGTGGACATGGTCATGCGGCGAATCACAGTCGATCTTCCTATTGGTCTGGTCGAGTAGCGGTCTGGTCGAGTAGCGGTCTGGTCGAGTAGCTCGGATACGCGATGTTGGCGGGCTGTTGTGGCCGGCCCTCATCACGGGGGTCGCCTGGCGCTGTGCACGGTCGTGTAGGTCTGTCCGAGTTTGGTGGTCCACTCGTATCTTCCGTCCTCGAGCCGTCGGTAAGTCCAGCCGTATGCGTGCTTGATGCAGTGATCGTTGCGGCACAGCGGTGCGAGGTTGTCGTCGCTGGTCGGTCCGCCGTCATAGACACTCGTGGTGTGGTCGAGATCTGACCCGATGGCCGGCATACGGCATCCGGGGAACACGCAGGTCCGGTCACGTGCTTCGATCCGTCTACGTTGAGCCGCCCTCGGTCGCCTGGTTGTGATCCCGGTGTGGGTTGGTCGGCCGGTGTCTGGGTTCGTGACGGTGACCCGCCATTCGGCGTCGTATTGGTCGTCGACGACGTGGCGTGCGATGTCGGCAATGACCGGGCCATACCCGGCTAGTTCGCCTGGATGGTCTGCGAGCTGAATGAGGGTTGTGAGATCGACCGAGATATCAACGACTGCTTTGCCCGCAGTCTTGTAGCTTGCGGTGTGGATCGTACCGCCGAGGATGTCGAGGAAGATGTCTGCTCGTAGCTGGTCCATGGTGCGGGACTCACCGTGTCCACGCAGATGCTTCGCGATCTCATTGATACGTTTTGTGATCGCTGCAACCCGGTCGGGTGGCAGATCCATACCCATCAGATGCGCCGTACCCGACGTGGTTGGATCCGACACGACGCGACGATCAACGACAGCCGTGTCGTAGCGATCTTTCGCATCGTCAGGATCTACGTCGATACACAGTCTCTGTATCCGCGCAGCCAGCTGGCCTGTCGTCAGCTCGGCTGCAACATCAGCGATCTGGTCCACCACAGCTTGTGCTGTGGCTACCGGGAGGTGCAGCGTGTTGCGGTCGATCGTCTTTGCACGACGGACATCGATCACACCTGCTGCCAACATTTCGGCGAGCCGAGGGAGGCGTCGCATGAGCCCCAGGGCGAACGACAACTCGACGTCCGTGGCGCGACGCGTCAGATGCAACGCGACACGGATCTCGGCCGCTGCAGCCCCGGCTGCATCCACCGGATCATGAGCCTCGTCAGCCATGACATCCGTTACTGCGGTCATGTCGCGATAGACGTGAGCGGCATAGTGCGACGCCATACGTTGATGGGCACGCAACACCACAATCCGGTCGAACCCGGATACATCAGCAACGTTGATCGAGGCCAACCACCCGGCAAGCGCAGGGCCAGGTTCAATATCGTCTAGACCAGGCGGGATTGGTGCAAAGACGGGCTGAGCAAGCAACTCAGCCGGTGTATCGAATCCAGATCCGAACGGCATTTCATGTGCTACATCCAACATGTAGACAACGTATCAACTGACTGTGACACGTTTGCCGGTGTCCGGGCCGAACCGGAGGAAGATCATGGCCACGCCCGACATCGCCGTCGGGATCCAGGACGATGCCGTCTGGCGCAAGCACGATGACACTGACGAATGCGCAGCAGCATCTGATCAGTGGATCTGACTGAGAGGGATGTCTGTTCTCGCAGGTCTAACGCTCGTGGTCAAAGAACCAGGTCATGTCGATATGTGACATGATGAGACCGGCAGCAATCGCAGCCGGTCAAGGAGGGGATGCAACTGTGGCGAACAAGGACAAGGGTGGAAAGAGCAGCAAGAAGGCCGCGTCGAAAAGCCTGAAGGAGAAACGCCAGGCCAAGAAGGACAAGAGAGCGGGCAACGCCAACAAACCGACACCTCTGTAGCAGTCGAAACGATGGGTCGCATCAGCGTCCCGCGCCGGGGCGCTCCGTCCTCGGGGATCGCCCGAAACCGTAGCCGATATAGACGGCGTTGCTCGTGCTGAGTATCGTTGGTGACAGAACCTTGCGCTCCTTGAACCGGCGGCTATTCAAGATGTGACCAGGAGGTGAGGCATGATTCGCAAGGGAACCCATGTTGAACGGCTCACGAAGAAGGTCGGGCAAGTCGCTGCGACCGGCAGGGTCATTACGATTCGCGACGAATACTACGTCGAGGTCCAGTGGGACGACGGCCACACGAGCATCATCTCGAAGGACGCGTTGACTCCACTAACCGAGGCCAACCGCCCGCACAAAGGCGCTTGACTCGACACCGCCGACTCTCGCGGAGACGCTGAAGACTCGACACCAGAATCCTGTGTGGGTCTTGGCAGGTGCATGCGTGGTTGAGCGCCGACGTGGCTGACAGCTGAGGCTCTATCCTCTCCGCATGACCTCCGCCGCGCGTATTCGCATCGTCACCGCGACGTCGCTGTTCGATGGACATGATGCCGCGATCAACATCATGCGGAGGATTCTCCAAGCCTCAGGAGCCGAGGTCATCCATCTGGGGCACGACCGATCGGCTGCAGACATCGCAGAGGCGGCGATCGAGGAAGATGCTCACGCAGTTGCCGTCACCTCGTATCAGGGTGGGCACATGGAGTTCTTCCGATACCTCAGGGCTCTTCTCGACGAAGGCGGCGGCGAGGACATCGTCATCTTCGGCGGCGGTGGGGGCACGATCCTTCCAGAAGAAGGCGCTGAGCTACTCGCCGAGGGCACCGCTCGGATCTACTCGCCGGACGACGGTCGCACCCTCGGCCTTCAGGGCATGATCGACGACCTGCTCGCGGCGGCGACACATCCTCAACCCGTCCTCGGCAGCGACATGGTGGATCGCGTTCTCAAAGCCGACCACGCAGCGATGGCGCGAGCGATCACGCTCGCCGAGAACGCCCCACAGGGCAGTGTCTCCGTACTGAGCGCCATCAGAGAGCACGCCGAACGCTCGCGCGCTCCCGTTGTCGGTTTCACCGGCACCGGGGGATCAGGTAAGTCGTCGATCCTCGACGAGCTCGTCCTCCGGTTCCGACGTGACCATCCCGAGCGTTCCATCGCGGTCATCTCGGTCGACCCGTCTCGGCGAAGAAGCGGCGGAGCTTTGCTCGGCGATCGTATCCGAATGAACTCTGTGTCCGGCGACGACGTGTTCATGCGTTCCCTCGCCACACGTCAGGCGAATCTGTCGATGTCGCCGTTTGTGGCGGAGGCCGTATCTGTAGCGAAAGCGGCAGGGTTCGATCTGATCCTCCTCGAAACGTCCGGCATCGGGCAATCCGACACCGAGATCATCGATGCTTCGGATGTCTCCGTGTACGTGATGACGCCCGAGTTCGGCGCGGCCATGCAGCTCGAGAAGATCGACATGCTCGACTTTGCCGACGTGATCGCGATCAACAAGTCCGATCGTCGCGGAGCGGAAGATGCGCTCCGCGATGTCCGCAAACAGGTGAGGAGAAACCGAACCGAGTTCGACCTTCCAGACGAGGATCTCCCCGTCGTGGCCACGATCGCATCGAGTTTCAACGATGCGGGAACCCAGGAACTCTATGAGCGCATCATGGACGCGGTCCTCACCAAAGCGCCGGATACCTTCCAGCCTGTGCCTCACAGGCGCGGCCGGGATGCGATCGAGCCCGTGATACCACGAAGTCGTGTCCGGTATCTGAGCGAGATCACCGACACCATCAGGGCGTACAACGCGGAAACCGAAACGATGGCCACAGCAGCCGGGGACCTCCAGGCTCTCGAGCGTGTGGCCGAGCTCGCCCAGGACGTGGACATCGGCGATCGCATCGCGGCTGCAACAGCGCAGCTATTGCCCGACCTGTTAGGTGACCTCAGCCGGTGGGACGAAGAAGCCGAGCGGTACAGCGGAGCGTCCATCAGCTATGAGGTTCGTGGCAAGACCATCACCGTAGACAACACGGTCGAAAGCCTCTCGGGAACCACGTTCCCCAGGGTCATCCATCCATCGCTCGAGGGCTGGCCAGACCGCATACGGTGGCTCCGCAAGGAGAATGTCCCCGGCCGGTTCCCCTTCACAGCCGGTGTGTTCCCTTTCAAACGGCAGGCCGAGGATCCGACGCGGATGTTCGCCGGGGAAGGGGGACCGGAACAAACCAACGGTCGTTTCCACTACGTGGCTGCCGGCGTGCCGTTCACTCGTCTCTCGACAGCTTTCGACTCGGTCACGCTGTACGGCAACGATCCCGACCGTCGGCCCGACATCTACGGCAAGGTCGGCAACTCCGGCGTGTCGGTTTCCACCCTCGATGACGCCAAGAAGCTCTATTCCGGGTTCGACCTCGCCGACCCGACGACCTCGGTGTCGATGACGATCAACGGGCCTGCCCCGATGATGCTCGCCTTTTTCCTCAATACCGCCATCGATCAGGTGTGCGAGCGATACATCGTCGAGAACGGTCTCACCGACGAAGTCGAGACCGCCATCGCCACTCGTTACGAGCAGTCGGGCGCTCTCAGGCCCCGGTACCGAGCTCCTCTTCCTCCGGGTCACGACGGATCCGGGTTGATGCTCCTCGGCGTGACCGGAGCCGACGTGCTGCCACGAGAGGTGTACGACAAGATCAAGGCCGAAACGATCGCGAGCGTTCGCGGAACCATCCAGGCAGACATCCTGAAGGAGGATCAGGCGCAGAACACCTGCATCTTCTCCACCGAGTTCGCCTTGTCGATGCAGGGTGACATCCAGGAGTACTTCGTCGAGCACGGGGTGCGAAACTTCTACTCGGTTTCGATCTCCGGATATCACATGGCGGAGGCGGGGGCGAACCCCATCACCCAACTCGCCTTCACGCTCGCTAACGGTTTCACGTTCGTTGAGTACTTTCTATCACGGGGGATGCGCATCGATGACTTCGCCCCGAACCTGAGCTTCTTCTTCTCCAACGGCCTCGATCCGGAGTACGCGGTCATCGGCCGTGTTGCTCGGCGCATCTGGGCGAAGGCGATGCGCGATCTCTACGGCGCATCTGAGCGTTCACAGAAGCTGAAGTACCACATCCAGACATCCGGCCGATCGCTGCATGCCCAGGAGATCGAGTTCAACGACATCCGAACGACGCTCCAGGCGTTGTACGCGATCTACGACAATTGCAACTCGCTTCACACCAATGCGTACAACGAGGCGATCACCACACCGACCGAGGACTCGGTTCGCAGGGCACTTGCGATCCAGTTGATCATCAACAAGGAGTTGGGGCTCGCCAGGAGCGAGAACCCGCTCCAGGGGTCGACGATCGTCGAGGAACTCACGGACCTGGTGGAGGAAGCGGTCCTGACCGAGTTCGACAGGCTCACCGACCGGGGAGGTGTGCTCGGTGCTATGGAGACGATGTACCAGCGTTCCAAGATCCAGGAGGAGAGTCTTCGCTATGAACGCCGAAAGGACTCGGGCGAGCTCGAGATCATCGGCGTGAACACCTTCCTCTCCAAGGATGGGTCCCCGTTCGTGCGTCCACATGAAGTGATCCGTTCCACCGATGAGGA
The DNA here is from genome assembly GCA_036985995.1 of Acidimicrobiia bacterium. Taxonomy (GTDB): domain Bacteria; phylum Actinomycetota; class Acidimicrobiia; order Spongiisociales; family UBA5794; genus JAMBLL01. The sequence continues at coordinate 5,725 of BTQS01000029.1, forward strand.
CAAGGAACAGCTGATCGGTGATCTTCGGTCGCTCCACGAGCGAGATCCCGACGCTGCGGCCCGCGCGATTGCCGGCCTTCAGGAGGTTGCCCTCAGGGGTGGCAACATCTTCGAAGAGCTGCTCGAGGCATCGAAGCTCTGCTCCCTCGGCCAGCTGTCACAGGCGCTCTTCGAGGTGGGTGGAAGATATCGCAGGAATATGTAGCAGGGTGATACCAGCCACTCCGGGCTCGCAGGCTCGCAGACCCCCCTCGCTCGCGGGCTCGCTTGTCCCCCCTGAAGGGAGGACGGCAGACGGGAAGTTTCAATACTGTAAGCGGCTGCTGGATATCTCGAGCAACCCGGGTCCGTCGTGGGCGAAGAGGGCTTGCATGCCGTCTGAGAGCTCGTCCGGGGTCTCGACGCGACGACCGAAGAGATCCAGGGAGGTCGCCATGGTGGCCCAGGAAGGGTTCTTCAGCGACGTTGCCCAGACATGGGTTCCGGCGAGCTGCTGTTCCGCTGTGATCTTGCCGAGCTCATCGTTTGACAGGAGTACGACCTTGATGTTGAGGTCGTACTTCGCAACGGTGGCGAGCTCCATGGCGTATTGGCCGAAGCCACCATCACCGGCGATCGCAACGATGGTGTTTTCCGGGTAGGCAACGGCGGCTCCGATCCCACCAGGGAGGGCGTAGCCGATCGATCCGAGCCATCCGCTCATCACGACCCGCTGGCCGTCCGCTTCGAAATATCTCCCGAACGAGTACGTCGTGTTCCCTACGTCGAGTGACACGATGGCGTCAGACGGTATCTGTCTAGCGAGCTCGTGGAAGACCCCGGCGTTGGTCAGTCGTCCGTCGACGTCGACCTCTCGACGAGAGAGTTTCCGCGCCCGCCACCACTCCCATCGATCGGAGAGCCAGGCTCGCAGGTCGGGGCGGTCGACCGGCCCGCAGACCAAAGCAAGCGCATCGGCAGCCTCACCTGCGTCGGCGAGTGCGAAGACCGCGACATTGGAAGAGTTCCGTAGGGACGCGAGCACATCGACATCGATTCGCACCACCGTTCGCTTGTCTGTGATGCCTGTATGAGGCGCCATGCCGCCACCGAAAACGACGATGAGATCCGATCGTGTCTGCATCGCTGCCGACACAGGTGTTCCTGAACGTCCGAGGACGCCGGTCGCAAGCGGGTGATGTTCAGGAATAGAGCCCTTGGCGGGGAACGTGGTTGCAACAGCAGCATCGATCTTCTCGGCGAGAGCGAGGATCCGTTGAGCAGACGGTGCACCTCCACGACCGATGACGAAGAGCGGATTCTTCGCGTCGGCGATGAGCTGCGCGATGCGCTCTGTGTCTGGAGCGGTCAGCGTGAGCCGGTTGGGGGAAGGTGTCGGAGATCGCGGCGTGTCCTCAACGGCAGGCAGAGCCTGGACATCGTCTGGCAGGATGAGGTGGGCAACATCGCGTTGCGTGGTCGCATACGTGATCATGCTCGTCGCCACCTCTGGCCCATCGCTCGCCGAGAGGCGTTTCGACCAGCCGGCTACGGCCCCGAGCGCCTTGCCGAGGGGTACCTCCTGGAACGCCCTCGTACCAAGCTGGCGGGTCGGTATCTGGCCGGTGATCGCAAGGAGGGGAGTCGTCGACAGCTTCGCGTCCCACATGCCGGTATAGAGATTGGTCGCTCCGGGCCCGGCGATAGCAAAGCACACCGCAGGCTTGCCCGTCAGCTTGCCGTAGGCCGACGCGGCAAACGCCGCGGCGCCTTCGTGGCGGATGCCGATGAAGCGCAGCCGACCCTCGAGCTCTGCACCTCGGAGGGCATCGGCGAATCCGAGATTCGAATGCCCGACCATGCCGAACACGGCGTCGACGCCTCCTTCGACGAGGCGGTCGACCAGCTGCGTCATCAGCGTTTCGTCGTGATGTTCCGGCTCACGCACCCCGACGTGCACGCGGTCATCCCGGACCTCGACGACGTAGGCATCGACCTTGTCATCGAACGGCCCGGGTGTTTCTCCGGTGACGGGATCGTACTCCCATCCGTGCCATGGGCAGATCAGCCAGCAATCTTCGATGAGGCCTTCACCGAGGGGCCCACCCTGATGGGGGCACCGGTTTGCGATCGCCCCCCAACCCTCTTCGGTCCGCGAGAGTGCCACTGTATGGTGACCGGCCTGAACAACCGTGACCTCACCAACGTGGATCATCTCAGTTGGGCCTACTTCGAACCAGGTCAGTTCTTTCGTCATGTGATCCTCCCACCGCACTGTACGCACACGTATCTGTGAACGCGATGATCGGACGGCCCGTTTCGCCTGTTTTCAGGGCATGCGTCTTCAGGGGAGGTCGATCGAGATCGTTGCTCCCTCGAGGGGTCGGGCGTTGGCATCGACGGTCCCGACGAACAGTATGACTTGACCAGAGGGACCGTCCGGCGTCACGGCTCGGAACGCTTGCCAGGCATCAGGAGAGCCGTCGAGAGCTATCGAACGATCCTGCTCTACTCCATCGGCGCCATCGAGTAGCAGATGAATCGATCCCAGCCCGGGTGCGGCGTATCCCTCCGTCGTCACCGGGTAGAGATTCGGTCCGGGTACCGGTGTGATCACGACAGCAGTCGTCGATGCGGTGACTCCGGCAGGTACAGATGGTCCAGGGCCTCGAGCGATGTCGACTACGAGGGATGCCGGGGACGTCGTCGCGAACGCACGCGCCTGGATGGGTATGCCCTCGGCGCCCTGGATATCGATCGTGAAACCTCCAGACATGTCTCGTACGACGTAGGCCCTTTGCGCCAGGGAGCCCTCGAACAAGGTGTCGGCGACGGCGGTCGTTGTGATCTCGGGCGGCACCACGATGCGCACGATCCCGGCGAAGCTCAACACCGACACGCCCGTCGGCCCGATGGTCGTTGCCGGAGCACCGTCCTCGTTCGTGAAGCCGATCGTGATCCGTCCGCACGTTCCGGCGCCGTCCCACCGTATGCGGTCGATGTTGGAAGCGTCGCCCACGTCCTCGCCGATGGCCGCGATCAATCCATCCGTACCGAACGCCAGGTCGCCGGTCACGCAGATGTCGTCCGTCCTTGCCTTCGTCGTTGTGGTCGACGAAGGCGGTGGGGTAGTTGTTGTCGACGCTTGCGGGGACGTTGGCGAGCACGCCGCGGCGATCAAGAAGAAGAGGATGGGTGTCGTCAACCGAAGCATGTCGAGACGATACCGATGACTACGAAGAATCCATGACTTGACATATGGTCGGTAAATCCCGACAATAGCGGCGATGCCCGAGACGCCGCACCAGGAAGCACCAGACGCCCTTGATATGAAGCAGAGGTACCGGACATTCCTGATCGTCTGGTTCGGTCAGCTCATCTCACTCGTTGGAAGCGGATTGACCTGGTTCGGATTGAGCATATGGGTGTTCCTCGATACCGGCTCCGTGACAGACCTCTCGATGATGCTGCTCGCAACGACCCTCCCAAGGATTGTGCTGTCTCCGGTCGCCGGCGCATACGTCGACCGGTGGGATCGGCGATGGGCGATGATCATCTCAGATGGAGCGTCGGGTCTCGGGACCATCGTGATCGCCATCGCCTTCATGACCGGCACTATGTCGCTCGGCGTGCTCATCGTCGTTGGCGCCGTGTCGTCCTCGTTCCAGGCATTCCAATGGCCCGCCTATCAAGCTGCGACGACGTTGCTCGTGCCGAAGGAGCGATACTCGCAGGCCTCAGGCATGGTGCAGATGGCCGAGGCTGCGGGACAGCTCGTCGCTCCGTTCCTTGGAGCCGTTCTCGTCGCTTCGGGTGGTGTCATCACGCTGTTGATCATCGACGCAGTCACGTTCACGTTCGCTATCGGGACCCTGCTGTACGTCAGATTCCCGAGACCGCCGAAGTCCAAGGTGGGCGAGGAGGCGAGCGGATCGCTTTTGCAGGAGTCCTTGTTCGGGTTCCGCTACGTCTTCAAACGCCACGGGTTGTTCGCGTTACTTGTCTTCTTCGCCGGCGTGAATCTGTCGTTCGGGCTCATCTCGCCCATCTTCATCGCGTACATGTTGTCGTTCACGTCAGAAGCGACGATGGGGACTGCTCTCTCACTCGGTGCGACGGGGATGCTCGTCGGGTCGATCGTTGCCTCAGCCTGGAAAGGCACGAGCAAGCGGGTGCTCGGAGTCATTCTCACCATCATCGCGCTCGGGATGATGCTGATCCTCCTGGGATCAACGACATCGTTGTTTGTCGTCGTTGCCGCCCTGTGGATCGGGATGTTCGTCGTGCCGCTCTCCCAGGCGATGAGCCAATCGATCTGGCTCTCGAAGGTGGAGCCCGACGTACAGGGCAAGGTCTTCTCGGTACGCATGATGATCAGTCAGGCGACGACTCCGATCGCGTTAGCAGTCGCAGGCCCGCTCGCCGACCGAGTGTTCGTGCCGCTCATGACCGGTGATTCGGCCCTGGGCACCGTGCTCCAGGGGAGGTTCGGGAGGGGTGAGGGGAGCGGGTACGGCTTGTTCTTCGTGGCGATTGGCGTGTACACGGTCCTGATGGCCGGACTTTCGTGGGTGTACCCGCCTCTGCGTCATCTCGAACGCGACGTCCCTGATGCTGCCGGCCTCCCTACGTTGGCTCCCGAGGACGGGCCGAATCGTCTCGCCGTTGACCCGATCGATGATGCACAGGCCCTGTGAGCGAGGCATCGTGCTGTGGCCTCGTCCTGCGTCATCGACGCGTCGTGGCGGTGATACTGTCTCGAAATGCACACGGCAACGGTTGACCGCGACCTCGCGGTCGCGTATCTGACGGAGTCCACACCAGCGGAGGGGCTCCTCACCGAGGCAGCGAGGCTCCGTGATGAAGGCCACGGGCGCACGATCACGTACTCGCGCAAGGTGTTCGTTCCGATCACGACCCTGTGCCGCGATACGTGCACCTACTGCACCTTTGTCAAGCCGCCCGGTGCAGGAGGGCAGTACCTGACCCCCGACGACGTTCGAGCGATCGTGAAGGCCGGAGACGAACTGGACTGCACCGAGGCATTGTTGACGCTCGGCGACAAGCCCGAAGCCAGGTGGCCCCAGGCGAAGGAATTTCTCACGGCACATGGATTCGACACGACGATCGACTACGTCGTCGCGATGTCCGAACTGATCCGCTCAGAATCGAGGCTCTTCCCCCACGCTAACCCCGGCATCATGACCGCAGGCGACATCGCTTCGCTCAGACCGACGAATGTGTCGATGGGGCTGATGCTCGAGAACATCTCCGATCGTCTCACCGAACCGGGAATGCCCCACCACGATTGCCCAGACAAGGTGCCGTCCGTTCGCGTCGAAACGATCAGAGAAGCAGGTCGACAGATGGTGCCGTTCACCTCAGGCATCCTGGTGGGCATCGGTGAGACCCCGGCAGAGGTCGTCGACAGCCTCTTCGCGCTCGCCGACCTACAGCGCGAGTCTGGGCACATCCAGGAGTTCATCATCCAGAACTTCCGGGCCAAAGCGGACACGAGGATGCGCTTCGCCCCCGAGCCGGAGATTCCCTATTTCGTGCGGGTCGTGGCGCTTGCAAGGATCGTCCTCGGTGCTGAGGCCAACGTCCAGGTGCCTCCGAACCTCACGGACGACTTCCCGGTCTATATCGATGCAGGGATCAACGACTGGGGAGGCGTCAGCCCGTTGACGATCGATTGGGTGAACCCGGAAGCACCGTGGCCGCACCTCGACAAACTCCAGTCCGTGACGGCCTCGGCAGGGTTCACTTTGCAGCCACGACTCCCGGTGTATCCCGAGTTCATCGACTCTGAATGGATAGATGGTGGACTTCTCCCTCACGTGCTCAACCGTGCGACGAGCGATGGGCTCGCCGACCTCCCCAACGAAGTAGGTGTCGGATGAACAGAGTCACCTTTCTCCAGATTCGGCCCGCATCGGGTGTCAATGAGATCTGGGCGTCGACGCGACGGAACGAGGGGACGCTCGTCGCAGAGGTAGGCGCTCCGGCGTTGACGGACATCGAGAGCGCCCAGCGCGGCGGATTACTCCTTGCGAGCGGTTCGCCCGAAATCGAATCTCCCGCCTACGTGGTGCCCCCCTCAATGGCTTCCGCACTCACCAGGAGGGGTGTTGCGGGATGGCGCATCACGGTCACCGACAACGGTGATCGTATGGGCGTCATGGAGGCGATCGTATTCTCTCGTGCGGCCTTTCTCCGTACCTCACGTAGCCGGGTCGCGGAAGCTGCTCAGATGACCGGATTGCCTGGTGGAGCAACTGCTGTTTCCGTGTTCGTCGACACCGTCAACGACGCGGTCGAGGCGATTGACAAGGGTGCAAGCGACCTCCTGCTTCGCGGGTGGGACAGCGAGAGCATCGGCGAATTGCGCGATGCGCTACCACAGGGATGTCTCGTGGAGCGCACTGCCTTTCCTATCGACATGGGCTATGACGAGGTCGCCGCGGCCCTCGATGCGGGTGCGTTCAGTGCCTACTTGAACCAGATCGATGGCTCGGGTCGCGCGCGTCCGCGCTCTGGCTGGGCGCCCGGCAAGGACATGGACACGCCCCAGCCAGAGTCAAGGATCTCGACGGCCTGGCCGGATCAGGCGTGGCGTGAGCGCGCTGCGGCGCAGCTGACCGATGCATCCACTGAGATCGCCGGGATTCTCGAGCGAGCCCTCGAAGGCGAAGCCCCAACCCGAGACGAAGTCGAGATCCTCCTCACAGCACACGGGGCTGATGTCGAGGCTATTGCGGACGTCGCCGACGCTCTACGCGAGCAGATAGTCGGTGACGCGGTGACCTTCGTCGTGAACCGCAATATCAACTACACGAATCAGTGTTACTTCAAGTGTGGTTTTTGCGCGTTCAGCAAGGGGCCACGGTCACTCGATCTGCGAGGCAAGCCGTACTTGATGTCTATCGATGAAGTGGTAGAGCGATCCAGGGAGGCGTGGCAGGTCGGCGCAACGGAGGTATGTCTCCAGGGTGGCATCCACCCCGATTTCACCGGTCAGTTCTACATCGATCTCGTTACGGCGATCAAAGCGGACCTTCCCGACATCCACATCCATGGCTTCACCCCGCTCGAGGTGTGGCAGGGCGCAGCAACGGCAGGGCTGAGCGTGAGAGAGTTCCTGGTGCGACTCAAGGATGCCGGGCTCGGAACGCTTCCGGGCACCGCAGCCGAGATCCTCGACGACGACGTCAGGGTGACGCTGTGCCCGGACAAGATCCGCACCGCTCAGTGGGCCGACGTCATGGTCACCGCGCACGAGGTCGGACTTCAGACGACGGCGACGATCATGTTCGGACATGTAGATGGCCCCCGTTCGTGGGCGAACCACATCGAAGTGGTTCGAGCGATCCAGCGGCGTACGGGGGGTTTCACCGAATTCGTACCACTCCCGTTCGTTCACATGGGATCACCGATCTGGCTACAGGGAAAGTCACGGCCGGGTCCAACATGGGACGAGGTCATTTTGATCCACGCGGTCGCACGAATCGCGTTCATCGGCCTCATCGACAACATCCAGGCGTCCTGGGTCAAACTCGGGCTCGACGGTGCTGAGGCACTTCTGCGGTCGGGCTGCAACGACATGGGCGGCACCCTCATGGACGAGTCGATATCGCGCGCTGCGGGAGCGTCCCACGGTACGGAGGTGTCCGTTGTCGATTTCCAAAACGTGATCTCGGACCTGGACAGAAATCCGATGAGGAGATCGACGACCTACGAACCGATCGAAGTTGGACTCACGATCGAATAGCGAGTTCTCGACACAGTGTCGGAACTCTGGACGGGCGAGCGAAGTACCCTTGCGGGCATGGCGTCACGTTCTACGGCGACCGGTGCTCGGTCAGAGATGCTCGATGCTGCGAGAGAGCTCATCGCCGAGCTCGGTTACTCGGATATGTCGCACGCCGACATCACCGCAGCCGTCGGCATCGGTCGAACGACGTTCTATGAGCACTTCGCATCGAAGGAAGATGTCCTCGTGGAACTGGTTCGAAGGGATCTGCCTCCAATGACTCAGGACATCCTCCAGTCGGTGGATTCCGCCTTGCCTCCGGCTGAGCGTCTGTATGCCCTTGCATACGGAATGGTTCAGTTCGTCGGGACCGATCACCTCGGTCTGATCCTCCACACCGAGGTTCCGCGTCTCAGTCCCGAAGCACAGCGCGCTATCTCAGAGGCTCATGAGGGCCTCGCTTCCGAGTTCGCGATCGTGTATCGCAAGGGTGTGGCATCGGGCGCATTCCGTGAGATACCACCACAGCTCGCAGGTCGGATGATGGAGCAGATCATCATGACCGGTGGCAAAGTTGTGATGAGCTCACTTGAGCCCACTCGAGAGGTTGATTCGATCGCCCATCAGACAGCCCTGTTGCTCGTTGCCGCTCTGCGGCCCAACCATGACCAACGATGACGATGCGCGTCCATATCGTGACCCTGTTTCCCGAGTACTTCGACTCGCCGCTGCGTGTCTCGCTCGTCGGAAGAGCGATTTCTGAGGGTCACCTCGAGGTTTCGCTGTACGATCCTCGAGACCATGGCAAAGGTGTCCACCGACAGGTCGACGATGCCCCGTTCGGAGGTGGGGCCGGGATGGTGATGATGGTGGAACCGTTGGCAAGAACGCTCGAGCCGCTCGCCGAGACACACAGGATTTTCTTCACACCAGCCGGGAAGCCGTTGACTCAGACAACGCTCGACAGGCTTGCGGGCCTGACAGATATCACCCTGGTATGTGGGCGGTACGAAGGCGTAGACGAGCGCGTCGTCGAGCACTTCATCGATGAAGAGATCTCCCTCGGAGACTTCGTTCTGCTCGGTGGTGAGGTGGCGGCTGCCGCAGTGATCGAGGGCGTCGC